>CANSCI010000110.1 GCA_947645355.1 uncultured Dorea sp. | reverse complement strand
ATCTTCCGGCGTTTGTGAAGAGTTTTCTGCATCAGGTTGCGGAAATCCTCCGTCACCTCCAGCGCCTCGTCATCCGGGGACACATCTGCGTTTCGTGTCACACAGATATAATTGGCATCGGAAACTGTATATTTCTCAAAGACCAGACTGAGATACTCCATGATTACCTTTTCCATGCGGATATAACGGGTATCATGTCCCGGGAGATATAAGATCTCTGAGATAAACTGCGGAACCGGGACAATTCCTATCTTTGTCTTCTCTTTATGCTTTAAATTGGCTGTAACATAGATCTCATTATTTAAAAGATGCGGAAATGGATGGTTTGCATCTACGATCTGCGGGGAAAGGACAGGCAGAATCTGCTCTTTAAAATATTTTTTTACATACTTCTTCTCATTCTGCTCAAGCTCTTTAAAGTCCAGCCCGCACACACCATACGGAGTCAGCTGCTTCTTGATATCTGCATAAGTCTTCTCCCGCTCCTTGTAAAGAGGGATCACCGCTTCATAGATCTTTGCAAGCTGCTCGCCCGCCGTCATGCCGGAACGGCTGTCCACCGCGCTGGCATCCGTATGGGCCATGTCAAACAAACTGCCCACACGGATCATGAAAAACTCATCCAGATTACTGGTGAAAATTGCGACAAACTTCAGTCTCTCCAAAAGCGGCACTGTAATATCTCTTGCTTCCTCCAGTACCCTCCTGTTAAATTCAAGCCAGGACAATTCCCTGTTCTGTGTGAATCTTAAAATCTCCCGTTCCATTCCTTCCATTTCCTTCGTCTCCATTCCTTTTCCTTATTTTGCCCGGATCAGTCCTTTGGCGGTCAGAGCCTCAGCACAGAGCACTGCGCCGCCTGCCGCTCCTCTCACCGTGTTGTGAGAGAGCCCGATAAATTTGTAGTCGAACATGGCATCCTCCCTCAGCCTGCCGATAGAGATCCCCATCCCGTTTTCATAATCTACATCCTGCTGTACCTGCGGACGGTTGTCCTCCTCCATATACCGGATAAACTGCCCCGGTGCACTGGGAAGCCCTGCCTCCTGCGGAAATCCGCGGAAATTCACGATTTTTTCAATCAGCTGCTCTTTCGTCGGCTTTTTCTCGAAATTAACAAATACAGCCGCCGTATGCCCGTTTAGAACAGGAACACGCACGCACTGGCAGGTAATCTTCGGAAGTTCTGCCTTCACGATCTGCCCGTCCTCTATGCGGCCAAGCACTCTTAAAGGCTCCTGCTCACTTTTTTCCTCCTCGCCGCCGATATACGGAATAATATTCTCCACCATCTCCGGCCAGTCCTTAAATGTCTTGCCTGCACCGGAAATTGCCTGGTAGGTCGTAACAACTACCTCTTTCGGCACGAATTCCTTCCATGCGGCCAGGCACGGTGCATAACTCTGTATCGAGCAGTTCGGTTTTACGGCAATGAAGCCTCTGACCGTCCCAAGCCGTTTTTTCTGCGCCTCAATCACATCAAAATGTTCCGCATTAACCTCCGGGATTACCATTGGGACATCCGGCGTCCAGCGGTGCGCACTGTTGTTGGACACGACCGGTGTCTCTGTCTTCGCGTAGTCCTCCTCAATGGCCCGGATCTCATCCTTCGTCATATCTACGGCGCTGAACACAAAATCCACGCCTGAGGCAACCTTCTTAACCTCATTGACATTGGCCACCACAAGCTTCTTTACAGCCTCCGGCATCGGAACTGTCATTTTCCAGCGGTCTCCCACTGCTTCCTCATAAGTCCTGCCGGCAGACCTTGGGCTTGCCGCCACCGTCACCACCTCAAACCACGGATGACCGTCAAGCAGCGTAATAAAACGCTGTCCCACCATCCCTGTAGCACCTAAGATTCCTACTTTTAATTTTTGATCCATTTTATAGTTCCTCCAGTCACATTCTTCTATTTTCATTTCTATCCTATTTTTCTATCGTTTTCAGCATCTTAATAGGCATCCATATAAGCCTGGCAGGCGGCGATCATTTCACACATGGCATCCCTTCCCGGAGCCCCTGTAGTAATTCTCTTATCCACACAGGTCTTTAGGCTGACTGCCTCATAGATATCCTCCTCAAACACCGGACAGACCGCCTGGTATTCAGAAAGAGGCAGGTCATTCATAGACATTCCTTTTTCAATACACAGAAGCACCAGCTGCCCTACAATACCGTGTGCGTCGCGGAACGCAACACCATGGTTCACCAGATAATCCGCCGCATCTGTTGCATTGGTAAACCCTTGCTTTGCACTCTCCTCCATGCGGTCTTTCCGAAACTCCATGGTTTTCAGCATGCCTGTAAACAGCGCAATACATCCCTTAACCGTATCGACAGCGTCAAATACCCACTCCTTATCCTCCTGCATATCCTTATTGTACGCAAGAGGAATCCCTTTCATCGTAGTAAGGAGCGCCTGAAGTGCGCCGTAAACTCTTCCGGTCTTGCCTCTCACCAGTTCTGCAATGTCCGGATTCTTTTTCTGCGGCATAATGCTGCTTCCGGTACTGTAGGCATCATCAATCTCCACAAACTGGTACTCATTGCTGTTCCAGAGAATGACTTCCTCGGAAAACCGGCTCAGATGCATCATGACCATGGAAAGGGCTGACAGAAGTTCTATCAGATAATCCCGGTCTGATACACCGTCCATGCTGTTTAAGGCAGGACCGTCAAACCCTAAAAGCTTCGCCGTATACATCCGGTCCAGCGGATAAGTAGTTCCTGCCAGTGCCCCCGATCCAAGGGGACAGGTATTCATCCTGCGGTAAATATCCCTCAGCCGCTCGTGATCCCTCTTAAACATCTCAAAATATGCACCCATATGATGGGACAGCGTAATCGGCTGTGCCTTCTGAAGATGGGTAAATCCCGGCATATACGTATCCACATTCTCTTTCATGACCGCCAGAACGGCAAGAAGAAGTTCCTGGATCAAAGTATCCAGCGCTTCTATCTCGTCTCTTATATAAAGCTTCATATCCAGAGCCACCTGGTCATTGCGGCTCCTTCCGGTATGAAGCTTTTTGCCTGCGTCCCCGATCCGGCTGATTAATGCCGCCTCCACAAAGCTGTGGATATCCTCATATTCCTCCGTAATCTCAAGCTTTCCTGACTGGACGTCATTTAAGATCCCCTGAAGTCCTCCGAGGATCTGTTCTTCTTCTTCCTCCGTCAATATCCCCTGCCTTGCAAGCATCATCACATGGGCAATGCTTCCTTTAATATCCTGTGCATACAATCTCCGGTCAAATGAGATCGATGCATTAAAATTATATACCAGCTGATCCGTCTCCTTGGTGAAACGGCCGCCCCATAACTGTGCCATATGTCTTCTCTCCTTTTCCTGTACCCCTGCATACAGAAAAACCATACTCCGCTGTACTGCAGGGTAAATATTATACATGAAACGATTTTACCATATTTTTATACAGAATCAAACATTATTGTTTCTTTCCCGGCTTCTTTTCCGGCTTTTCCATGGAAAACTCACACCCGCAGTAATCCTGCCGGTACAGCCCGTACAGCTTCGACAATTCGATGGAACGTTTATAGCCATTTTTCTTTTTAAAATCCGACGGCAGATAGGCAGTACCAAATTCCTTGGCAAGCCTTAAGCCGATCTCATTTAATTTTGCGGCATTTTTAAGCGGACTGATGCTCAGAGTCGTGGTAAAGTAATCAAAGCCGGCATTTGAGGCGATCTCTGCCGTCTCCCGCAGGCGGAGCTCATAACATCTAAGGCAGCGCGCACCGCCCTCTTTAATATGCTCCATCCCTTCTGCCATCTCATAAAAACGTTCTCTGTCATAACGCCCTGCCATAAACGAAACCGGATTTTTTGACGGCAGCTTATCTATCAGCATCTGCTGCTCCCAGATCCTTTTGGTATATTCACTTTCCGGGAAAATATTCGGGTTATAATAGAAAACCGTGATCTCAAAATAATTACTCAGATATTCCAGCACATAGCTGCTGCAGGGTGCACAGCAGCTGTGAAGCAAAAGCTTTGGCACGCACCCTTCCTCGGACAGCTTTTTCACTAATTTATCCAATTCTCTCTGATAATTCATATACGTCTCTTCCCTTTCGCCAGATCCACAGATTCTTTTGAAATTATAACTTTTCTGACACATTATGACAAGTAGTATTCTCTCACTTATTTCCTGCATTTACATAAAATAATATATATTCCCTGTTGGAGGCCATTATGGAACAAGTATTAGAACTCAAAAACATCCACTACGCCTATCACACACTGGATGGGGAAACACCTGCACTTACGGACATCTCCTTTTGCCTGAACAAAGGCGAGTTTGTGTCTGTCGTAGGCCCTTCCGGATGTGGAAAATCCACGCTTCTGTCACTGATCGCAGGACTGATAGAGCCGGAAAAAGGGCTGATAAAGATTAATGGAAAATACTTACGGGAAAGCACGACCAATGTAGGCTATATGCTGCAGCACGATGAGCTCTTTGAATGGCGGACAATATACAACAACGTAATTCTGGGACTGGAAGTACAGCATATGCTGACCGCAAGAACAAAGGAAAAAGCCCATGACCTTCTGGATCTGTATGGACTTAAAAAATTTGAAAATGCAAGACCCTCCGAGCTTTCCGGGGGAATGCGCCAGCGGGCTGCCCTGATCCGCACTCTCGTGCTGGAGCCGGATCTGCTTCTGCTGGATGAACCATTCTCGGCTCTCGACTATCAGACTCGCCTGAATGTAGGGGACGATATCGGCCAGATCATCCGCAAGGAGGAGAAATCCGCGATCCTCGTCACCCATGACCTCTCCGAGGCAATCTCCCTGGCAGACCGCGTTATTATCCTCTCCAAACGTCCGGCTGTCATGAAACAGACAATCCCCCTCATTTTCGACCTTGAACAGGATACACCTCTGAACCGGCGAAATGCCCCTGAATTTAAAACATATTTCAACTTGATATGGAAGGAGCTGAATTTGGATGAGTGATCTGTCAAAAAGCCAGCTGCAGTATCTGAAAAAACACCAGAAGCATAAGCGAATCGTCCGGATCTCCAGAATCCTGATTCTTCTGAGCTTTTTATTTATCTGGGAGTTTACTGCCAATGTAGGGATCATTGATTCCTTCATCTTCAGCAGTCCCTCGAAAATAGCCACCTGCTTCTGGGAAATGACTCTGGACAAAAGCATTTTCCTGCACATAGGCGTTACGCTGTATGAGACGATCTTAAGCTTCCTGCTTGTAATTGCCATCAGTATCCTGGTGGCAGTAGCCCTGTGGTTCAGCACCAAGCTCTCTGAGATCCTCGACCCTTACCTGGTCGTCTTAAACAGCCTCCCAAAGTCTGCCCTGGCGCCGCTTTTGATCGTATGGCTGGGGGCAAATACAACGACCATCATTGTAGCCGGGATGTCGGTAGCTATTTTCGGGAGCATCCTGAATCTGTATGCAAGCTTTACCACAGTAGATCCCGGGAAAATCAAGCTGATCTACACCCTGCAGGGGCATAAAATCCAGGCACTTACCAAGGTGGTCCTTCCAAGTTCCCTGCCGGCCATCATCAGCAACATGAAGGTCAACATCGGGCTTTGTCTGGTAGGCGTGATCATCGGCGAATTTCTGGCTGCGAGGAACGGTCTCGGATATCTGATCATCTACTCCAGCCAGGTATTTAAGATGGATTGGCTCCTGATGAGCATTGTCCTTTTATGCATAATGGCAACACTTCTGTATTCTCTGATTAATCTGCTGGAGAAGTGGTGCCTGCACCGATTCTAAAATCGTCTTTTTCACAGGCCTTTAAACAGTTATAGAAGGCAGCACAGGAGATGCAGAAAGCACCTCCTGCCTACATATTTTTCTTACTTTTGCTAAATATTCCTGTTTATTCAAAAAAGTTCTTGCAAAACTTTTTAAATTCGTTATAATATTATTTGTGGCCGCTGTTATCTCAGTTGTCACTCTCATATTGTGCTGGAATAGCTCAGTCGGTAGAGCACTTCACTCGTAATGAAGGGGTCGTCGGTTCAAGTCCGATTTCCAGCTTATAAAACCCGCAGGCTTTATCCTACAGCCTGCGGGTTTATTCTGTCTTTTGTACTTTTTATTTCTCCGCCATGTGCACCATAAGCTGCCTGTAAGGAATCTCAATTCTGTTCTCGTCAAACTGTTCCTTTATCTTCTCAAGAATCCTCCATCTCGCCGGCCAGAATGTCTCATTCTTTGTCCAGGCTCTCGCCCCGATCACCACAGAACTTTCTCCCAGACAATCCACAAACACATTGATCTCCTCGTCCTTCAGAACTGCCTCATCCTCCAGCAATATTCTTTCGATCAGAGCTTTCGCTTTCTTAAGATCCGCATCATAGGAAATGTCGATCTTAAGATCCAGCCTGCGCTCATCCCCGGCAGTTGCATTGGTCAGACTGTTGTTGGTCAGTATCCCGTTTGGGATGACAATCGTCTTATTGTCAATGGTACAAAGCTTCGTATAGAAAATCTGAATCTCCTTTACTGTTCCTTCGTTCTTGTTGGTATCCTCAATAATATAATCCCCCACCTCAAAAGGCTTTAAAAGCAGGATCAGCACGCCCCCGGCAAAATTAGAAAGGCTCCCCTGAAGGGCCAGCCCCAGCGCGACGCCGCCGGATGCAATAAGCGCTGCCGCCGATGCCGTATCTACCCCGAACTTTGTAGCAATACTGAACAGAAGCAAAAAGTAAAGGATAAATTTCAGCAGAGAGTCCACAAACTGCTCTACACCCTTATCTGCCTTAGAACGCTCCAGGGAACGCCTTACAATCCTGCGGATCCACTTAATAATGATCCGGCCCAGAATGAAAAACACCAGAGCCAGGATGACTTTCATCCCAAATCCGAGCATAGCCGGTATATTCTCCTTTATATATTCGGTCAGTTGATTGACCTCCTCCACCGTATTGCCGGCCACCTCTGCCACCTCTTCTGCTGCAGCTGCCCCGTCCATAAACACTCCCCCTTTCTGACTTTCGTCGTAAGAATTAATCATCTATCCATTGTTTTCAATCTTTTAGTGCAAGAAATGCACTTAAGTTTCCCCTCTTTTCTCCGGCCGCCCTGTGGGAGAACAAAAGATCCGGATTACAATGTGTACATACATTGGTCACTGCAATGTGCTCCTTTTGAAGCCCCGCCTCCAAAAATACTGCCTCGTTCGCTTTCCACAGGTTCAGCTGGTATTTCCCGTCTGGTTTCTGATAAAACAAGTCAGTCCAGATCCTTTCGTCAAAAGCCTCCCGGAACTTTTCTATCACATCTTCACTGACCTCATAGCAATCCTGACAGATGGACGGCCCGATTGCTGCGATTACATCTTTCGGATCTGTCCCATACTCTGCTGTCATCCGCTCAACCGTTACCTTCCCTATCTTGCCCACTGTCCCGCGCCATCCGGAATGGCTGAGGCCGACGGCACCTCTGACAGGATCTACAAAAAAGAGCGGCACACAATCAGCATAAAAGGTCACAAGACAGATGCCCGGCACGTCAGTAA
This sequence comes from uncultured Dorea sp., assembly GCA_947645355.1. Classification (GTDB taxonomy): domain Bacteria; phylum Bacillota; class Clostridia; order Lachnospirales; family Lachnospiraceae; genus Dorea_D. The sequence goes on along the minus strand of CANSCI010000110.1, from coordinate 811 downwards.
CCATCCCGTCCGTCTCCATAAACCGTCCGCCCCGATCCTCTTCTCTCACAACCGCCACATTGGTCGTATGGGTCTGATGGGTAAATGTCAGATCTCCGGGAGATACGCCGATCGCCCCCGCAATCCGCCTTTTATTTTCCGCAACAGCCTCAGGATCATCGCCTCTTGTAATGCTGATGTTCATCGCAGCACAGTGTCCTTTGCTGACACCTCCCAGCCTGGTAGAGAACCCGTGCCGCACAATACCGGTATCTTCAATAAGCGGATAAGAAAGAAATGGTACACCGTTCTTAATCTTCTCATCAAAAATATGCTCGTTATTTTTATATTTTATTCCCAATCCCATAAATTCTATCGATTCCTTTCCGCATCCCCATCCGTAAGCTTCCATCACACGAAAAAATCCGCCCAAATACCGCAGATCCTTAAAAGCAGGCGTATAAAAATTAAATGCCTGCAAAATCAAATGCATTCCTGACTACAGAAATCTCATCCTCCAGCACACTGACCACGTCAAATCTGCATGGCACATCCTGCAGTCCCTTCCCTGTCAGGTAATAAAGCGCACATTTAGATATAACCCTCTGTTTCCTGTAATCCACTGCCTCTAAAGGATGGCCGCTTCCGAAACCAGAGCGGTATTTCACTTCGCAGAACACCAGATACCTACCGTCTCTCGCCACAATATCTATCTCACCGGCTCTGCACCGATAATTATATTCCAGTATCTCATACCCGGCTTTCTCCAGATATTTCCCGGCCTTCTGCTCATTCTCCATTCCAAGTCTGCGCTTGTTTTTTCCCATATATT
>CANSCI010000109.1 GCA_947645355.1 uncultured Dorea sp. | reverse complement strand
GAAATACCGCCGCGCCGATACCCGCCGCCACTTCAAAAGGCGCCTTGAATACGCTCTCATTTCCTGTATAAAAAGGCCTGATCAGCGGAAATATCCATGCCGAGGCGCCCGAGGCGGCAAACGCAGCCAGAATGCTCTCCCCCGCGGCGCTCATCGTCGCATAAAAGCCGCTTGCAAGAAGCGCCGTAATAAACATCAGGTATCCGATCAGTAATACCATAAATAAACTATGCCTGTTTTTCAATTTTGTATCCAACTCCCCACACCACCTTCAAATATTTGGGTTCCTTCGGGTTGATCTCGATCTTCTCACGGATATTGCGTACATGCACCATAATCGTATCTGTATTTACTGCACGCTCATTCCACACCCACTCATAGATCTCCTCCGCCGAAAAGACTCTGCCTGCATGTTTCATCAATAAAAGTAAGATTTTATATTCTGTGGGCGTTGCCTTCACTGCCTCACCGTCCACAGACACCTCCTTTGTGTCCTCATTCAGTTCCAGCCCGCCGATCACATAGATATTGGATTTTTCTTCCTTCGTCTCCAGCTTCTCCATGAACTTCCGGTATCTTCGAAGCTGTGAGTTCACCCTTGCCAGCAGCTCCATAGGAGTAAAAGGCTTGGTTACATAGTCGTCTGCCCCCATATCAAGTCCCATGATCTTATCCACCTCCTCGGACTTGGCGGACAAAAAGATCACCGGAAAATCGTGCTTCTCCCGAAGCTTCATCACCATTGTAATCCCGTCCATCCGGGGCATCATCACATCCACGATCGCAAGATGGATCTCCTCTTTTTCGATGACCTCAAGCCCCTCGAGGCCGTCCTTTGCCTCACTGACCTCATAGCCTTTACTTTTCAGATATATCTTTACACCCTGGCGGATCTCCTTATCGTCCTCCACCACAAGTACATGATTTGTTTCCATTTTCGTTCCCTCTTTTATCCTGTTTTAAAGTTATACTGTCGTTTATTATACTACATTATCACCCTCGATGCATCAGAAGCCTCTGGATTCTCTGCAGTTCTGCACATGAAGTCCTGATGCAGCTTAAAGATATCCTTTCCCGCACCTCTGATCAAGTGCCTGCACAGCTGGAGCTTTGAGCGTACAGCGACATCCGGACGGCAGCCCGCCGATCTCCTCGCCCGCACGGACGGCACACTGCCCCGAAAGGTATGTCCGGATCTGGGGTACATGCTTCGTGGATACAATACCGTAATTGTCAAACCGCACCGTGATCCTGGCAAACGGAAGCGGGATCCGGTAATGATCCCATCTGCCGTCCAGAGAGAGCCTGCGGGAATAGTCAAGCGTCACCCCCACCAGAGGAACCTCCCCCTTTTCCGACAGGAAGTACGTCATTTTCTTTGGGATATGCCTCGGCCCCAGCGGCCCGTCCATGGCAATTGCCACACTTCTCTCCGGCTCCTTAAGCACACTGAGGATATCATGGATTGTGCCAAGATCACCGAACCCATAACCAATACGAATGGCATCCCCGCCGCATTTTTCAGCCATATATTTGATATACTCTCCTCTGGCATCCCCTGTTACCAGCACAGACATCTTATTCCCCCTGCCGGTCACTGCCCGGAGCACCAGATTCATGGCAAAGCTGTCCTCATGCCAGAACCCCGCCACATGATGCCCGGTAAACACCTCCGGGTGTACCCACTCGATCCGCACCGTATACTCAAGACATTTTAAATAAATGTAAAAGATCCGGCTTAATATTCTTTGCCCGATAGCTCTGATATCCACCTTGTCCGCTCCTCCTTTCTCCGTCCATCTTACAAGCCAGGATGTAACCGGCCTCAGCCTCCTTCGCAACGTTCTCTATCCGATAGTGCTGTGCAGTCTTTTTGGCTTCCTCCTTCAGACGCTCCCGGTAGTCCTGATCCTTTAAGATCCTGCATACATTCCCGGCAAACGCCTCCTTATCTTCCCCGCTTAAGCTCCCGTTTTCACCGTCCTTTACAATATCATTGACACCGCAGGCCCGGACGGCCGCCACAGGAAGCCCCGCCGCCATTGCCTCCGCAAGCACAATCCCCTGCGTCTCTGATTTCGATGCAAATAAAAACAAGTCGCTGGCAAACAAATAATCCTTTACCTCCTCATTGGGCACGCCGCCGATAAAGCGCACCACGTCGGAAATACCCGACTCCTCTGCGTAGCGGACCAAGGCCCCGCGCTCACTTCCCTCACCTGCCACAATCAGAAGAAAACAAGCCCCCATCTCCTCTTTAAGCCGCCCTGCAGCATCCAGAAGAAAATACAGATTCTTCTCCTTTTCGATCCTGGAGACCGTACACAGCAAGTATCTCCTGTTGCCAAGATACTGTCTGCGGAGTTCTTCAGAACGGCCTTCATCCTTCACAAAGGACTGCTGTGAGAGCCCTGTAGGCAGAACCCTGACCGGCACAGTGACATCCTGCAGCTTCAAATAATCCTCCATATCCCCGGACGGAGCAAAGACCATACTGCATCTGTTGGCATAGGCATTCATATAATGCGGAAGTCCTGCTTTACATTTCTCATATATCGAGCGCCGGATCCTCTGGTTTTCATTCAGATCTGAAAAAATCCTCAGGTAATGCAGATACGCCTCATACCTTGTATGCCAGGTAAACACCAGCGGTATAGAATATTTCCTGCTGTACCACCAGGCAGCATTGCCCATCAACATCGGCTGATGCACATGGATCAGGTCAAATTCCCTTGCCTCGAATTCCTTGCGGATCCGCCTGTCCAGAATGTTGGGAACGGCCATCCCATTTCCCATCCGGTGCCTGCCCAGGCCGCAGCGAACCACATCTTCCTCCCGGTCGGCTTCCTCATACTCCGGTGCAAATACACAGACCTCATGTCCCAGAATCCTAAGCCCCTGCGAAAGCCTCTCTACAGAGATCGGTACCCCGCCGATAAACGGTTTATAGTTATTTGTCATCATTGCAATCTTCATGTCCTCACTCCTCTTAAAGTCAATCTCACGCAAGCATCCCCCACACCGCATCACCGAAGAAATACCCGGCGCCGACAAACACCAGATTCCACACAAACACCCCCAGCAGTGAACTTACCGTATAACTTGCAAAATTTAAGGATATCATTCCCGCCGGTATAGAGATCAGTGTCCGGAGCATGGGGATCAGTTTACTGACAAAGACTCCGTAGGCTCCTTTCTTACGGAGCGCCTCAAGGTTCCGCTCAATCAGATCCTTCTGCTTCGGAAATTTCTTCACATAGAACCGGAAGAAAGGCTCTCCGCCAAGTCTTCCGAGAAAATAAAGCGCCCAGCTTCCCAGAAGCCCCGCCGCCACCGATAACGCCAGAACTGCCGGAAAGCTTACGTCCCCTTTCGCCGCCCATATTCCTGCAAGGGGCATAATAACGCCCGCCGGGAACCCCGGAAGATTCATATATTCGAGCAATACGATCAGAAAAACCACAACGGCTCCATATTGAGAAAAATACTGTGTAAGTTCCTGCACATTCATACGAGTCTTTATGTCTCCTTTCTTTGTCCTGTCACGTTAAAACAACTATAACCAATAAATCTTAAGACAGGCATCCGGAAAAACAAAAGAATTTCTAAAGATAATCTTATCCAGAAAACAAAAAAAATCTATATCACTGCCCGGCCGCATACAGCCTTTCGACAATGATATAGATTTTATTCTCATATTTTCTGATATAAACTTATTTCTTAAGGATTAAGGCCACAAACACAACATCCTCGTCCCCGGCATTCCTGATCCCGTGGCCGTCTCCGTCCTTGCAGAAAAATACATCCCCCGCCTCAGCCGGAATCTCCGTGCCATTATCCTCATAGATTCCTTTCCCGGACAGAATATAGTATGTCTCCGTCTCCCCGTGGTGCTCATGATGTCCAAGTTCGCAGCCCGCCGGCAATGTCACCCGGCTGAACATCTTACAGTGCTCCCCCAGCTGCTCCCCATCCATAAGCCCTTCCTTCAGGATATAACCTGCACCTCCGTTTACATGCTCCACCTTTACGGCTTCTCTTTCACCTGCTTTTGTCATGTCCCTTTCCTCCTCACTACTTGTTTTATTCTGGATCCTGATCCTGACTGTCTTCCGAATCTTCTTCCTGGCCGCCGCCGTCCTGACTGCTGTCTTCGCCATCCTGGCCGCCGTCCTCTTCACCCTGGCCGCCGTCTTCTTCCTGGACGGCGTTTTCTTCCGGCTCCTCCTGAATCAGCACATCTGCAATGGAATTATCCCCGAGAAATGTATTTACATTATATAAAAACAATACATCTGTAATACTATAGCTGTCAATAATACTGTCCACACTATCATAAAAATATCTTGGATCCACCACAATAATATTCTGATAATACGGAAGCAGAAACTGCACCATGCAGTTGGCATAGGAATCCTTGAACAACAGCAGGTTCTTCCTTGACATCTGCGTAGTGCTGATATCAATCCTTGCATGGTTGCCGCCGAAGAATACGGTATATTTGTCCTTCTCCTTCAGACATTTGCTGTCATAGATAGAGGTACTCTTCTTTCCCTCCTCCGTATACAGGACAATATAATCTGACTTCAGATTCTTCGGCTCATACACAGACACTGCATCTCTGGAACCGTGATATCCGCTTTTGGACGCCAGCGTCCCCTGAAAATCCCCGCTCACCACATGAACCTTGTACTCTGTCTCAAGGCCGTCAATCTTCATGTCCTTTGCAATCTTTTCAAATCCGTAATATGCCCCGAGGCTTGTCCAGTGGTGATCTGTCTTGTAATAGATCTCCTCGGAGGAATGCTTTTTCATAGCATCAGCAACATCGATGGACTTTACGGCGTCGCCGGCCATCTTTTCCACTCTCTCAATATCATTTAACTGATCCCTTACCGGTGCGTTTGCAGGCATCTTATCCTTTAAGATGTAGGCCGCATTAGGAACCAGCGCCATATACACCGGGATCTCCGAGTGCCGTCCGGCAAATTCCCCGATGGCCGCCACATTTCTCTTAACATTTTTCCAGTCCGGCTCATCCGGCTTTTCCATCAAGTAGCCTCTCTTGCCAAGGTACACCCCGTTGGATTCCTTTTTGCCCAGAAACTTGTCCTCATAAAGCTTCAGGCTGATCCACTGATTCCTAAGGAAAAACTGATCCGATACATAAGTCTCAAATTCCGTCATATATTTGCCGCTTTTTATAGACTCCCACGTTAACTGCGGGCGCTTGGCAAGCATCCGGTTTTCAGAATCTGAAAACTCCTTCTTCGGCTTTACGATATTAACCGCCAGAAATACCCCCAAGACAACCACAAAAATCCTGGCCATGCGGCGGCACAGTTCTGACTGCCGCTTATGGCGGAGCCTTTTCTGCTCTTTTCTTCGATCGTTCCTTTTTTGGTCTGTTTTCTTCTGATCCCTCTCCATCTTTCACTCCTAAAATCTAAAATATAAGAATGGATTATAGGTTGCATTTACCAGATATGCCGTCGACAACAGAAATATCAATACATAGCATACCATTGCAGCCTTAAAATGATCTTGCTTCTTTCCAAATGCAAACTGTGTAAACTTCTTATATGTATACGGGATCGAGCACACAATGGAAAGCACAAACAGAATAAAATAATTAAACAGATAATAGACTGCTGTTCCATCTGCAAACCCGCCTGCCCCGATTCCGAACATAACACCGATATACTTCACGGCACTTCCCATACCCGGAGAGAAAAACAGCACCCACCCGATCATAACAAAAATCATCGTGTACACATGCTTAACCACCTTCGGAAGGCGCTCCAACACATTCTTTAAAGCATATTTTTCTAAAAACAGTAAAAGTCCATAGTAGACGCCCCAGAAAATAAAGTTCCATGCGGCTCCATGCCAGAATCCGGTCAGGAACCATACCACGAATATATTGCGGATCGCCTTGGGCCGGCTGACCCGGTTGCCTCCAAGGGGGATATACACATATTCCCGGAACCAGGAGCCAAGAGAAATATGCCATCTCCGCCAGAATTCTGTAATACTGGTGGAGGTATAAGGGTAATCAAAGTTTTTCATAAAATCAAACCCGAACATCTTCCCAAGACCGATTGCCATGTCTGAATATCCGCTGAAATCAAAATAAATCTGGAACGTATAAGCCGCACAGCCGATCCATGCGGAAAGCACAGACATCTCCCCCGCCGGAAGGGCTGCGATGGCCTCATATGCCACTCCTATATTATTAGCCAGCAGAACCTTTTTTCCAAGCCCGCGCAGAAACCACGCCACACCGTCCCCGAACTTCGCCCGTGACTCCCGGCGATTCGCAAGCTGTTGTTCCACGTCGGAATATCTTACGATCGGTCCTGCGATCAGCTGCGGGAACATAGAAATATAAGCTCCGAAATAAATGATATTTCTCTGGACAGCCACTTTATCAAGATACACGTCAATCACATAGGACAATGTCTGGAACGTGTAGAATGAAATACCGATAGGAAGCGGCAGCGCTTTGTAGGGAATCTCGATCGGAAGTATGGCATTTATATTCTCCAAAAGGAACCCATAATATTTAAAAAATCCTAAAATACCCAGATTTACGGCTACTGACATAATAAACGCGAATTTTGCCTTCCTGCTGCGGCCATGCTTTCGGTTGTAATCAATTTCCAACCCGCATACATAATTGTACACAATGCTGAAAAGCATAAGCAGTACATAGACCGGTTCTCCCCACGCATAAAAAATAAGGCTTACAAATAAAATCACCACATTTTTAAACGCCCTTGGAACTATAAAATAGAGAAGAAGCGTAATTGGCAAAAACATAAACATAAAAAATACACTGCTGAAAATCATAACTTTTCTCTCCTACAGACTTTTCTGAAATGCTTTGTCTGCCCCTTTTGCTTTTTTATTTACCACATACAGAATATAATTTCCTTTTATATCAAGGACATGGTCGTTCAGAAGCTTGCACTGCTCCGGTCCATACCCCTCAAAACTGGTAAGCTGGCTGTCGAGCCTCGTGTTGATGGCCGCCTCTACCTGCCCGGCCTGTTCTGTATCCTTCAGCTTAACGATGAGCAGTTCTTCTACTTTCATGTTAGAATCTGACACATAGAGGAACACGCCGGCATAATCATTGGCATTCAGGCCATAAAGCCTCTTGACCATACGGTTGTCGGCCTGTGACAGTTCCTTCATATCCAAAGCCTTCGTCACAGCCTCAGCTACAGTCTCAGGCTTTGCCTTGCTGATATCCCCGCTGCTTAACAGCTTTACAATAAATACAAGCAAGAAAAGCAGCAGTATGTATTTTATTACTCCTATATACCTCATGCATCTCTTCATCATACATCTACCTCTCCAAGCATATTTGCCGCATGTTGCTTTACTTTTCATACAAAAAACTCCATAATACGACAAAATATTATGCACCGTGATAGAATACTCAAATAATGTTAATATTTCATAACATTTTTGTTACAAAATAATTAATTAGAAAAAAGAACTGCACACAGGAAAAGACGGAACCGATCATCAGTCCCGCCTTCTCGCGTAAGCCGCAGCATCTGGCATAACACCACCCTGTCTCCGGCGTCAAATTCTTAATTCACAATCTTATAATATTCTCTTGCCGTAACTCCATATACAATTGCGTAAAATACTGCAAACACTGCCACTGTCACCGCCGTACATCCGGCAAATAAAGGAACATTTACCATATTTAATACGATCAGAAGCTTTGTGATCACCTTAAATGCCACCAGGATATGGATGATTGCTGTAAGCAGCGGCAGAAAGAACACAAGCAGCACCTGGCTTCTTATGGAACGTCTGACCTCCCGTTTGCTCATGCCCACCTTCTGCATGATCTGATAACGTTCCTTGTCGTCATATCCCTCTGAGATCTGTTTGTAATAGATGATAAGAACTGTTGCCATCAGAAACAAAAGCCCAAGATAGATGCCAATAAATAAAAGTCCGCCGTACAGAGCATAGAAGCTTTCTTTGCTGAGTTCTCTGGATTCTACATTTACAGCTGAGAGTTCTTCCCTCAGACGCGTTCCGATTGCTTTCTGCACTTCCATCTTCTCATGCTGTCCCCCAGCAAAATCCATCCGGGTGATATAGGATATATTAAACACCTCCTCCTTCACTTCCTCTTCAAAGCTGCTCCCTTCCTCTGCTTCCCGCATGATCCCTTTTATGGCATCCAAATCCTGGAACATAATATAGTATTTGTCCACCAGACCGGACTGATTCAGGGGTTCGATCTTACACTCCTTCAATTCCTCTTTGACCTTAAAGGATTTCCCCGCCAACTTCATATGCTCCTTCCCATAGGCTCCCTGGGGCGCATAAATCAGAACCTCACCGGCTTTCAAAGTTACATCTCTGTGTTCCATTTCATTATAGTCTGCAGCCGGAATCAGATGAAGTTCGCACAGCCCTTCCCCGCTGTAAGAAAAGGAGGATGAGAGGATCTCAAAATGATCGTTGTGAAGTTCCGCCGTTATGCCTCCTTCGTGGAATCTTATTCCGGACGCAGCGGTGACTCCATATTCTCTGCATTCCTCTTCCACGATCTGATCTACTGCCTTTTCTTCCTCCGGCGAAGT
>CANSCI010000108.1 GCA_947645355.1 uncultured Dorea sp. | reverse complement strand
TTATCTGCAAGGTCATCCAGCGTAACGTCGATATAATTTGCCTGGATGTAATTCATAATCTCGATCATCCTGGCATCCTTGCATGCCTCTGCCGTCCCGATATCATCCAGCTTATTGACCGCAACGATCAGCGCCTCAATGGATGCCTTGATAATATCCGCATCGATCCCTGCTCCCCAGAAGGTCTTGCCCTTGCAGACCAGGCCCACGTAGGCAACTGCCTTAGAAGAAGACCCCTTGGTCAGAGAATGCTCCTCATAGAATGTCAGCTCATAGCTGATATTAAAATACTGCTTAATAGCATTGCTCACCGCATCCAGACGCCCATTTCCCATAGCGGTAATGACACGGTCCTCACCCTCATGGTGGATGGTTGCCTCTGCGGTAATGCCGTTGGCCTGTTTAAAATGACACTCGTCAATATGGAACACCGGCTTGGTATTGATATAGTGATCTGAGAAGATCTGGTATACCCAGTCGGGCGTCAACTCCTTGTGGGCCTTATCGGACACATCCTTCACAAGATATCCCACCTCTGCCCGCATCTCCTGCGGCAGGTTGATGCCGTGGCTCTGCTTCAGAATATAGTTTACGCCGCCCTTGCCGGACTGGCTGTTAATACGGATCACGTCCGAATCATACTGTCTCCCCACATCCTGCGGATCAATTGGGAGATACGGAACTGTCCATGTATCACACTGTCTCTCCTCCCGGAAGGCCATACCCTTGGCAATGGCATCCTGGTGAGAGCCGGAAAATGCAGTGAACACCAGATCTCCTGCGTACGGCTGGCGCTCATATACATGCATTCCTGTCAACCTTTCATAAGTCTCTCTGAGACGCTTCATATCTGAAAAATCAAGCCTCGGATCCACTCCGTGGGAGAACATATTCATGCCCATCGTAATAATATCCACGTTGCCGGTACGCTCCCCGTTTCCAAACAGCGTCCCTTCGATACGGTCAGCTCCTGCCAGAACTCCCAGTTCCGCGGTAGCCACGCCGCACCCTCTGTCATTGTGCGGATGCAGACAGAGGATGACACTGTCTCTGTATTTCAGATGCTTATGTACATATTCCAGCTGGCAGGCAAACACATGGGGCATGGCATTCTCCACCGTTGTGGGGATGTTGATGATCGCTTTTCGCTCTTTCGACGGCTTCCACACATCAAGAACCGCGTTGCACACCTCCACGGCATAATCTACCTCTGTCCCCGGAAAGCTTTCCGGACTGTACTGGAACGTAAAGTTCCCGTCTGTCTCGGAGGCAAGCTTAAGAAGTAATCTGGCGCCGTCAACCGCTATCTGCTTCACCTCTTCTTTACTCTTCCTGAATACCTGCTCCCTCTGTGCTACAGATGTAGAGTTATATAAATGTATGACTGCATGAGGTGCTCCCTTGACCGCCTCAAAGGTCTTCTTGATAATATGCTCCCTTGCCTGCGTCAGCACCTGCACTGTCACATCCTGCGGAATCATATCCTTCTCGATCAGCGTCCGCATAAACTGATATTCTGTCTCTGATGCCGCCGGGAACCCCACCTCAATCTCCTTAAATCCTACATCCACCAGCATCTGAAAGAATTCCAGCTTCTCACTCAGGCTCATAGGCTCAATGAGAGCCTGGTTTCCGTCCCTTAAATCAACGCTGCACCAGGCGGGCGGGCTTTCAATATAATCTTTTTTTACCCAGTCATAAGTCACCTTGGGCGGCATAAAGTACGCGCGTTCATATTTGTGACAATTTTTCATGGACTATTCCTCTCTTTCATATCATAATAATTATCAATTTTATTGTCTATTTTTAACACTCTCTTATCCTAACATATCTACAAAAAAAAGGAAAGTGATGTTTTTAATCACTTTCCTTGATATTTTTTAATATTAATTTACTTCCAGTGAACGCTTCTTCGTAATCGTAACCTTCTCTTCATAGCACTCAAAGATCTGGTCTACCTTCCCGGCATCCGGCTTCGGAGTCAGGACACTGACCACCGGCACAACCACCAGTCCTGCAATCATTGCGATGGCACCTGCATTGATCGGGGATGCAATATAGTGAAGAAACATATTGGAAACCGTAATTCCTACTCCTGAGATAAAGCTTGCCCAGACTGCAGCCTTCGTCACTTTCTTCCAGTACAGGCCGTATAAGAACGGCGCAAGGAATGCCCCTGCCAGAGCCCCCCAGGAAATACCCATAAGTTGTGCGATAAAGGTCGGCGGATCCAGCGCGATTACAACAGACAGTGTAATAAAGAACACAATCAGAACCTGCATAGTGCGAACCTGCTTTTTCTCGCTCATATCCTTCATCACAAGATCCTTCAAAAAGTCCAGAGTCAGTGTAGAACTGGATGTCAGTACTAAAGATGCAAGGGTTGACATCGAAGCTGACAGGACGAGTACCACAACTACTCCGATCAGCAGATCTGGAAGAAGGGACAGCATATGAGGAATAATACTGTCAAATACTACATTTCCTGTTTCGTCATAAATTGCCGCATCATCGAACAATCGTCCGAATCCGCCGAGGAAGTAGCTCCCCCCGGCAACCACACATGCGAACAATGTAGAGATAACCGTCCCGGTATTAATTGCTTTCTCATCTTTAATTGCGTAGAACTTACCGATCATCTGCGGAAGCCCCCATGTCCCCAGAGACGTCAGAATAACAACCCCGAGAAGATTCAGAGGATCCGGCCCGAAAAAGGAAGTAAATGCTCCCGGCTGCCCGGCCGTTATAGGTACATCACTCGGAATCTCCGCCATCGTACGGATTGCATGAATAAAACCTCCCTGACCGCTCAGAACGGCACCGATCACTGCCACGATCCCGACAAGCATAATAATCCCCTGTATGAAATCATTGATAGCCGTAGCCATGTATCCGCCCAGAATTACATAGATCCCTGTAAAAACTGCCATTCCAAGTACACAGTATGTATATGGAATGTTGAACGCCATCCCAAAAAGTCTGGACAGCCCATTGTAGATGGATGCCGTATACGGCACCAAAAAGATAAATACAATTGCTGATGCCGCAATCTTAAGGGCCCTGCTTCCATATCTCTCGCCGAAAAAGTCCGGCATTGTCTTAGAATTCAGATGCTGTGTCATAACCTTCGTACGGCGGCCTAAGATGACCCACGCCATAAGACTCCCGATCACTGCATTGCCAATACCGATCCAGGTACTTGCAAGCCCGTATTTCCATCCAAACTGTCCTGCATATCCCACAAAGACTACTGCCGAAAAATAGGAGGTTCCGTATGCAAACGCCGTAAGCCACGGGCCGACAGAGCGCCCCCCGAGCACAAATCCATCCACGCTTGCCGCATGCTGCCTTGAATAAATGCCGACTGCCACCATCACTGCAAAAAATACAATGAGTAATGCCAATTTGATCATCATAATCCATTCCCTCTTCTTTCCTTATTTTTGTCTTATCTACAAGCTGTCAACTTTTCGCTTTAAACCGTTGCGCTTTAAAGCGTTAAAGTTTACTGTCATAGAATACCACACAAAATGTAGAGTGTCAACATACTTTTTTATTTTTTCGGACATTTTTTCACAGCTTTTTTCACAGTAATTTCTGCCGGACATCTCCCGGCCTTTATTTTCCCCATCACTTTCTACATTCAAAAAGGGGCTTCTTGAAGCCCCTCCACTGTCTCTTGTTTATTCTTCTTTCTCAGATTCATAATACTTGATCAGCGCCTGGGTTCCCAGATCCCCATATCCTTCTGACTCCAGCTGCTCATAATTAGACAGTACCAGACTCAGCACTTCCAAAAAGAGACCGCTCCTATTCGCCTCAGTCAATGCCAGACGCATATCCTTTACAAAATGCTTGATAAAAAAACCGGGTTCATAATCACCGCTCAGAATCTTCGGTGCAAACAGATCCAGCTGTCTGCTCCCGGCCGCCCCGGCGGACACAGATCTGAGGACTGCATCAAGGTCAAGCCCCTTGGCCTTTGCGTAGGAAAGAGCTTCACAGACTCCTGAAAGGGTTCCTGCAATCATAATCTGATTGGCCAGCTTGGCATGCTGCCCGCAGCCTGCCCTCCCCTGGTAATTGATATTGGAGCCCATTGCCTCGAACAACGGCATACAGGCCTCATAATCTTCCCGGTCTCCTCCTGCAAGGATAGAGAGGGTTCCCGCCTTAGCCCCCGTATCACCGCCGGTGACAGGCGCATCCAGCACATGGAGGCCGCGCTTTGCTCCCTCTTCGTACAACTTCTCCGCCAGCATAGGACTTGTAGTAGTCATATCAATGAGGTACGCTCCCTTGCCGGCACTGTCCAGGATGTTCCCCTCCTCAAAGTATACCTCCTCAACATCTGCCGGAAAACCAACAATGGTGATTACTGCCCCGCAGCCCTTTACACAATCCCCAATACTTTCATGAAAGACGGCTCCTTCGCTGACCACGTCCTCCACCTTCTCCTTCTTCCTGGCATAGATATGCAGCTCGTATCCTGCCTTCATCAAATTACGCACCATAGATTTCCCCATAATGCCGACGCCGATAAATCCTACTCTTTTCATCTTCCTCTTCCCCCGGAAACTGTTTTAATATTTCTCTGCAATCTCGCCCTGCTTTTTGTAGATGCTGTTTGCAGGCACATACCCTCTCACACTTGACAGCGGATAGATGTTTGACTGTTTCCCCACAACACTGCCGGGATTCAGGACCGTCCCGCATCCGACCTCTACCTCGTCCCCGAGCATGGCCCCGAACTTCTTAATTCCCGTCTCAATATTACCCTCAGGTGTTTTCAGCACCACAAGCTTTTTGTCAGATTTTACATTGGAGGTGATGGAACCGGCACCCATATGTGCCTTATATCCGAGAATAGAATCTCCCACATAATTATAATGCGGAACCTGTACCTTATTAAACAGAATCACATTTTTAAGCTCTGTAGAATTGCCCACTACTGCGCCCTCGCCTACGATAGCATTTCCGCGGATAAATGCACAGTGGCGTACCTCCGCATCCCTGCCGATGATTGCAGGGCCGTTGATGTATGCGGACGGAAAGATCTTCGCTGTTTTTGCCGCCCATACATTTTCCCCTATTTTATCATACTGATCCTTTGGAAGAGTCTCTCCCAGTTCCATAATAAAGGAACTGATCCTTGAAAGCACCTCCCACGGATAGGTAACTCCTTCAAAAATATCCTTTGCAATCGTCTCATCCAACGTATATAACTCTTTAACCGTCAACTGTTCCATGCTTCTCTCCTGCCTTTCCTGTATGTCTTCTTCATTTTTACAACTACCAGAATAGCACTTTCGTATCTGATAGGCAATCTATTTCTGAGATGTTTTTTTATTCATTCTTTTATTCGGCGCCTTTTTGTAAAACTGCGCAGCATGGTCATAACAGGCTCTCAGCTGACCTTGGTTATTAAGCCCTTTTACTCCCTGAATTCTGCTCACAACGAACTGACTCAGTTTTTTCATATATTCCTCGGAAGTGATATCCCCGTTGGCCACATAAGTAAGGCCTTTTTCCCAGCTTGCCGTAAGTTCAGGGTTGAGAAGAGATTTTATAGAATGCTCCACCACATCGTAGACCATCTCTCCAAGCATAGACGGCGTCACGATCTGGGTCTTTTTGTTAAGTTCAAGATACTTGATGTGAAACAGTTTCTTAAGGATCTCTCCTCTGGTAGCGCTTGTCCCGATCCCGCTCCCCTTGATCTGTGCCCGGAGTTCTTCGTCCTCGATCAGCTGTCCTGCGTTTTCCATTGCCAGGATCAAGGAACCGGAATTGTACCGTTTGGGAGGGGATGTCTTCCCTTCCTTCACCTTAAGTTCCTGTACCGGAAGTATCATCCCTTTCCTCAAAGATTTTACTTTCTCAAACAGGGCCGTATCTGCGGAAGCTTCTTGCTGCTCTTCCCCCACAGCCTCCTCAGGAGCCTTGCCTTTTTCCCTTTCTTCCTGCTTTCTCACAGCCGGAATACCTGCAACCTTCAGATATCCCTCCTCCGCCAGCACTTTAAAACTGGAAAAGAAGGATTCTTCCTTAATCTTCATGTGGACGGCTACCTTCTGATAGACTGCCGCCGGGTAAAAAATACTCAAAAACCGCCTCACGATCACATCATACACCTTTGCCGACACCGCAGAAAGTGACTGCAAGGTCCGGATCCCCTGCCCTGTAGGGATAATCGCATAGTGGTCTGTGATCTGCTTATCATCCACATATCTTGTCTTTGCAATGTTCTTGTGGCTTCCGAAGGATACGATCTCCCGCAGCCACAAAACCGCCGGTTCATACTGCATCAGCCCATTCAGGTTCTTGTGGATCTCCTTCGCCACTGCCGAGGACAATACTCGGGCGTCCGTCCTTGGATATGTCACCAGCTTCTTTTCATACATCTCCTGGACGATCCGCAGAGTCTCGTCGGGGCTGATCTTGAACCTTTTGGAGCATTCATTCTGCAGTTCCGCAAGGTTAAAAAGAAGCGGCGGGTTCTTCTTTTCCTTTTTTTTCTCGATGGATGCGATCTGGCACGTGACAGGCGCAGGCTCCTTAAGGGAACGGATCAACTCCTCCGCTTTCTTACGCTCTTTAAAACCATTTTCTTTGTAAAGGTCAAAAGACGCAAACCATCGGGAGCCTTTTACAGCCCGCCACTCTCCTTCAAAGGTCTCCCCGTCATTCCCCACGGTGGTTATAACCCTGTAAAACGGAGTCTCCACAAACTCACGGATCTCCCGCTCTCTCCGCACCACCATACCCAGGACGCAGGTCATCACCCGCCCCACCGATATGACAGAATATTTGGTATTCATGTAATTGGATATACTGTTCCCGTACTTAAGAGTCAACAGGCGGGAAAAATTGATTCCCATCAGATAGTCCTCTTTTGCCCGCAGGTAAGCAGAGGCCGACAGATTATCATATTCCTTCAGATCCTTCGCCTCACGGATTCCTCTTAAGATCTCCTCCTCTGTCTGAGAGTCAATCCAAACACGGCGGCGTTCCTTCCCCCGAACCTTTGCCTGCTGTTCCACCAGACGGTAAATGTATTCCCCCTCCCGCCCGGAATCTGTGCAGACATAGATCGTATCTATATCCCTGCGGTTCAGAAGCCCCGCTACAATCTTATATTGCTTCGCCACACCAGGAATCACTTCATATTTAAAATTCTGCGGAATAAAAGGCAGAGTCTCAAGACTCCACCTTTTCAGTGCAGGGTCATATTCTTCCGGATAACTCATGGTCACAAGGTGACCTACGCACCAGGTGACCACCGCATCCTCTGATTCCAGGTAACCATCCTTCCTTTTTGATGTCAGCTTAAGCGCCTTTGCAAATTCCTGCGCGACACTCGGCTTCTCAGCTATATAAAGTGATTTCCCCATATATCGTTACAAACTCCTGTATCTTTTTTGTCTATTTAAAGAATAACCTTCTCACCCGATCCATAACGCCCGGCTTCTTCGACTCCGAATTTTTCCTTGCAGCCGTAAGCGCCTCTTCCATGAACACTGCCTGAGAATCCACAAACGGCTGTGACTGTTCCTTCTTCCGGTAAGAACCGTCACTTTGCAGCACCCTGGATTTGATATTGTCACTGAGCATAACCTTCAGATAATGGTTGATCTGCTTCTTGATATCCTCATCCAGGATCGGGCAGGCAACCTCCACCCGTTTTTCTGTATTTCTTGTCATCATATCGGCGGATCCAATGTAGATCCTCTGTTCTGTTCCGACACCAAAACTGAAAATGCGCGGATGCTCCAGATAGCGTCCTACGACGCTCATCACTCTGACGTTCTCTGTATATCCTTTCATCCCCGGCAGCATGCAGCAGATGCCCCGGACGATAAGATCAATCTTAACCCCCGCGCAGGACGCCTCCGAGATCTTCTCAATAAAATCTACATCCGTCAGGGAATTCATCTTCATAATAACTCTTCCGTCACTCCCCTTCCTGATCTCCTCGTCAATCAGGGCAAGAACCTTCTGCTTTAGGCCTGTGGGGGCAACTATGAGATGCCGGTACGATCCATCCAGATTGCTGATCGACATATTCTTGAAAAATTCTGTGGCATCTGCACCGATCTGCGGATCAGCCGTGATCAGGGACAGATCTGTATACATCCCCGCCGTCTTCTCGTTATAATTCCCGGTGCCGATCTGTGTGATATACTGGATCTCACCGCGGTTCCTGTAAGTAATCAGGCAGATCTTTGAGTGTACCTTGTAGCTGTCGAACCCGTAGATCACACGGCATCCGGCTTCCTCCAGACGCTCTGACCAGCCGATGTTATTCTGCTCGTCGAACCTGGCGCGCAGTTCGATCAATACCGTAACCTCTTTCCCGTTCTCTGCCGCCGCGCACAGATATTCCACAAGCCTCGCTTTTTTAGCCAGCCGGTATATAGTGATCTTGATAGTCAGGACATTGGGATCTGCGGAAGCCTCCTTCACCAGTTTCAAGAACGGATTCATGCTTTCATAAGGATAAAAAAGCAGCAGATCTTTTTTGCGGATCTGTTTCATGATGCTTCCGTCCTGCACGCGGGCACATTCCTGGGGCGAAAAAGCCGGATATGTAAGGGACTTCTTCATATGCTCCGGCAGATGGCTGCTTATGGCAAAGCTGTAAGACAGCTTCATAGGCATCTTCGTGCGGAAGATCTGATAAGGCTTGATCTGGAACTTTTCACAGAAATATTTCTGCATATCCTCGCTCAGCTTCTCAGCC
>CANSCI010000107.1 GCA_947645355.1 uncultured Dorea sp. | reverse complement strand
GGAAGCGGGTTGCCATAATATCCTCCATCCCGGCATACATGCAGATCGTCGTGGAGATCATAACCAGCACCATCGTGCTTAAGATACAGATATTGGCAAGCCCCACCGCATTCTGCTTCATCCGGTAGATCATACCTGATACAGAAGTAAAATGGCCGGTGCTGTAATAAAACTTTTTGTTCTTTTTTAACAGTTTTAACACTGCAATACTTCCGGCTATAAACAATGCATAAGTTCCCAGGATCACACAGGCCACCGCAATAAAAAACGAAGACAGGGCTCCCAGTGGCGATTCCGTCAGCAGGGCAATACTGTAGCCGATTCCAATCGTCACAACCCCGAAAATGGTCAGAAGCCACTTTGTCTTTGGCTCCTTCTCTCCGGCATTGGTACCGTGCAGAAGTTCAACAGGGTTACTGAGCCTGACCTGCAAAAGATTATAGATCAAAGTCAGCAGAAAGATCACGCCGAATAAAACCAAGGTCTTAGACACCGAGACCCAGGACACTTCAAACTCCATCCCTACATCATAGCGCAGGATCTTTAAAAGTACCAGGTACATCAGCCTGCTGAACACAAGACCCCCTGCCAATCCTCCAAGGATTCCGATGCCCGCAGTAATCACAGTCTCTGTCATCAGCATTTTCCCGATATGGCGTTTCCCCATACCAAGAATATTATAGACGCCGATCTCCTTCTTCCTTCGTTTGATCAGGAAACTGTTGGTATAAAATAAGAAGATCACCGCAAATATGGCAATAACCGGAACTGCCGTCTGCAGCACTGCCTGCACCTGCCCTTCTCCAATGCTTTTGTTGTAGGAAAGTGCATCCATAATATAATACATCATAACCGTCAGCACTGCCGTGAGGATATAAGGGACATAAGTTTTATGATTATTTTTAAGATTTGTAAGTGCAAGCCTTCGATAAATAGAACTAGCCAATCTTCTCACCCCCTGCTGTCGTCAGTACGGTCAATGTATCTGCAATCTTCTGGTACATCTGGTCATTCGTAAGGTTCCCCCGATACAGTTGATGAAACACCTCTCCGTCCTTGATAAAAAGTACTCGTTTCGCCGTACTTGCGGCCTTCACACTGTGGGTCACCATCAAGATCGTCTGCCGGTCTTCATTAATCTTGGAAAAGAGATCCAAAAGACCGTCAGATGCCTTGGAATCCAGTGCTCCTGTCGGCTCGTCTGCCAGAATGAGCTGAGGCTTCGTGATCAGTGCCCGGGCAACTGCAGCCCTCTGTTTCTGGCCTCCTGACACCTCGTAAGGGAATTTTTCTAATATTTCAGTAATCCCTAGTCTCTCTGAAATCGGCGCAAGGCGCTCTTCCATTTCCTCATATTTCCGGTTGGACAGGACAAGCGGAAGAAAGATATTGTCTTTGAGAGAAAACGTATCCAAAAGATTAAAGTCCTGAAACACGAACCCCAGGTTCTGCCTCCGAAATGCCGCGATTTCTTTTTCCTTCACGGAACCAAGATCCCTTCCCTTCAGATATACCTTTCCTTTCGTCGGTTTATCCAGAGCCGCCAATATATTAAGCAGCGTCGTCTTTCCGGAACCGGACTCTCCCATGATTGCCGCATATTCTCCGGGTTCCACTGAAAAGCTCACGTTTCGAAGTGCCTCCACCTGATTGCCCCCGAAGCGGGTGGTATATATTTTCTTTACATTTTTCACATCCAGTAATGCCATATTTTTCCGTCCTTTCTGCATCTGTTTTTATTTTATACTTCATGGACTAGAGAACACATGTCCTTCGTCCACCGAGGGTACAGGTACATTATAAAAAAAAGGAAAATGTCCTTCCATAGATTCAGGTTACATTTTCCTCTGCATTTCTTACAATCTCGTAAGGTTTAAATATACTTTCGTCCCGACACCTACTTCTGATTCTATCCGGATCTGGTGCCGCAGCTTGTCCATAATAGATTTGCACAGATAAAGCCCGATCCCTGTAGATTTCTTATCTGTCCTCCCGTTATAACCGGTAAACCCTTTTTCAAATACCCGCGGCAGGTCTTCTGCCTCTATACCAATTCCCGTATCCTGGATCACAAGTTCCTTTTTTTCCATATAAATAGAAATATAACCACTTCTTGTATACTTCAGCGCATTCGACAACAATTGCTCCAGCACAAACACCATCCACTTTTCATCCGTCAGGACTCTGCTGTTTATCGTTTCGTAATTAAGTTTTATCTTCTGAATAATAAACTGCCGGGAATATTTCCGGATCACCTGCCGGATCAGATCATCCAGCACAGACTGCTCAAAGGAAAGGTCTGCGGACATGTTTTCCATCCTGAGATATACTAAAACCATCTCCACATACTGCTCCACCTTAAAAAGTTCCAGTCTCATTTCTTTTACAAAGGACAGTTCTGCCTCCTCCTTCACGTCATAGGACTGCAGGAGCAGATTCATGGCCGACAGCGGAGTCTTGATCTGATGCACCCACATGCCGTAATAGTCCTGCATATCCTGC
This sequence comes from uncultured Dorea sp., assembly GCA_947645355.1. Taxonomy (GTDB): domain Bacteria; phylum Bacillota; class Clostridia; order Lachnospirales; family Lachnospiraceae; genus Dorea_D. The sequence continues at coordinate 6,251 of CANSCI010000107.1, read as the reverse complement.
CGGGCAATCATACTGTCCGATTCCGCCTCCGCTTTCTCTTCCCACAGCTGCTTAAGCAGCAGCTGGTATTCTTCCTCCAACGCTGAGAGGACCGGGGGAAGCCCTGACAGGTCAATCTCTTCCTCTGCCCGCACCTGCACCAGTTTCCGGTAGTGCCGTCCAAACCGCAGAAAACCTGTCAGGCCATAGAAAAGAATACACAAAAACGACAGGAAAAATGCATACTGTACTGCATCACTGCGAACATGATACAGATAAAATATCACCACAAAAATCCCCATAAACCCCAGATACATACAGATCTGGCTGACATGTTCCTTTAAATACAGCTTTAATATGCTCATAACTCCACCATATACCCGATTCCTTTTTTCGTGCGGATGACCTGCTCCATCCCAAGCTCCTGCAGTTTCTTGCGAAGTCTTGCCACATTGACGGTAAGCGTATTGTCATCAATATATTCATCACTTTCCCACAGTCTCTCTATAATCTCGTCCCGAGATACAATCTTTCCCACATGCTCCAGCAGCATCTGGAGGATCTTAAATTCATTTTTCGTAAGCTCTGTCTTTTGATCCTGATATGTCAGTACCGCATCATTTAGATTCAGTACCGCCCCATGATACTCCATGACGCTGGAGGCTGTGCCGAAAGAATAGGTCCGCCTCAGGATTGCCTGCACCTTCGCAGTGACTACATTCAGATCAAAGGGCTTCTCGATGAATTCATCCCCTCCCATCGTCATGGCCATCACAATATTCATATTGTCATCCAAGGATGACAGGAAAATAATCGGCACCTGGGAAATCTGACGGATCTGCTGGCACCAGTGAAAACCGTTAAAAAGCGGCAGTCCAATGTCCAGGAGCACAAGCTGCGGTTCCTCTCTGGCAAATATCTCCATAATATTTTTAAAATCCCCGGCCAGAACCACCTCATAATCCCATTTCACAAGATGGGCGGCAAGCATCCTTGCAATAGTCAGGTCATCCTCTATGATCAGAATCTTGTACATCCATATTCCCCCTTTCCGAATACCTTCATTCATAGAAATAAGCAGATCCCTATATGCCCCGGCCGCAACATACAAAAAAGGGCAAAAGCGTTCTGCCTCTACCCTTTCATCCTATAAAAGCTTGTTCTATTTGTCAATAACCAGAAAATTAAGAAATTTTTAGTGAAAATAATGGTCCCCTATCTTCCGGCCGCTTCCGCCCCGGTCAAAATACAGGCAGCCTTCCACCGGATCAACCCCGCTTAAAGCGTCCGCAGCCGCCCTCATGGCAGATTCCGTGTACCCGCCCGAGCGCCTCACTCTGTCAAGCCACCCTGTGGCGGCCGGTGCAAACTGACCCTTCTGGTAGATGACGGCCTCAATGCTGTCCGGGTAGGCGCTGTCTGCCACACGATTCATAACAACAGCTCCCACTGCAACCTGTCCTTCATAAGACTGATTGCCTGCCTCACAGAAAATAATAGATGCCATAAGCCTCTGCACACCTTCTGCCGCCTTCTTTTTCTGCTCCTCTTCCTTCTTTCTCGCCTCCTCCTGCCGCCTTGCTTCCTCCTGCTGCCGCTCTTCCTCTTCCACAACAGCCCTCACACTGGAATCTGTAAGCATTGCCAGATTACACATAGCCGCCTTTGAAGCAATGTCCGGCATCGGAATCTTCGAAGCTTTGCCCGCAGCTTCCGTGAAACCAGCCTCCATATTCCCGTCAGAACTATAAACCTCGCTCCTGCCTGCATAGCCTGCGGTAAACAGCGTAGAAACCATGAAAACAAGAGCGGCCAAGTTCCTCTTTTTATTATTAAACATTTTTGCCTGCAACCTCCTATAATCGCAATGTATTCCCATTGTTCTTATATAGTATATGCAAAAATTTCATTTTTATTAACATATATTACAAATTTATTACATTTTTATAACGTTTTAATCCTTCGACTACAATTTCTGGAGAAATCCAATGGCCGGCCGGTCTTTTTATGGTCTTCCTCCTGCCTACTCATAACTCCAGTAAATAATGATCTTATTAAGTTCCGGATTATCCACATATCGATAGGAAACCCGGGAAAGCCCGTACTGCTCGGCTAATTTCCTTGCAGCCTTCTGTATCTGATTTTGAAAAATATCGTCGTGCGCGTCCCGGTATATACTGCTGCCTGAAAACTTAAATACGGTACTGTCGTTTCCCTGCGAAATCGCCTCGTTCATTTTCTGCAGCGCGGTTTCCCCGTCATAGGCTTCATAGTACATCCCATTTACAACATAATAGTTGTCCCTCATGGAAGTACAGGCCGGAAGCTCTGCCGCCGGATCCGGTGTATGCGTCCGGAACAGTTCGTCATCGTCACAGCACATATAGTCATAACTGATATTGTCATACGGTTCATCCGAATCCTCCGATGCCAGGAACACCGGATCTCCCCAGGTCGTATCTACATAATAGTATTCTCCGCCGCAGGCTACCAGATTCCACGCATGACTCTGGCCGCCAAGGGCAGTCCCTGTCACATAGGTGCAGAAAACACCCATCTGCTCCAACAGATACTGGGTTGCCTTAGAATATCCCGCACACACAGACCGCCCATTTACAAACACACTGTATATATTCTGATTGTCCGGCGCCTCCATGTCATATTCCACATGATTCACAATGTACTCATACACATACAGGATCTTCTCATAATCCGAAGCATCCCGGCTGATTCCAGCCAGACATTCCTCTGCGGATGCTTCGATCTGCCCGGCCATGGCATCCTTCTCTTCTCCTTCATAGCGATAGACCGGCTCCATCACCGTATAAGATTCTCTTTTACTGTAGGATGTGGAAGTCGCAGTCCCGTCACACCAGAAAATCTCAGGGAAATCCTTGAGGACATACTGGAACAATTCATTCGCCCTGTCTGCATCTGCGGTATGAATATAGATCTCCTCTTCGCTCTCCATGACTCCCTGCATGATCTCTTTGTAGATCTCCTTCTCTGTATCTAAAAGAGCCTGGTAATAATATTTCCCTGCCAGCTTCTCCTTGGGCACTTCGATCTCCTGAAACGGAACATCAAAGGTCTCGGCCACCTCTTTCACTTTCTGCCCCACCTCCAGATCCACCTCCGCCAGATACAAAACAGCGGCGCCGCCGAACAAAAGCAGCAATATTCCTGCAAGGGAAGCCAGGCATCCCCTTCTTCTTTTCCTTCCTTTTCTTCCCACTCGAACCTCCTCTTTTCCCGTAACCTTTTTTTCTCTCTTTCATATTATAACAGAAACAGAGTCTCCATGAGGTACTTATTCTATGAATACCATAAAATTAAAGCAGCAGGACACGCCTGATAAGGGGCAGCTGCAGATCAATATTACCTCCGAGGTCACAGCTATCCCCATTGCAGATGCCAGAATCTCTATCTCCTACACCGGCGTCCCGGACAGCACACTGGAACAGCTGACGACAGATTCCTCGGGCCAGACAGAAACTATCGATCTGGATGCACCTCCGGTGGACTACAGTCTGGATCCTGCCATTGAGGAGCAGCCTTATTCTGAATATACTCTCCAGGTAGAAGCACCCGGATTCGAACCGGTCAGCATTGCAGGCGCCGAGATTCTTGCAGGCGTGACAGCCGTACAGAACCTGGCTCTTCGCCCCCTGGATGAAGCCCAGGCTTCGGAATCTGTATTTGTCATACCCGCACATACATTATATGGGGAATATCCTGCTAAAATACCGGAAGATGAGATCAAACCCACCAATGAGACCGGTGAGATCGTCTTAAGCCGTGTCGTCATCCCGGAATATATTGTCGTCCATGACGGGAGCCCCCGCGACACCACCGCAAAAAACTATTATGTCAAATACAAGGATTACATTAAAAATGTAGCGTCCAGCGAGATCTACGCCACCTGGACACCAAGCGCCATCCGGGCAAATGTCCTGGCAATCATGTCATTTACCCTGAACCGTGTCTACACAGAATGGTACCGGAATACACGGTGATTCAGGGTTGCAAAGCCCTTACACTGAATGAATTGATTATCAAAATGACAGGGAAATCTGCTTATTCCGTCGAATATCGGTAATCATTGACCGGACAAGCCATAATTCTAAAAAACTAACGCAAACAGTCATGTTAGTTATCTTTCGGGATAACAACATGGCTGTTTTTTATGCCCTCAAATACAAAATTTCAGAGACAATCTCTCTGTATGGAAAATAGGAGGTAAACACGATGACAAAAACCAATTTTACACTATTTTACAGCAACACATACCAGACTGCAAGTAATCAGTTTTATCCGAATGAGATTCAAATAGGTTCCGAAAATGATTTAAGGATAGCCGTATCTCATGACCATGTGTGTGCCAGGTACAAGAATAATCACCGGAAAAAGGAGCATTTTATCCATTCAGATTGTACCATGTTTGATATTGATAATTCTGACAGTGATAATCCTTCCGATTGGATATATCCTGTTGATGTTAAGGAGCAGTTTCCGAATGTATGTTTTTATATTGTATTTTCAAGAAACCACATGAAAATAAAAGATGGAAAGGCGGCACGTCCGAAGTTCCATGTATATTTTCCTGACAGGCTGATTCAAAACAGCATGGAATATCAAAAACTGAAAAATAAAGTATGCGTCTATTTTACAGCATTTGATGCTAATGCAAAGGATTCTGCCCGTTTTTTCTTTGGTGTTGAAAACCCGCAGATAGAATTTTATGATGGAGATATTGTATTGTCAGATTTTATGGAAACAGTTGAAATAGATATTCAGGAATCATTTAATAAGAATAGTTTTCCAGAAAATAACAGTATTATTCCTTATGGGAAACGACATAGTACACTTTTTGACTATGCAACCCGTGTAGTCACACGCTGGGGAGAATCTGATAAAGCATATTCCGCATTTTGTAGCGAAATTAAAAAATGTGTACCGCCTATGGAGGAAACAGAACTAATCAGTATCTGGAAAAGTGTTTGTAAACATTATCATGAAAAAACGGAGAACAGTCCTGATTATCTTCCGCCGGAATTATACGAATTGTTTTCTAAAGCAGAAACATTGAAACCACATGATTTTACGGATTTAGGACAGACGAATGTCTTCGTAAAGGTATTTAAAGATGTTGTCCGTTATTCTACTGCAACGGACTATCTTTATTACAATGGTAAAGTATGGGTTGAAAGTAAAACCAAAATCCATCGTTTTGTACAGCTTCTGACAACACATCAATTAAGAGAGGTTTCTTTTTTGCTGACAGAAGCCAGAAAAGAAGAAAATAATGCAATCATAAATGATGATGTTTCTAATCAGGAAATAGTAAAAGGAAGTATTAAGAATGCTGAAAATTATCGAAAGTTTGTTATGAAGCATCGCCAAACTGCTCGTATTACTGCTGTTTTAACCGAAGCACAGCCTATGGTTGAAATTGATGTAGAAAAACTCGACAAAAACGGATTTTTATTAAATACCCCTGCTGGTATCATAGACTTGCGGACAGGAGCACAAAATCAACACAATTCCTTAGATTATTGTACAAAGATAACAACGGTAAGCCCCAATTTACAAAACGCAGAGTTATTTCAGAACTTTTTGGAAACCATTACCAATCATAATCAATCATTAAAACAGTACTTACAGTATATCGCCGGAATGTGTCTGATCGGAAAGGTATATTGTGAGAACCTTATTATTGCTTACGGTACAGGGAAAAATGGTAAAAGCACGTTTTTTAATCTGCTTTCTATGGTTATGGGAAGTTATTCCGGCAATCTATCAGCGGAGATACTTACAAAAAATTCCCGGATAAATAAAAAGAATGAACTTGCTGAACTGCGTGGGAAACGTCTGGTAATTGCTTCGGAACTGGAAGACGGCAGACAGCTTGATACAGCTTCTTTAAAACAATTATGTTCTACAGACATGATATATGCAGAGAAGAAATATAAAAATCCATTTTCATTTATACCAACACATACAACTGTTCTATGTACCAACCATCTTCCATCTGTCGAAGCATTGGATAACGGAACATGGCGCAGACTGGTTGTTGTTCCTTTTCAGGCTGTTATTCATGACAGTGAGGAAATAAAAAATTATACAGAATACTTATTTCAAAATTCCGGGGGTGCTGTATTATCATGGATGATACAGGGAGCGCAGAAATTCATAGAATCAGATTATAAAATATCACAGCCGGAAATTGTAAAACAGGCAATTAAAACATATCGGGCTGAAAATAATTGGAT
>CANSCI010000106.1 GCA_947645355.1 uncultured Dorea sp. | reverse complement strand
CGGTTCTAAAAGTAGAAAAGCCCAGCAATTGCTGGACTTTGTCTACAGTCTGAAATAAATAAAGATTTATTATTAAAATAATTTTATAGCAATTTTATATGAAAAGAGAAAAAATGATAAAGATTAACCATTTGAGAAAAGAGTACGGTGAAAACGTTATATTAGACAATGTATTTTTGGAAATAGATAAAGGCGACATTTATGGTCTTGTCGGAAGAAGCGGGGCCGGGAAGTCAACGCTTTTGAGGTGTATGAACGGGCTTGAAAAGTACGATAAGGGAAGCCTTTTCGTTGCAGGCAAGGAGATTAGCCGGCTGTCGGATAAGGAATTAAGGCTGTTCAGGCGCAACGTCGGGATGATATTTCAGCATTTTTCCTTGGCTGAAAGGCAGACCGTGGAACAGAATATAGCGTTGCCAATGAAATGGTGGAAATATAACAGGTCAGAGATTGATAAGAAGGTTGCAGAGCTATTGGAGATTGTTGATCTGTCTGATAAGAAGGACAGCAAGCCAAGGGAACTGTCTGGAGGACAGAAGCAGAGGGTTGCGATTGCCAGAGCGTTGGCTATGGATCCCGAGATTCTGCTTTGTGATGAGGCTACTTCTGCATTGGATCCAAATACGACAAATTCCATCTTAAGTCTTCTGGAACAAATTAATAAGGATATGAATATTACGATTGTCATCGTAACCCATGAAATGTCGGTTGTAAGGCAGATATGTGATAAAATTGCAGTCTTGGATAACGGAAGAATCGCTGCCAGCGGTAATGTGAAGGATATCTTTTTTCAAAAGCCGGATGCATTATCGGAGCTTCTGGGGAAATCAGGGAAAAATCCGTCGCCGCAGAGCGGCATAAATTTGAGGATTATATTGAATGACCAGCAGATGAAGCAGCCTGTTCTGTCGGATTTGGCACTAGAGACAAAAGCAAGGTTTGTAATTACACAGTCCAGTACGGAACAATATAAAGATGGATTTGTAGAAATCACAGATTTAAATATTGAATCAGAAAAGGTCTCATTACTGACAAAGTATTTTGATGAATACCACATTGCATGGCAGGAGATAGAAAATGAATGATTTGGGGAAGGTTATTACACAACTGATTATACCGGAGTTTTGTAATACATTGTATATGGTATTTTTTTCGACTATGTTTGCGACCGTTATAGGATTTCTTGTAGCAATCGCAATGTGTATTACAGGTTCTGGCGGGCTTCGTCCCAATAAAATTGTATATAGGGTGCTGGAACTGATTGTCAATATTGTCCGTTCGTTTCCGTTTATTATTCTTGCAGTGGCAATGATTCCTTTGACGAGGATGATTACCGGGACATCCATAGGAAAAGAGGCAGCAATAGTACCACTTACAGTGATAGCGACTCCGTTTATTGCGAAACTTGTAGAGGCAGCTTTGAAAGAGGTTGACAGAGAATTGATTCAGGCAGCAAAGGCGTTGGGTGGAAATAATTTTCAGATTATGATGTTGATGTTGAAGGAAGCAGTTCCATCAATTATTTCAGGGATTACACTGTCTGTGATCACAGTACTAAATTGTACAGCCATGGCCGGAACTATTGGCGCAGGGGGGCTTGGAAGCGTTGCCCTGACTTATGGTTATCAGGGCTTTAACGAATTAATTATGTACAGTATTGTTATTATTTTAATAATTATGGTACAGATTTTGCAGTGGATTGGAGATTATTGCTATAAAAAATTCAAATAAGGAGAGACAGAAGATGAGAAACTTGAAGAAATGGTTTGTGCTGGGAACTGCTGTTGTTATGACATTTTCGTTGGCTGCCTGCAGTGGAAAGTCAGAAGGAGAGTCCGACGGGAAAGAAGAAAAGAAAGAGGAAAAAAAGGAAATAGCTGTTGCAACTACAGCTATACCGGCAAAGATTCTTGAGGCGGCAAAGGAAGAATATGAAGCAATGGGGTATAAGTTGGATATCCAGATTATGGATGATGTGTTTACACAGAATGTGGCTACAGAGGAAGGAAGCGTAGAAGCTAACTTCTATCAGTATGAGCCGTTTATGGATTCATATAATGAAGAGAAGGGTACTCATCTGGTGAGCGCCGGGCGGAAATACTATGATATTCCTCTTAGTGTATATTCGGAGAAATATGGAAACCTTGATGAATTGCCGGATGGTGCAAAGATTGGTATATACAGTGACGCTTCTACAAAAGCTCGTTGTCTGCAATTACTGGAGGATGACGGACTGATTGAGCTGGAAGATGTGGATGAGCCGACCGTGCTGGATATCGCATCTAACCCGAAGAATGTAGAATTTGTAGAGTTGGATTCAGATGCGAAACTGACGGCGTCTCTTTCGGATCTAGATGCAGCGACTATTTATAAACAAGGTATGGTTTTAGCTGAAAAGGATGCATCTTCTAATATTGCGGCAGACTCTACGGACGATACATACGCGATCATCCTGGTGGTTAAAGAAGGAAATGAGGACGCACAGTGGCTTAAGGATCTGGATAAAGCGCTTACTTCAGATAAAGTGCGAGACTTTATTAACAATGAATTTGAAGGTGCTTTGAAACCGCTGTTCTAATTATCATGCAGATAAATATATGGCGTGTTATACTTGTCATGCGTGAAAAACGGCACAGTACATTTGCAGGGTGATATATTATGATTCATAGAGATGATGAAATGACGCCTATTGAGCGTTCCATTGCCTTGGGTAAGGGGCAACAGGTGGACAGGATGCCGATTGCATTGATTTTTGCATCTAATATGGGAAGTATATTGGGAATGAGTTACCGCGAGGTGTTTGGGAGCGCTTTGAACCGGGCAAAGTGCCAGATGAAAGCATATGAAGAGTTTGGGTACGATGGGCTGAGCGTTACCTATAATCTTCATGGATTTGGCATGGTTCTGGGAGCAGGGATGCGGGAACCAGAGGATGCGCCTCCTTCTATTGAAAGTGTGCCTGTAAAAAATATAATGGATCTGTCGAAGCTGGATTTGGATATGATTTGCCTGAAGCATGACAAACTGGCAAAACTTGCGTTTGATTCGGGGCAGATAATTCTTGATCATCTGGGGGAGGAGTTAAAGGTAAGCGGCGCTTTGCCGGGGCCATTTACCGCCGCGGCAAGCATTGTCGGGACGGAAGCCTTATTGAAAGCGACAGTGCGGAATCCGGAACAGGTGCATAAGCTTCTGAAATTTTCAGCAGATGCGGCAATTCAATTGGGCAGAGAGTTTATGGCCGGAGATTTGGGAGTTGGGCTTATGGATCCTCTTGCATCCGGCTCTGTTATATCCAGAAAGAAATACAATGAATTTGTTTTGCCGTATACAAAGCAGATCGTAACAGAATGGAGAAAGATAAAGCCCGACTTGTTTCTTGATTATCATGTGTGTGGAAATACGACGGAGATTCTGGAAAGTATGGCAGAGACGGGGATTGATTCAATCAGTCTGGATAATTCCGTTGATCTGGAACTGGCAAAAGAGAAGGTCGGGGATAAAATATCCCTGTGCGGAAATGTTAATCCGATTGAGGTGATGTATGATGGAAATGCCGGGGATGTGGAGGAGGCGGTGAGAACCTGTTTCCGAAAAGCATGGGATTCGCCGTTAGGTTTTACGATATGTACTGGCTGTGATCTCCCTATGCATACTCCGCTTGACAACGTCTATTCATACATGAGGGCGGCCCGTAAATATGCGAGAAAGCAGGCGCTGCACAGAGAGATAGAATAAAAGGTATTGAAAATAATAAGGGGGGGGACGTAGTAAAGTTCAATTTTACTACGTCCCCCGTTACTATTTTAACAATGTTACAGCAGATGCCGGAAGTCTATCGTATCCCCGGAAGAATCCGGGTTTTCTACGATTTCTTTTATCTCATTATATTTTTTTTCTGTCAAAGGGTATTTTGAAAAAATCAGTGCGCCTACAATCAATATTGCCGCAGATACGATACAGTACATGAACCGGAGTCCGGACTGTGTGAACTCTGACTGGACGGAAAGCTCGGCCTGGAATCCGATATAGGAAAGTCCGAGACCGCACAGCCACATGCCGATGGCATTTCCGATCTTCATAATCAGTCCGACCATGGAGACGATCACGCCTTCATTTCCGTTTCCGTGTTTGTACATTTCTATGATAGAGGCGTCATAGGCAAAGGAATACAAAAGAGTCCAGAAGGTGCAGTTTCCGAGTCCCTCCAGGACAAGGCCGAGGCCGATGGAGATCTGGGAAGCCGGGAAGATATATGCAACCAGGAACCCGGAGGCATACACCAGGGTGCCGATGACCATCGTGGCTTTTTTGCCCAGATGCTGTGCGGCCAGATTGGAGAGCAGCACGCCCACTACGATTACAACAGAGTAGACCATCAGGAGCATGGAGGAGGTCACATCGCTGAAGCCGAAGGTGTAGGTGTGAAGATAAACACGGACGGACACGGCGATCCCCAGAATGAAGTTGATGGCAAAATCTATCGCGAGAATATAGCGGAGAGGCTTATTTCCCAGTACCTTTTTATAGGTGGAAAAGAAATTCGGCTGTTTTTCGGGCTGCTGTGCATCCTTTGGATGCAGGTTAATATTCTCAGGTTCTTTGCCTCTGGTGCAGAGGAAACAGATGAAATAGGCACAGAAGACTACCAGGCCGAACAGGGCGCCGGCGGCGGCCCAGGCTCCGGAAGCGTCAAAAAATCTGGAAAAGAACCCTACGATAACTAATGTCCCGCTTAACGCAACCCCTGCGCCGATGTTCATAAAAAATGTCTGGAAAGCACGGATGGAAGTCCGCTTATTAAAATCATCGGTAAGCTCCGCCCCGAGGGAGGTATGGGGAATGACACAGGAAGTAAGAGCCATCCAGTAGACAATATTGATCAGGATGTAGTACACAACCTTCAAAGCCGGACTGATGTTCCAGTTGCTGAAAAGCAAAAATATAGTTGCGCCGAGTACGATCGCACCCTTGAAAATAAACGGGCGCCGGCGTCCTCTGGGATTTTTGGAATTGTCGCTCATATATCCGATCAGAGGGTCCGAGATCGCGTCCCAGAACACTGCTATCATGGAAATTGTGCCTGCCCATGCAGGGGATACTCCGGCAGTGTTGGTAAGGAAGAAGAGGAAAAACCCGAAGAAAAAGTTATATCCGATCCCTTCCCCCAAGCCGCCTATGCCGTATGCAAGTGATGTAGAGTTTGAAATAGTTTTGTCTGTATGATTCATAAGATCAGCCTCCTTGTGTTGCTGCGAATGTCTACGGTTCCTTCAGAAAATTATCCCACAGATGCGCCATCTTACGCCATTCCTCCTCGGTGGTGATTTGTCCGGTATAGCTGACGCCCGGATGCTGTGCTGCGGGAGCGGTGTAGATTCCGCGATCGATCAGATTCTGTATGCTCTGCCGGTATATTTTGTCGGCCTCCTTGTGGTGCACAGGCTCACGTTCAAGCCAGAGGTTCTTCGGATAAATCGGCTTGTCATACATATGCTTAAACAGTTCGGTCCTTAAGTCTTTTAACCAGTTGCTGTTTAAATTCATCGTCCGGAACTGGCGCAATGCTTCAATATCGATGATTGCTGAGATCATGGTGTTGGCATTGTTGTTCTGGTGGGCCATGATCTCGCCCCGGTAGTCTACGATATGAGAGTTGCCGCCGGAGATATTGGCAGGAAACTCTGCACCGGGATGAGGATATACGGGTCCTACATTCGGACATATCATGTATACGGAATTGAACTCTGCGTGGCCCCTGTTTTGAACCATCCAGCTTCCGCCCTTGCCGGAGCCGGATATAGTCATAGGGACTGCTTCGCTTGGCCGGTACACGACCTCGGCTCCGTTCATTGCCAGAGCGCGGACCGCCTCCGGGTATTCACCGTCGGAACAGCAGATTGTGCCGATATTACCGATGTCATCTGTTTTTAAGACGGGATAGAAGGCCTTGATGCCGTCGCCGAAGAGCTCCACCCACCTGTCATAGACGTCGTGGGGCGTACAGGAACGCTCCCGGCACCAGATATGGTTTTTGGCGGCTTTGTGGACGACCTTGCCCTCGGGATTGATCACCGCAAGGATGTTGAAGAACCGATCCTTGATGACCTCCGGCAGCCGCGCCTTGCACTGGAAAATAATATAGGTTCCGTATTTTTTGGCAATTGCCCCGAGCCGGTCTGTCTCTGTGCCAGGAATATCGATAAAAAATTCGTCTGCACACAGCCTGTGGGGCAGGTCAAAAGCCTCGTCGCCGAATCCTGTAAGAGCCCCCTCCGGAAGCGCAACTATTTTTACAGGCATATTAATATCCGCAATTCCGATAGCTGCATCGATCATCATTTCGATATTGTCCAGATTTCTTCTGATGTCTGCGCGGCAGCTGATATTGTGTGTAATAGGTGAGATTGCGATACATTGATAGGGTGCGACCGGTTGTTTTTTTTCGTTCATATTGATCCCTCCTTTTTTTAATAATAGCATAATTGGTACTACCTATAAATGCATAATTAAAAAATTAATACTACCAATTGAAAGTTGAATATTTTTGTGCTATAGATTAGTATTTAAATTAGGAAAAAAGTTGGGGGATATTATGGAAAAAAATACACAGACAACAGTAGAAAGAATTGTGGAGACAATCCTGGCGGGGATCGAGAAGGGAACATTTTCACAGGGGAGCGCACTTCCGGCGCAGAGGCAGTTGGCGGAATATTTTGATGTGAGCAGAAATGTTGTGAGGGAAGCCATTAAAGTATTGGAGGGCCTCGGGGTACTGTACAGCAAACAAGGCAGCGGTATTTATGTAAGGCAGGGCAATGTTTCTCAAGTGCGCACAAAGACGCACCAGAAAACTTATACCCTTCGCCAGATCATTGACTTATGCCGGATGGTATGGCAGTCATCAGTATTTGCCGTCGTAAAGAATGCAGAGGATGACGAATTGATGCATCTAAAAAAAATGAATGACAATATAATAAAAAATTATACTTCCAGCAGCGTGCACCAGAGATTTATATATGAATCCTCTTTCGGGATGAGTATTTGCCAGCTGTCACAAAATCCTCTTGCGGATGAATTGATGAAGGAATTGCTAAAGGTTACGGCTGAGCTCGATTATAAGATTATTGCACATTCAGATTATAGGGATGTTTTAAATATTGATAGTTCTATTATTGATGCATTGATAGCAAGAGATGGATATAGAGCATTCTTTTGGGGAAATGAGAGGGATGTGAAAATTGAGCAGATGATTACTGGGTGTGATGAATTAATGTGCAAAATGTACAAGCTTAATATATTCCAGTAGAAATGTTAAAAACTTAACGGGGGACGTAGTAAAGTTCAATTTTACTACGTCCCCCGTTAAGTTTTTAACAGAATGGAAACTTTAAAAATCTGATCCTGATATTCGAATTTCGATATCCCGTTGTATTGTTCAATGATATTGAGCACAGAGGAGATTCCGATCCCTTTCCGCCCTTTTTTCTTGGAAGAAATAAAGGTATTTCCGGAACGCCGGATCTCTCCTTCGTAACTATTTTCAATGATGATGGCGAGGATGTGATTAGTGGTGGCCGATATTTTAAGGTGGATAAAGCGATTGTCGGATTTCATGCGCGCACAGGCTTCGGAGGCGTTTTCCAGAAGATTGGCAACAATGGCGCACAGATCCATGTCAGGGAGAAGGGATTCTTTGGGCAGGGAGATAGAGATTGTGATGGAAGCCCCCCTTTGTTCGGCCATTTCTTTGTAATATCCGATCAAAGAATTTAGCGCAGTATTTTCGCAGTAAGTATTATCAGCCGTGGTTGCCATAGAGGTGCGGTATTTTTCCAGATAAGTGTTTAAGCCTTCTATGTCCATGTTTTTAACATATGTGTCAATAACAAGCAGGTGATGCCGCATATCGTGACGGTGCCGGCGGGTCTGTTCAATCTGTGCCTGAAGGGTTTCTGCCTGCTTGCGCTGGGAGGACAGGACTGTTTCGGAAATATACAGTTTTTCAGCAAGGTGTGCATTTTCGCTGATCGCAAGAATCATTCTTAGTATCAAAACGTAAGTTCCGAAGGTCAGAATAAACCACAAAGGCGGAAGATAATAGAAGAATTTGCCCGGCGCAGATAAATAGTTGGATATATTCGAAGAAAATAGCAGGTTATATATCATATTGTTGCAAACCGGAATCATCCATATCTGGTTCCAGATGGAAAAAGAAATCGTATAGTTCAGTGCAGGACGCAGTATTTTTTTAAAGAAATGGTATATCAGAGGAAATGTGGCAATAATCAGGGCAACCAGGATTGCAGACGATTCAAAGGCTGCGTAGGAGGGGAGTTTTCTGTGCAGCAGGAAATAGATGTACATGGAAAGGAGTGTGACTTGCTCCATATAGCATTTTGCAATGGCAACAATAAAAATCCCATGTCCCAGACGGTACCCGGTGACCAGATCAAAGATAACTGCGCCGAGGATGATGGATAAAACGCCGATCAAAAGGTATTTTATCGGAAATGTGTCATAATCCACGTAGGTGCCGGAGCCGTAGAAGGTGATTAACAGGTACAGCAGGATGGAGCCTGCAAGATTTAGGAACGCGGGCGTGCGTAAATGATCCTTAAAGGTGAAGATCAGAAGGATAAAACAGGGGGAAATAAAAATAAACGTATTTAAAATGTGGGCAGTTGTCATGATTTTGCACCTCCATTTACATAGTCAAAAATATAGTTGGCGTATGCCTGAATGATTTCTCTTCGCTGAGATTTAAAAATAGGTATGCGCTCTTCGTTTTTGAGGATAAAGTCATTGTCATCCCAGGACTCCACATAGTCCAT
>CANSCI010000105.1 GCA_947645355.1 uncultured Dorea sp. | reverse complement strand
GAAATATTGAATTTTCAAGGTTCAACACACCTTATTGGTGTGGGAAGTTTTAGTATATTACTATATTCCAAACAAAAGTGCAACCAAATAGACTAGTCCAATTCTCTCTGCGCTATATGCAGGGCTTCTTCCACAACATGATGCATGTCCATATACCTGTATGTCCCCAGCCTGCCGCCAAATATCACCCTCTCTTCTTTGTCTGCAAGCCGCACATATTGTCTGTACAAACAGTTATTCCGGTCATTATTCACCGGGTAATATGGTTCATCTCCCCGTTTCCATGCTGCCGGATACTCCCTGGAAATCACCGTTTTCTCCTGTGTGCCAAATTCAAAATGCTTATGCTCAATGATTCTCGTATAGGGAACCTCATACTCTGTATAATTGACCACTGCATTCCCCTGATAATTCGGCTCCTCCAAAATCTCTGTCTCAAAAAAAAGACTGCGGTATTCTAATTCACCGAAGCAGTAATCATAAAATGCATCAATCGGACCTGTATAAATTATTTTATGTGCCAGATCATCCAGGCTTTCTTTTTGCAGGAGATAATCTGTATTCAGCCTCACATCTGCCTTTTCCAACATCTTTTCAATCATAGCAGTGTAACCGCCGATAGGAATCCCCTGATAAATATCACTGAAATAATTATTGTCATATACAAACCGAACCGGAAGCCTCCGGATAATTTCCGGAGGCAGCTCCGTCGCCCGCCGCCCCCACTGTTTTTCTGTATAGCCTTTGATCAGCTTTTCATAAACATCTCTTCCCACCAGATTGAGCGCCTGTTCTTCCAGGTTGCGTGGATGCTCCGTCTGATATTCTTTTTTCTGCTCTTTTATCTTTTCTTCTGCCTGCCGTGGAGTTACTACCCCCCACAATCTGTTAAAAGTATTCATGTTAAACGGAAGATTATAGATCTCTCCTTTATAATTTGCCACCGGGCAATTCGTATACCTGTTAAATCTCGCAAACTGCCTGACATAATCCCATACTTCACGGCTGCTGGTATGGAAAATATGGGCTCCGTATTGATGGACCTGAATCCCTTCCAGTTCCCTGGTATAAATATTGCCTCCCACATGTCCTCTCTTTTCAATGACCAGGCAGTGTCTTCCTCTCTTCGCAGCCTCACAGGCAAAAACAGCCCCAAACAGGCCGGAACCTACGATCAAATAATCATACATACTGCTGTACCTCTGCTGAAATATGAATCCTGCTTACTCCACAGTTACAGATTTTGCAAGATTTCTGGGCTTATCTACATCACATCCCCTGCCGACTGCTATATAATACCCGAACAACTGAAGCGGAATAATCGCAAGTGAGTTGGTAAAATACTTATTCGTTTCAGGGATATATACTACATAATCGGCCGCCTTTTCCACCTCTGTGTTGTCTTCATTGGTAACCGCAAGGACAAAGGCCCCCCTTGTACTGACCTCCACCATATTACTGATCATCTTCTTATATAATTCTTTCTGGGTCAATACCGACGTAACCAGCGTCCCCTCCTCAATCAGGGATATGGTTCCATGCTTAAGCTCTCCCGCCGCATATGCCTCGGAATGAATATAGGAAATCTCCTTTAATTTCAGGGAACCTTCCATAGAAATGGCATAGTCAATTCCTCTGCCGATAAAGAACACATCCTTGGCTGCCAGGTAGCGGTTGGCAAACTTCTGAATCTTATGCTTATTGTTTAAGAGCATCTCCACCTGAGTCGGCAGTACCCTCAGGTCTTCGATCATTTCTGCCATCCCTCTGTCATCAAGCGCCCCTTTCGTATGGGCAAATTTCATAGCAAGAAGATAGAGGGCTATCAACTGTGCGGTATAGGCTTTTGTTGTAGCAACTGCTATCTCCGGACCTGCCCAGGTGTACATCACATTGTCCGCCTCTCTTGCGATAGAACTTCCGACCACATTGACAATTCCCAGGACCCTTGCGCCTCTTTTCTTGGATTCACGCAGTGCAGCCAGAGTATCTGCCGTCTCCCCGGACTGACTGATCACCACTACAAGAGTCTCTTTATCTACAATCGGATCCCTGTACCGGAACTCAGATGCCAGATCTACCTCCACCGGAATCCTCGCAAGCCCTTCAAAAACATACTTGCTTGTAAAGCCTGCATGATAGGCAGAACCACAGGCCACAATCATTATCTTTTTTATTGCCCGGATATCATCGTCACTCATCCCCAGTTCTTCAATACAGATCTGCCCGTTTTTGATCCTCGGTGAAAATGTATCAATAATTGCTTTTGGCTGTTCGTACATCTCCTTCAGCATAAAATGCTCAAAGCCGCCCTTTTCAGCGGCATTGACATCCCACTCAATTCTTACCGGCTCCTTTTCGATCGTTTCTTCATCTACATTAAAAAATTCCATAGAAGAATCCGTCAGGCGCACAATCTCTTCATTCTCTATAAATATGACATCCCGCGTGTATTTTAAGACAGCAGGAACATCCGAGGCAATAACATTACCGTCTTTTGTCTTTCCTACGATCAACGGACTGTCTTTGCGGACAGCATATAATTCCTCCGGGTGATCCTGGAAAATAATACCCAGCGCGTAGGAGCCTTCCATTCGATGCATCACCTTCGTAATTGCCTGCAGAGGATTACCCTTATAATAATAGTCCAGCAGATGTGCAATCACCTCTGTGTCAGTCTCCGATACAAACGCATACCCCCGCTTCTCCAGTTTTTTCTTTAATTTTAAGTAATTTTCAATAATACCGTTGTGAACCACAACAATACTCCGGTCTTCATTAAAATGCGGATGCGCGTTCATGTCAGAGGGAGAACCGTGGGTTGCCCATCTGGTATGCCCGATTCCAACTGTTCCTGGAAGTTTTTCCCCGTCATGGGTCAACTCACTTAAGACCTTAAGCCTCCCTTTGGACTTGACCATGTCAATCACTTCCCCATTATACACCGCAACTCCTGCCGAATCATACCCTCTGTATTCCAGTCTGGACAAACCGTCCAGAAGGATCGGCGCTGCCTGCTGATTTCCAATATACCCTACAATACCACACATGCTCTTATACCTCCGTCTGTAAATTCAAGTTTTATCCGCCGCATGATCAATAGAACTTTTGTCTGCACTCTTTATTAGTGTTCGCCTTGAAAAATAAAGAATTTGCTTGCAATGTAATTAATGATAATTACCAGAACATTTGAAACGATCTTCCAGATGAAAGCATTCCACTTCATCCAATCCACTGCAGCAACCATAATACATACATCTAAAATTCCTGTCATAAAACGGCACCCAAAAAAAGAAAAGAATTCAATGATCCGTCCTTTCACACCTGTCCTTTTGCTTGCAAATACAAAATTTCTGTTTGTAATAAACGCAAATGTCACAGCCAGGACCCACGCTATAACCGTACTGACAAAATTAGCAGTTCCCAGACACTCATAAAATATCATGTAGACAACTGTATTAATAATTGTTGTACAGCCTCCGAAAAATAAATACAAAATCATTTCTTTATATTCAGAATATAATTCACCGATTTTTTTTATTACCGCTTTCATGACATCTCCTTTTTCGTTTTTTACCTTTTAGAGTATATTGCATCATATGTAGAAAGTCAAGAGCGGGCAATTATCCGCAGTGCTGAAAGATGCCATTGATTATTTTCTTTATTGCTTCCAGGATTATTTGATAGACATTACCTTCTATTTTATATTATAATAATTAATAAACTATATTTTATGAGTCTATAAAAGCAAAGGAGATATCATCTATGAAAAAATACAGACAAAAGTCTTTTTCGTTTGGAGGCTGTCGAGGAACTCAACCGCATGTCTCCAGAAGACACGGAATTCGACCATTATACAGACGAAGACGCAATACAGACATACGCAAGCCCCCTCACAGGTAATATAGAAAATATCGTCATATTGCTGCGGTTTGCAGGAGAACAGGAATATGTCACGCCCCAGAGAATGCAAAATGCAAAGAACACATACAATCAGGGCGAATATTCCCTGAAAGAATACATGAACCGGATTTCTTACGGTTCTGTTAATGTCAATACTACCTTTTACCCGCAAAATGCCGACGGTACTTATTTTTCTGTACAGCTGTCCAAAACGGCAGATTACTTTAAAATGAACCGGGACGGTACAATACCGGAAGGGTATACAAATGAGGGCGAACGCAGAACCAGAGAAGCTGAACTGGTCGTAGAGGCAGTGGAGGGAGTAAGGAAGCAGCTTGAAGCTTCCGGCCTCGAGCTTGACCGCAACCGGGACGGCTGCATTGACGGTATTTCATTTATCACCTCCTCCGTAAACCCGAACTCCGAGAAAATCAGCCATGGGGATCTTCTCTGGGCACACAAAACAAACTTAAGTTCAGACATCAACCTTTCCATTAACGGCATTCGGGTCAACGCATACAATTTGCTGGACAGGGGGACAGATAATACGGGCGTATTAGGCGGCCTGGGGGCTAAAAGCCGGACGACCAGGCATGAGTTTCTCCATACCTTCACTCTCCCGGATCTTTATCACGTCAAAAACCCAGGCACACACCCATTGGGTCCCTGGGATATCATGGCCATGGGAAATACAAATATTACGGCATATTACCAAAGGGAATATCTTGGATTCGGAGACCGGCTCCCGGTGTATACTTCCTCCCAAAAAGGGATTACACTTAAGACAGCCCAGTACAAGGATCCCAGTGAAACATACGCGGTTATCCTCAAACCGGCGAATCATCCATATGAATCTTTCATTGTCGAGAAGCGGGAAATAGAGTTCACTGATGATGCGGGCAAACCGGCAGGCGAGCAGAAAAACGCTGGACTCCTTGTCTATCGTATTTACGATAAAAGCCCGTCGGCGCCAAATGCCGCGGGAGGCAATTCACAAGGACCCCCGGACTTTATCTATGCATTCCGGCCGGGAGAATCCGGCGCCAACGCCGGAGACGGAGAGATCGGCTACGCGACTCTTTCCCCGGACAATCCGAAAGGCTTTACCTCTCTTGGAAAACCACTGGGGGAAGAGACACCGGATTATGACAACAAAACGATCTACTACGAAGACGGTAGCAACAGCGGTATCGTGATCGACAACCTGGTTGTCAACGCTGATAATTCTATCACCTTTGACGTCACATTCCCGGAAACGATCAAAGGCAGCGGCACAAAAGACAATCCTTATGAGATTTACAACGCCCAGCACCTGTATTCTATGTCCACCTCATCTTCAGGCACTTACTACAAGCTGATGAACGATATCGACATGAGTAATACACCATTTACTTCAATCAAGGAATTCAAAGGTATTCTGGACGGAAACAACAAAACGATCAAGAACATAAGTACCACGCAAAAGTCAGAGGCCGGATTTATCGGTACTGTCTGGCAGGGGGCAGTTGTAAAAAATCTGACGTTTTCCAACCCAACCTTTACTGCAGCCGACGGTTATACCGGAATTTTCTCGGAAGTGTTCGGGACTCTTGACAATATCCGGGTCAACGGCGGAACCATCACTTCACAGACCGGCAAATTCTCAAGCCGTGCCGGCGGACTGGCAGGGGTTCTAAACTATCCTGGTGCGATAAAAAACTGTTACACATCCGCTGCTGTAAATGCCAACGAGGCAGGCGGACTGGTTGCCTACTTAAGCGGCGGTTCCATAACAAACAGCTATGCCTGCGGAAAGGTAAGCGGACTTGGAAATAATCCGGTCACCGGCGGAACATTTGCATACTACATGAACCAGGGCGGCGGCACTGCCCAGAACACATTCTGGGATATACAGGGAACCGGCCAATCCGCAAATGGCCTTGTATGGGGAACCAGCACCTCCGCCAGCCTTACAGGCTGTTGCGGGCTAAAGCTTGACTGCCCGGACTCCGTCACGCAGGGCGCTGCGGCGGCAGCAAAAATATCCTCTCCCGGGGGCTCTGTTCCTTCCGGGGGAACATGGAAGTCTTCCAATACTTCCGTTATTACGGTAAACAGTTCAACCGGAGCGATCACCGGCATCAAAGGGGGAACGGCAGCCGTTTCCTATAATTTCACACTTGGTACACTTCCGGTGTCACTTGGCAAAACAGTAACCTGCCAGGGAACAGGCGGCGGAGACGGCAACGGCGGCAGCGAAGGCTCCGGAGGCGGAGACAATACCGGCGGCAGTGTTTCCGGATGGTATTTCTCCAATGGCAAGTGGTATTATTTCGGCAGTAACGGCGCCATGGTTAAGGGCTGGATAAAAGTCGGGACTACCTGGTATTACACAGACAGTTCCGGTGTCATGCTCACCGGATGGGTGAAGGTCGGTTCTACCTGGTACTATATGAACAGTTCCGGCGCCATGCTCACCGGATGGGTAAAATCAGGAGCATCCTGGTACTACATGAGCAGCTCCGGCGCCATGCTCACCGGATGGGTAAAATCAGGAGCATCCTGGTACTATATGAGCAGCTCCGGCGCCATGCTCACCGGATGGGTAAAAGTCGGCGGCTCCTGGTACTATATGAACGGCTCCGGTGTTATGCTCACCGGCCGGCAAAGAATCGGCGGCAAATATTATACCTTCAGAAGTGACGGAAGTTTAATCTGACATGATGCAAAAAAACCCGAAGAATGGTGTTCTTTCCATTCTTCGGGTTTTTTAATCCGAAAGCACTGCTTCCTCTGACCTTGCCTCTGCCACAGGAAGATACTGCCGGAACAGATCGTTCCAGGACTCATACTCCGGATCTCCGCGATGATCTGCCAGATCATAATTCTCCTTTAAATATCGGGCCATAAGTGCGGTATACTTTTGAGCTCCAAGGATATTTACATGCTCCGTATCGTAGAAGTCCGTGGAAAAATCAAGCCCCATCTCCTCATAATACTTATTCGCATCAATAAATCCGCACCCATACTCCCTGGCCAATTCTCCGATCGCATTTAATTCCCCCTGGTTCACCTCATTTGTCACATAAGGTGAGGCACAGAGCAGGAGCGAAATCTCCTGTTGATTACAGTACACAATGATATCCCGCACTATTTTATAAGAATCCTCACTTAATTCCCCTTTTTCGTAGTGAATGGCATCCGAGGGAGCCTTCTGGGGAACGTGTGCAGCACTGATGGAAAACCCTTTATAAAATTCTTCCGTATCCAGGCTCTCCGAGGCTCTGTTGTCCATCCATCTCCAATGCTGTTCCTCCCCCAGCGCCTCATAATTACTGTGATACTGGATAATATCCAGGTACGCAGATATTGCTTCCTGGATAGGAATATGATTCAAAGCCGCATAATATCGAATACTTTGCATCCTGTGCAGGCTCAGATCCTGCGAATCCCAGACATTTCTCATGCCCGCGGTTATTTCACGATCCCCGTAGCCGGACAACACCCGCCTGACATCCACCACGATGACATCTGGATCCTGTGTCTTCTCAATATCCTGAATCGCGGTAATCGTCCCTGCGGTCGGCATTCCGGATACAGAATAATTATAAGAGGCTATCCCAAAGCTGTTCCAGGCATTCATCGGATTCCAAAAACGATAGACGTTGCTTCCTCCGACAAAAACGACATCCAGACTGTCCTGCTTCTCATTATAGAATCCCAATACGTTCTGCCTGGCATCCCTTCCCGTATTTCTGAACAAATACGTACAATGTATGAATACCTCCAGAAGCAGAAAGCAAAACACCAGGAAGCATATGATATTTTTCACAGTGCTTTTATCAACACTTTTATTAAAAACCATAGTTAAAATCCTTCATATATAAAAATTGACGCATCATACCCCGGGCCGTAAGATCCGTAAACTAAGACAACCACGAACAGGAGAATCCAGATCCCCCACCGGAAAACAAGATTCTGCATCTGCATCCAGGTTCGTGCATAGCCATACTTCTCCCTGAGGGCGGCCACAATAAACAGACATATTACTCCCACGATCATAAGGTTGACATCAAGATAGCTTCCGCCGGTCAGTCCTAAGATGCTCCCGTCAAAGAATATCCACGGGTTCGGGTTCCGCAGGGATGTCAGCAGCATTTTATAATGGCTGAAGGCCTCTCTGAGTCCGTTTGCAGAAAACAGAAGTGCTCCCACAGCGTATAAGAAATAAGTCCTGATGCTTTGGAATAAATGCCAGCTGAAATTCTCTGTACGAATCCTCATCCACTGAATAAGTTTCCTTCCTGCCGGCAAAAACACTTCCCCCAACACAAGGATTACCCAGTACCATGCACTGACGCCAATGATATGCTGTACCGATCCATGCCAGAACCCCATGACAAACCACAAGATTCCCATACCTGTCATCCATGGGATCAGTTTTGCCGTCCGCTTCGAAAAACGTTTCTTCGACCACTTCCCGATCGCAATAATCCGCTTGCTCTTCAGCACCGGATAATATACATAATCCTTTGCCCATGTCCCCAGCGTAATGTGCCATCTCTGCCAGAACTCCTGGCATGTCCTCGCAAAAAACGGGTTATTGAAATTCTCGGGCAGATGAATGTCAAAGATTTCCGCCGCACCCAGGATTATATCCATACAGCCGGAGAAATCCGTGTATATCTGCAGCGGATAAAGCAAAAGGGCAATCCAGATCCAAAAACCGTTATACGTCCCCGTATCCGCCCAAATTCCCGACACGATGACTCCCGCACGGTCAGAGACCACAAGCTTTTTAAAAAACCCCCACAGCATCCTCTGACACCCCAGGCACAGATTACTGTAAGAAAAGTGATGCCTCTCATATAACTGCTGCATCTGGGAATATCTGCTGATCGGTCCTACCGTAAGCTGCGGGAAAAAGCAGACAAATAACAGCAGCTTCAGCGGATTTCTCTGCGCCCTGCATGTTCCCCAATAA
>CANSCI010000104.1 GCA_947645355.1 uncultured Dorea sp. | reverse complement strand
GTCCAGGGTACGGGTATGCGTTCTTCGGCGGGAGCAATGACCGTGTGAACAGTGAAGGTGCCGGTGTATCATGGACAGGAGACGGAAAGATGAGGTTTGGGAATGCTGACAAGTGATGTAAAGGTTATTAAAAAGGACGGGACAAAAGAGGAATTTAATGTGCAGAAGGTGGTTGCGGCTGTAAATAAATCTGCCTACCGCGCTTTGATCAAGTTTTCGGATGAGGAACTGGGATTTATCTGCCGATTCGTGGAAGAGAAGGTGGAAGAGCGGGGAATCACAGAGGTTCCCATTGCCCAGATGCACAATGTGGTGGAGGGCGCGCTGGAAAAGGTAAATCCGGTGGTGGCCAAAAGCTACCGGGATTACCGCAATTATAAGCAGGATTTCGTGCAGATGCTGGATGAGGTATATAAAAAGAGCCAGTCGATCATGTATATCGGGGATAAGGAGAACAGCAATACCGACAGTGCGCTGGTGTCTACCAAGAGAAGTCTTATTTTCAATGAACTGAATAAGGAACTCTATAAGAAATTCTTCCTTACAGTGGAGGAGGTGCAGGCCATCCGTGACGGATATATCTATATCCATGATATGTCGGCAAGGCGTGATACCATGAACTGTTGTCTGTTTGATGTAAAAACGGTGCTGAGCGGCGGCTTTGAGATGGGCAATCTCTGGTACAATGAGCCGAAGACGCTGGACACAGCATTTGACGTGATCGGGGATATTGTGCTCAGTGCGGCTAGCCAGCAGTACGGAGGGTTCACAGTTCCTAGCGTGGATGAGATTCTGGAGCCTTATGCCAGGAAATCCCATGAGAAGCTGAAGGCAAAATACCGGGAGTTGGGATTAGATGAGGAGACAGTGCAAAGGGTTGCCTGGGCGGATCTTGAAAAAGAGATGGAACAAGGCTTTCAGGGCTGGGAGTACAAGTTTAATTCTGTGTCCTCCAGCCGCGGGGATTACCCGTTTATTACCGTTACGGCAGGGACAGTGACCAGTGATTACGGGAAGCTTGCTACGATGAAGCTTCTGGAGGTCAGGAAAAACGGACAGGGAAAGGCAGGGCATAAAAAGCCGGTGTTGTTCCCGAAGATTGTATTTCTGTATGACGAGAATCTCCATGGTCCGGGAAAACCGATGGAAGACGTGTTTGAAGCAGGGATCGACTGTTCTGCGAGAACGATGTATCCGGACTGGCTCAGCCTTACCGGGGAGGGCTATGTGTCCGAGATGTATAAGAAGTACGGAAGGATCATAAGTCCCATGGGATGCCGTGCCTTTTTATCCCCCTGGTATGAAAAAGGAGGCATGGAACCGGCAGACGAGGAGGATAAGCCTGTTTTTGTAGGAAGGTTCAATATCGGCGCCATCAGTCTGCACCTGCCTATGATCTACGCAAAGGCAAAACAGGAGGGCAAAGCGTTCTATGAGGTGCTGGATTATTATCTGGAACTGATCCGGCAGCTGCATCTGAGGACTTATGATTATCTGGGAGAATTGAAGGCATCTACTAATCCGCTGGCATATTGTGAAGGCGGTTTCTATGGAGGGCATCTTGGGATCTATGATAAGATTAAGCCTCTTTTGAAGGCGGCCACTGCCTCCTTTGGCATCACTGCACTTAATGAACTGCAGCAGCTGTACAATAAGAAGTCCCTGGCAGAGGACGGTGTATTTGCTTTGGATACGCTTTCCCATATTAATGATAAGATCAATGAATTCAAGAAAGAGGATGGGAGGCTTTACGCGATCTACGGAACTCCGGCGGAGAACCTGTGCGGGGTTCAGGTGCAGCAGTTCCGCAAGAAATACGGGATTATCGAAAATGTTTCCGACAGGGAATATGTAAGCAACAGTTTCCATTGCCATGTGACGGAAGATATCACGCCGATAGAGAAGCAGGATCTGGAGGGACGCTTCTGGAATCTGAGCAACGGAGGAAAGATCCAGTATGTCAAATATCCGGTGAACTACAATAAAGAGGCTATTCGCTCACTTGTGAGGCGGGCAATGAAAAAAGGCTTCTATGAGGGGGTAAATCTTTCTCTGGCGTACTGTGACGACTGCGGGCATGAAGAGCTTTCTATGGATGTATGTCCGGTCTGCGGAAGCAGAAATCTGACGAAGATTGACCGGATGAACGGATATCTGTCTTACTCCAGAGTGAAGGGAGATACCCGCCTCAATGCGGCGAAGATGGCAGAGATCGCAGAAAGGAAGAGTATGTAGTATGCGCTATCACAATATCACAAAGGACGATATGCTGAACGGGGACGGACTGAGGGTCGTGCTGTGGGTGTCGGGCTGCAGCCATGCATGTAAGGGCTGCCATAACCCGGTCACCTGGGATCCGGAGGATGGCCTGGTGTTTGATGAGGATGCGAGGCAGGAGATCTATGCAGAACTTGATAAGGATTATGTGAGCGGGGTTACTTTTTCCGGAGGAGATCCGCTGCATGAGGCGAATGTCCGGGAAGTGACGGCATTTGCGAAGGAGATCAAAGACAGATATCCTCAGAAGACAGTCTGGCTGTATACCGGAAGTGTGTGGAGTGAGGTCAGGAATCTGGAAGTGATGCAGTATGTGGATGTCCTTGTGGACGGAGAGTTTCAGGAAGATAAAAAAGACAGCACACTTCACTGGAAGGGGAGTATGAACCAGCTGGTGATTGATGTGAAGAATACATTGAAATTAGGGGAGGTAGTGCTGCATGGCTAGGAGAGTCGCACAGTTTTATAAAGTAAGTTTCGGACAATTTAAAGAGGGGTTCGAGGATGCGTTCGGCAGGCGCAGTAAGGAGGAGATTCAGGCGCTCTATGACCGGATCCGGCTTCCGAGGAGGGCGACCGCCGGATCCGCCGGGTATGATTTTTTCTCTCCTGTGGATCTTGAGCTTGCTCCAGGAGAGACGGTTAAGGTTCCTACAGGGATCCGGGTGAAGATGGAGGAGAACTGGGTGCTGAAATGCTATCCAAGGAGCGGGCTCGGGTTCAAATTCCGCCTGCAGCTGAATAATACTGTGGGGATCATAGACAGTGATTATTTCTATTCGGACAATGAAGGGCATATCTTTGCCAAGATCACAAATGACAGCAACGAAGGGAAGACAATGAAGATCGGAGCTGATACAGGGTTTATGCAGGGGATTTTTGTGGAATACGGAATTACGGTGGATGATGATGTGACCGACGTCCGCAACGGCGGGTTCGGGAGTACTACAAGGGCTTAGATTTGCGGGCTGCAAAAAATTTTTTGCATTAGTTGAATTTACCGTGTAAAACTTGAAAGATGTTATTATAAAAAATTTGAAGGAGGTGATCCAATGGATCTGATACCTAAATTTCACAGTAAATATGAAGAATTCAGGGTTCTGGATGCTCATACAGAAGGTGAGCCTGCAAGAATAATTTTAAGTGGAATTCCAACGGTTGAAGGTGCAACGATGATGGAGAAAAAACAGTTCTTCATGGAGCATTATGACTATATCAGAACTTCGCTGTGTTTTGAACCGCGTGGTCACAGGGACATGCTCTGTGCGGCACTTGTTGAGCCAGTACACAAGGAAGCTGATTTTGGCGTCCTCTTTCTGGAGAGCGGTGGAGTAGTTAATATGTGTGGTCATGGTGCTATCGCAACTGCTGTTGCTGTTGTTGAGGCAGGACTCGTTGAGATGACGGAGCCTGTAACACACGTTAGCTTCGACGCACCTGCCGGAATGGTTTTCATCAATGTTAATGTCCGGGAAGGCAAAGCGGTATCAGCAGACCTCGAGAATGTTCCTGCGTTCTTGTATCGTGACGGGTTGTCCACAGTGGTCGATGGTTATGGCATTGTTGAATGTGATCTTGGATTTAGCGGCAGTTTTTGTGCGATGGTGGATGCAGATCAGTTCGGTATGAAACTGGATGGAAAGAATGCACCGGCATACACAGAAATCGGAATGAAAATTATGCGTTCATTGAATCAGGAGGTGGCAGTATCACACCCTGAACTTGATATCCATACTATCGATGTAATTGATCTGTATCAGAAGCAGCCGGACGGCAGAACTGTAAATATGGCCGTGTTCGGCGAGGGTCAGGTTGACCGTTCGCCATGTGGAACGGGAACCGCTGCAATGGCCGCAAAAAAATATGCTGCCGGCGAAATTGCTCAGGGCGACACCTTCGAATATTACAGTATTTTGGGCCGTAAATTCGCTTGCAGGATTGACCGCACAACCAAAGTCGGCGACTTCAATGCAATCGTTCCGGTTATAACCGGCGGCGCGTATATCGATGGATATAACTGTTGGCTTATAGAACCGGATGATCCGTTCAAAGACGGATTTCTTCTGGGAATGTAAAAATAATTATGAGTATGCGTTTATGAAGAGAACCCTTATTTCTTAAAAAATCTGATGTTCTTACATAGCTTGCCGGAAAAGTGGAAATCCTATACCTTGACGGATGACCGGAAGAGAAGTCTGTAAAATCAAGGTAGTAAAATTGGAGGAATCAATATGCCGGATATTAAGAAAGTGACTGCGTCAAGGGAGGAGAATGCTTCATATATGAATCAGATCCTTCCGGTGAAGGACAGCTTTGATATTATACAGAGAGATATAATGGTCGGAAACAGGATGGCTTCTTTCTATTTTATCGACGGATTTACCAAGGATGAGGTTATGCTGAAGTTGATGGACTCGCTGATCAAGGTTAAGGAGGAGGATATGCCGGCGGATGCCGCGCAGTTTTCACGGATGTGCATCCCTTATGTGGAGGTGGACATTCTGGGAGATTTTGACCAGGTGCTGAAAAATATGCTGTCTGGAGTGACCTGTATGTTCATCGAGGGGTATGAGGCATGTATTGCCATCGACTGCAGGACATATCCGGCAAGGAGCGTGGAGGAGCCGGACAAGGATAAGTCGCTTCGGGGTTCCAGGGACGGGTTTGTGGAGACCATTGTCTTTAATACGGCTCTTATGAGGAGAAGGATCCGGGATCCTCATCTTGTAATGGAGATGACAGAGGTGGGGGACAGTTCCCGCACAGATGTTGCTATTTGCTATATGAATGACCGGGTGGATCAGGCGCTTCTTCAAAATGTATCGAACCGGATCAAAAGCATAAAAACAGATGACCTTCGGATGAATCAGCAGAGTCTGGCGGAGTGCCTGTTTAAGCGGAAATGGTACAACCCGTTTCCGAAGTTCAAATTCACAGAACGCCCGGATACGGCAGCAGCCTGTCTGCTGGAGGGCAAAGTCGTGATTATGGTGGATAATTCTCCGTCGGCGATGATACTGCCTACTTCTATTTATGATATTATTGAGGAGGCCAATGACTATTATTTTCCGACGCTTACCAGTGTGTATCTGAAGATTTCCAGGGGACTCATCAGTCTGATGACGGTATTTTTGACGCCGGTGTTTTTGCTGTTCATGCAGAACCTGGAGTGGCTGCCGAAGATGTTTCATTTTGTGGCGGTGAAGGATACGGTCAATATCCCGTTGATCTTCCAGCTTCTGATGCTGGAGATCGCCATTGACGGGCTCAGGCTTGCGGCGCTGAATACGCCGAGCATGCTGAGTACACCGCTGAGTGTGATCGCAGGTCTGGTGATGGGAGAGTTCTCGGTGAAGTCCGGATGGTTCAATTCGGAGGTTATGCTGTATATGGCGTTTGTGGCAGTGGCCAATTATACACAGCCTAATTTTGAACTGGGGTATGCCCTTAAGTTCATGCGGCTGGAGCTTTTAGTTTTAACTGCCCTGTTTAACTGGGTCGGCTTTCTGGCCGGATGTGTCATTGTAGTGTGCAGTATATGCTTTAATAAGACACTGTCCGGGAGAAGCTATCTGAATGTCAAATTGAATTAGGATTTTCGGTGAAGAACTGCGGCAGGGTAGACTTCAGAATTGTTGTGACAGAAGGGGAAAATCAGAAGATTTTCTCCTTTTTTAGTACCTGTCTTGCTGCCCTGGGCGTATAAGAGGAAAATTCGGTGCCGGAGTCCCGCCCCTTGTATGCCGGGGTTATTCGTGTTACAATAGAGAAAGTTTTGCAGAGTAGAAAAGAGGATGTTGGAATGGAAGAAAAAATGAAGGAAGAGCGGCTCGGCAATGCGCCGCTTGGAAAACTTATGGCATCTATGGCTATTCCGGCGGTGGCCGCCCAGCTGATTAATCTGTTATATAATATTGTGGATCGGATCTATATAGGGCATATCGGGGGCTATGGAGACCTGGCGCTGACGGGCGTGGGCGTTACATTTCCCATTATCATGCTGATCTCTGCATTTAGTGCGTTTGCAGGGATGGGGGGAGCGCCGCTTGCGTCTATCCAGCTTGGGAAGAAAAATTATGAGAGGGCAGAAGAGATACTTGGAAATTCTGCGGGGCTTTTGATTATCTTTTCTGCGTTTCTTACGGTGGGTTTTTCTCTGTTTAAGAGGCCGGTTTTGTATGCATTTGGTGCAAGTGACAGTACCATCGGTTATGCAGAGAGCTATATAGGGATCTATCTGATCGGGACGGTTTTTGTCCAGTTTGCCCTGGGGCTTAATACATTTATCAGCGGCCAGGGAGAGGCGAAGATTGCCATGCTTTCTGTTCTGATCGGCGCGGTGGTGAATATTGTCCTGGATCCTGTCTTTATCTTTGTGCTTGGGATGGGAGTCAGGGGAGCGGCGCTTGCAACCGTTATTTCTCAGGCCATCAGTGCGGCCTGGGTAGTCCGTTTCCTTACGTCGAAAAAGAGTGTCATCCGGTTTCAGTTCAGGAATATCCGGCTGAAGGGTGAGATTGTCAGACAGATTGCAGGTCTTGGAATATCCCCGTTTATTATGCAGAGTACAGAAAGCCTGGTAAGTGTAACATTAAATTCCGGTCTCCAGCATTACGGGGGAGATCTTTATGTGGGAACGATGTCTATTATGGCCAGTATTATGCAGGTGATCGTTATCCCTGTACAGGGGATCACCCAAGGGGTTCAGCCGATCATCAGCTACAATTACGGGGCGGGCAACAGAGAGCGGGTAAAAGGAGTGTTTATGCGCCTGATCTGCATCAGCTTTTTAGGTACATTTTTACTCGGCGGTATTGCAGTGGCATTCCCTTCTCTGTATGCGGGTATTTTTACGAATAATCAGACGCTGATCGACCTTACCTGTCAGGTTATGCCGATCTATTTCCTGGGGATCACGATCTTCGGAATCCAGTCTGCGTGCCAGTCTACTTTCCTTGCATTGGGGCAGGCTAAAGTATCCTTATTTATTGCATTATTGCGGAAGGTTGTCCTGCTGGTTCCGCTTGCAATTTTTCTTCCGAAGTTTGTAGGAGTCATGGGGATCTATATTGCGGAGCCTGTTGCGGACGTTGTGTCTGTCATCACTACGAGTATTTTATTTGCTGTTACGGTGAAAAGGGTTTTGCGTAATATGGGTGTAGATGGTATAATAAAACAGAATTAAAAAAAGGAGGAGAGAAATATGGGTGATTATGCTATCACAGTAAACAGTACCGTTGATTTGCCGAAGGAATGGCTGAAAGACCGGGAGGTTCCGGTCATTGCATTGAAATATACGATAGACGGCGAGACCTATGAGGACATGTCCGGCTTGTCTTCCAAAGAATTTTTTCAGAAGCTGAGAGAAGGGAAGCAGGCAGTTACGACACAGGTCAATCCGGAAGGAGCCAGGGAAGGGCTGGAACCGTTTCTGAAGGAAGGAAAGGATGTGCTGCATCTGGGGTTCTCTTCGGGCCTCAGCGGCACATGCAATAGTATGCGGATTGCGGCAGAGGAACTTCAGGAAGAATATCCGGACAGGAAGGTTATAGTGATTGACACCCTGTGTGCGTGTCTCGGTGAAGGATTGCTGTTATATTATGCCCTGAAATTGAAAAATGAGGGGAAGAGTATTGACGAAGTGGCCCGGTGGGTAGAGGAGAATAAGCTGCACATCTGCCATAATGTGACAGTGGATGACCTGAACCACCTGCAGAGGGGCGGGCGCGTCTCAAAAACGGCAGCCGTCCTTGGGACTATGGTTCAGATCAAGCCGATCATCCATATGGATAATGACGGAAAACTACAGGTGATTGCAAAGGAGCGGGGGCGTAAGAAATCCATCAACAAGATTGTGGACATGGCGGTCGAACAGTCAAAGGGATGGGACAATGATATTGTGATGATTACACACGGAGACTGTATAGACGACGCAGAGTATCTGGCACAGCTGGTGCGCGAGAAGATGGGGATCGACAATATTCTGATCAACAATATCGGTACGGTAATCGGAAGCCACACAGGCCCCGGGGTTCTTGCGGTATTCTGCATGGGAAATAAGAGATAGTACGAAGGTAGAAATTAAGATGTCAGGTAAGTGATAAATAAGAAAAGGCACAGACCGGTGAGAGATCTCACGGAACCTGTGCCTCTGTTATTTTGTTTTTCGTTTTGTACGGTCTGCGTCTCTAAATCTTGAACCATCCGAATGCATTTGCAACGGAGCTTGCAAGAACCAGTACAAGGAAGACCGGTGCGATCCACTTAATCATGACAGTGAAGAGTTTCTCCCCGGCAAATTTGCCGTTGGTAGCCTTTACCTCCTCAGAAATCGTGGACGGCTTGATCACAAATCCAATGAAGATACAGGTGAAGAATGCCACGATCGGCATCAATACACTGTTGCTTACAAAGTCCATAATATCAAGAACAGACATACCCATCCAGGAGATGAAGGCTAACGGCCCGAATCCCATGGAGGACGGAACACCGATGATAAACGAAACTACTGCGACAAAGATGGAAGTATTTCTGCGCCCCCAGTGGAACTTATCCTGGAAGATAGATACGATC
Source organism: uncultured Dorea sp. (assembly GCA_947645355.1). Classification (GTDB taxonomy): domain Bacteria; phylum Bacillota; class Clostridia; order Lachnospirales; family Lachnospiraceae; genus Dorea_D. Next base: position 211 of record CANSCI010000104.1, on the reverse strand, counting down.
GTCTCCATCAGGGAGATCGCAGAGGTCAATGCCGCAAAAAATACCATTACAAAGAAGATTGTACCGATCACGCCTCCGAACTTCATGCTTGCGAATACCTTCGGGAGCGTGATGAACATCAGCCCAGGACCTGAGTTGAGCATAGACTCGTCTCCGCCTGAAAATGCAAATACTGCAGGGATGATCATAAGTCCTGCCAGGAACGCGATAC
>CANSCI010000103.1 GCA_947645355.1 uncultured Dorea sp. | reverse complement strand
GGTGCAGCGGCCCAGTGCAGCGGGTAGTCTCCTTAAGCGGAGGCAACCAGCAGATGGTGGTTCTGGCAAAGTGGCTGCTTTCAGATTCAGAGATGTATATTCTGGATGAGCCTACGCGGGGGATTGACATCGGCGCTAAGATAGAGATCTATAAGCTGATCCGCCGGCTGGCCGGACAGGGAAAGGCAATCATACTTATATCGTCGGAGTTAAGCGAGGTTATAGGGCTTGCCAATAAAGTGATCGTTATGTATGAAGGAAGGGTAACCGGGGAAGTGACCGGGGATGAGATCGAACAGGAGCGGATCATGTCCTTTGCACATGCGTATGATAAAGAGGTGGGATCATGAAAAACATAGGGAAACAGAATTTGAAGATGAAAGAATTCATGCGTAAAACAGCTATTTTCTGGATACTGGTGCTATTGTGCGTCGTTATGACGGCACTGTCCCCGGCATTCAGTACACAGAGGAACCTGATGCTGATCGTGAAGCAGAGCTCTATCACAGGCATTCTGGCTGTCGGTATGACTATGGTGATTATTACCGGGGAGATCGACCTGTCTGTAGGCTCCATCGTGGCTCTGAGCAGTGTGTGCTCTGCCATGTACGGAGGGCTGGCAGAGCAGGGGATGTCCATTCTTGTCCCGCTCATGGTAGGAATGGCGGCAGGTGTTCTGTGCGGACTGATCAACGGGCTGATGGTTGCCTATGTGAAATTTCCGTCATTTATTATGACGCTGGCTATGATGATGATTGCCAGAGGGGTGGCCAGGGTACTGAGCAACGGCAGCCCTGTCTTTGGAATATCGGATAACTTTCTGGCGCTGGCCAACGGTTTTGTACTTGGGATCCCGAATCTTGTCATCTTTTTTGCAGTGATTCTTGTGATCGGGTTTATCATATTGGACAAAATGGTACTTGGAAGCCGTATCTATGCAGTGGGCGGAAATGAGAATGCGACCAGGCTGTCCGGTGTAAATACAAGGCGGATCAAAACTTTTACCTTCGCGTTTTCTGGTTTGATGGCCGGATTCTGCGGGGTACTGATGACCTCCAGGATCTCCTCGGGGAGTTCGATCGTGGCAGACGGATATGAGCTGGATGCCATTGCGGCGGCAGTCATCGGCGGAACCAGCATGTCCGGCGGAGTAGGGTCCATCTGGGGGAGTGTGGTAGGGGCACTCATTATCGTTGCTATGCAGAACGGGCTTGATATCATGGGTGTATCCGAGTTCTATAAAGCAATTATACAGGGACTTATCATTATAGCAGCAGTATTTTTTGACATCAGAAGTAAGGAGAAGAATCTGGGGGTTTAGCAGACAGATTTAACCACAGGCGAGAATCTGTGATTAAAATACAAACACAAAAAAGGAGGAAGCAGTAATGAAAAAAAGAACACTTTCACTAATCTTATCGGCAGTATTATGTATGGCACTGGCCCTTGCAGGGTGCAGCAGTCAGAAGGAGTCCGGGGAAGAAGGCGGAAAAGAAGAGAAGGAAAAAATAAGTCTGGCATATTTTGGACCTCATCAGGACAATGAATATCAGATCAGCCTTCGTGAGGCAGTGGAGGCAGCTGCTAAGGAAAGCGGTGTCGACGTTAAGGTGTATATTGCGGACAATGACCCGGCAAAACAGATCAGCCAGGTAGAACAGGCAATTGCAGAAGGTGTAGACGGGATTGTGATCGACCCGGTATCCTTTGAAGGAATTACGGCAGCAGTTACAGCAGCAAAGGAAGCATCCATTCCATTTGTAACGGTGCATGAGCTGGTTGCTACGCAGGATGAATGTACGGCATTTGTCGGAAGTGACTTAAAGACCGGCGGAAAGCTTAAGATGGAGCAGGTGATGAAGGACTTCCCGGACGGTGCACAGATGGGGCTTTTATATGGGCCTCTCGGACAGAATGCACAGATTGACATTACCGACGGCTACAAGGAAGTACTGGCAGGAAACGAAGACAAATATGTGACTGTATTTGACGGTGTAGGCAACTGGAATGCGGAGGATGCACTTGACCTGGTATCCAACTGGCTCTCTACCGGGAAGAAGATCGATGCCCTGGTGTGCAACAATGACGGTATGGCAATCGGTGCCCTTCAGGCAGTGAAATCAGCGGGCAAGCAGGATGAGATCCTGATCTATGGCCTGGACGCACAGCAGGATGTATTAAAGGAAATCAAAGACGGCAATATCCGTGCGACAATCTTTAACGATTACCAGGGTGAGGCCGACACGGCAGTAGAACTCTGCATTAAGGCCATCAACGGGGAAGAGGTAGAAAAAGAGATTATGATTGACCCGAAGGTTGTGACAGAGGAGAACGTGGACGAGTATATCAAATAACGATGGAACAAAAAGGACAGGCTGCCGCCGGAATAAGGCAGCCTGGCTGTCTTGTGAGGAGGATGTGACATGAGTGGATTCGATAAGAACAGAAAAGAAAAAATTGCCGGGGAAATCAGACGGCGGGGCGGGATTCTGCAGTTAAAGCCCTGCTGGGTCCACCGTACCCTGCTGCCGCCGGGGAAGCGCTTGAAGCTTGATCCTAGGGATCTGTACCACGCAGGAGCCGCACACGGCGGTGTGTGCGAACGATGGCTTGCCTCCACGGGGATGGCGGATAACGGATCCCTTACCCTGGAACATGAAGGCTTAAGCTTTCTTGTATTGCAGGATGGAGCGGAGCTTATTACCTTAAAGGACGCCGTCGGGGAGGCCGGAGAGCTGATTCTTGGAGAAGAAGCAATGGCTGCTTACGGGTGCCTTCAGGCTTTTGCCAAATTTTATGACTTTCAGGCGCCCATTCCGTTCCATGTACATCTCCTGGAAGAAGACGCACAGAAAGTCGGGGCGCATTCTAAGCCGGAGGCTTATTATTTCCCGAAAGAATTAAATGCCATAGACTACCACAGTGCTTACACGTACTTCGGTCTGCTGCCGGGAGTGACCAGGGAGGACATTGTCTCCTGCCTGAAGGACTGGGGGAGATACGGAGATAACGGTATTGTGGAATTGTCGAAAGCATACCGGCTGAAGCTTGAGACAGGATGGAACATACCGGCAGGCATCCTGCATGCCCCGGGCTCCTTTGTCACATATGAGCCCCAGCGGGTGAGTGATACCTCATCCTTCTGGCAGTCTATGGTGCATGACAAATACATGGAGAAGGAAATGCTTACAAAGTTTTATCCCCAGGATCTGAAACAAGATTATGAATACATTGCCGATTCCATTGACTGGAAGGCGAACCTGGATCCGGAATTTAAGAAGAACCATTACCATGAGCCGCTTCCGGTAAAAGACGTGGACGAGATGCATGAAGACGGATATGAGGAACAATGGATCGTCTACGGGGCGGAAGATTTCAGCGCGAAGAAGCTTACCGTATTTCCAGGACAGACGGTAAGGATCAGAGATGCCGCCGCCTATGGGCTGATTATGATGCAGGGGTACGGAAGGATGAATGGAATGCCGGTAGAAACGCCTGTGATGATCGGCTATGACGAGATCACGGCGGATGAGATGTATGTGTGCTATGATGCGGCCAGGGAAGGGGTAAAGATCCAGAATCTGAGCAGCACAGGGCTGCTGGTGATGCTTAAGCATTTCGGTCCGGGCAACCCGGATGCCGCAAAATATGTAGAATAGAACGGGGGCAGAGCGTATGAAGATTGGAATGAATATGCTGCTGTGGACAGACACACCGGGAACAGAGCATCTGCATTTGCTGGAGGATATCAAGGGCTGGGGATTTGACGGGGTAGAACTTCCGCTGGATGACCTGTCAGAGGATATGGCCCGGTTGTACGCCGGGGAGCTTCAAAGACTTGGGCTTGAGGCCACCGGGATTGTGGCCATGCCCGCAGAGAAGGCGGATCCTATCAGCAGTGACCGGAAGCTTCGCCGGTGTGCGGTGGAATATATGCGTTCCTGTATCGACAAGGCGCACATCCTGAACGCGTCTGTTATTGCAGGTCCTTTGTACCAAGGGCTCGGGAGGTTCAGCGGAATGGGGCCGACCAGCATGGAGAAGGAACGCTGTGTGGAGTATCTCCGTGAGACTGCGCCGTATGCCGGGGAGAAGGGGATCCTTCTGGCCGGGGAGGCAATTAACCGGTTTGAGACTTATTTTGTCAATACTGTGGAACAGGCATGTGAGATCATAGACCAGGTAGATTCCCCGTATGTGGGGATCCATGTAGATACTTATCACGGCAATATGGAGGAACTAGATGTGTGCAGGGCGTGGAGAGCCGCGGGAGATCGGATCTTCCATGTACACATTTCCGAGAATACAAGGGGGATCCCGGGAACGGGAAATGCAGTGTTCCCTGAGATCTTTGAAACACTGCGGGAGATCGGATATGACCGGTGGCTTACGATTGAGGGGTTTGGGAAAAGCTCCCGCGAGCTGGCCGCCCGACTGCATCTGTGGCGTCCGTTCGCAGAGCGGGATGAGGACATTGCGGAGAAAGGATATGCGTATATTGCGTCTATGATCGGAGCAGAATGACAATCCAACCATAACAAAAAGCAGGACGATAATAAGACTTAGCGTCCTGTTTTTTGTTGTAGAGATTTATTTCTCAAACAAGGAATAAATATTCTGCCCTCACATATACATGGATGTAAAGAGGTGGACAAAGGTATGAAAGAAGACAGAATCTTAAAAATCCTTCCAGGGAGCATCCGGCAGATTTTCCGGCGGGAGGAATTAGAATATGCGTATCTGCAGGAAATTAAGCTTCGGGCAGAGCAGCCCCTTCTTCTGACTTACAGAGGGTCAGAACGGATCCTTTCTAAGCAGCGGGGACAACCTTATTATGTTACGAGGGAGGATATCCGGGAGATGCTGGAGTATATCAGCAATTATTCCCTGTATGCCTATGAGGAGGAGATGAGGCAGGGATTTATTACCGTCGAGGGCGGGCACCGCATCGGGATGGCAGGGCAGGCAATTGTGGAAGGCGGCAAGGTGAAAAATCTGAAATACATATCCTCCGTCAATGTGAGGATATCCCATGAGATCCTGGGATGTGCCGATGCGGTGTTCCCTTATATCACCCGGCAGAAGGGGTTGTGCCATACATTGATTGTATCTCCGCCGGGATGCGGCAAGACAACCCTTCTTCGGGATCTGATCCGGCAGGCATCTACCGGGAATCAATATATAAAAGGCAGGTCTGTGGGGGTGGTAGATGAGCGGTCTGAGATCGGCGGCTGTTATATGGGAGTCGCCCAGAACCACCTTGGCATCCGCACGGATGTGCTGGACGGATGTCCGAAGGCGGAGGGGATGATTATGCTCATACGTTCCATGAGGCCGGAGATCCTTGCAGTAGATGAGATCGGGGCAGCGGAGGATGTACATGCCATTGAATATGCCATGCACTGCGGCTGTAAGATGCTGGCAACGGTTCACAGCCAGTCTGTGGAGGAACTAAAAAAACGTCCGCTGTTCGGGCAGATGATTGCCGAGAGACGATTTGAACGCTACATTGTGCTCGGAGGAGGCCAGGATGTGGGACAAGTGGCAGGGGTCTACGATGAACGGGGCAGCAGGATCTATCCGGGAGAAAAAAAGATCCCGGAGGGATGTTGAAATTCGTCGGATGTCTGATGGTCATAGGGGCAACCACGCTGGCCGGCGTAAAGAAAGCATCAGATATCCGGGAAGGGTACAGGCAGATGCAGGATATCCAGAGGCTGATATACCAGCTTCAAGGTGAGATCCGGTATGCGAGGGAATGCATGGGAGAAATATTTTCTCATATCGCAGGAAGGAGCGGGCCGCCGTATCAGCACTGGCTGCTGTCCTTAAGCCGCCGGATGGGGAAGCGGGAACAGGGAGTTTTTGCACAGATGTGGGAGGAAGGGATCCAGAAGGATCTTAAGAGTCTTAAGCTTCCGGCAAAGGAGATGGATCGTCTGAAAGCTCTGGGAGGACAGCTTGGAAATATGGATGTACAGATGCAGATAAAAACCCTGGACCTGTACCAGGAACAGCTCGCGCAGTCTATGGAGGAGATGCAGGGAGAGATCAGGACAAAAGTAAGATTATGCCATTGTCTGGGCGTGATGAGCGGAATGCTTATCGCGGTTCTGTTATTATAGGAGGAGCGCATGGATGTAAACCTGATATTTAAAATTGCCGCAGTGGGGATCCTGGTGTCTGTGCTGAGCCAGGTGCTCAAGCACAGCGGGAGGGAGGAGCAGGCTTTCCTGACCAGCCTTGCAGGGCTTCTGCTGGTGCTGTTCTGGATCGTACCATATATCTATGACTTGTTTGAGTCAATTAAAAGCCTGTTTTCATTGTAGAAAGAAGGGAATTCTATGGACGTAGTACAGATTGGGATCATTGGAGTGGCGGGAACCCTTCTGGCGGTTCAGTTTAAAACCGGGAAAACAGAATATGGAATCTATATCAGCGTAGCGCTCAGTCTCTTTATTTTCTTTTTTATTCTGGGAAAGCTCGGGGTGATGATTGAAGCAGTCAGGACCATCGGCGGCTATATCCATGTGGATGCAGCCTATTTAGGAACGCTTATTAAGATGCTGGGTGTTACATATATTGCAGAGTTTTCTTCCAGTATTTGTAAAGATGCCGGCTATCAGACGATCGCAAAGCAGATTGAGATCTTTGGAAAACTGGCGATTCTGGTGATGAGTATGCCGATATTGCTTGCGCTTCTTGACACCATCCAGGAGTTTTTATCATGAGAAGGAAAAAAGGAAAGAGACAGGGAAGGTGCGGCAGAGTTTTTGGAAGAGGATATCTTCTGGCGGTTTGTATTTTATTCTTGACAGCCGCTTTTTCAGCTGCGGCAAGAGCGGCGGAACCGCAGGAACCGGCGGGCAGCGGGAAGGATTATGACACAGAGGACGAGGCAGTGCAGGAGGATGACGCACAGGAATGTGCCGGGCAGCTGGGGCAGGTGATAGATGAATATGATTTTGATGAGGTCAATGCGTCCCTGCGGGAGTTATTTCCAGATGCAAAGCTGGATTTTAAAGAGACGGCGGCAGAGTTGATGTCCGGGGACTTAAGCCTGACGGCAGACCTTTTAGGACGCCTGGCAAAAGATCAGCTCATATATGCCTTCCAAAGTGGAAAGGAGAACCTGGTCCATATTCTGCTGATTGCGGTAATTGCTGCTGTGTTCAGCAACTTTTCCAGCATCTTTCAGAATCGGCAGATCTCAGAGGTTGGTTTCTATATGCTGTATCTGCTGCTGATCGCGCTGTGCCTGAACACCTTTGGTGCAGTGATGGACTGGGTCAGCGAAGGGATTGAAAGCCTGACCTCCTTTATGGGTGTATTCTGCCCCCTCTATTTCCTGTCAGTGGCGGTGGCCAAGGGAAGTGTCACGGCGGTGGCTTTTTACAATCTGGTGCTGCTTTTGATTTATCTTGTGGAGGTGCTGATCGTGAATATCCTGCTTCCGGCCATTCATATCTATATCATGGTAAAGGTGCTGAATTTTCTGTCGGAGGAGGATTATCTGAGCAAATTTGCAGAACTGATTGAGATGGTGGTGTCGTGGACGCTGAAGACGATACTTACCTGTATTGTGGGACTCAATATTGTACAAGGTCTTATGAGCCCGGCCATTGACACAGTGAAGAGAAGTGCACTGACCAGAGGAGCCGAAGCTATTCCGGGAATCGGGGATGCGATAGGAGGCGTTACAGAGGTGGCACTTGGAACAGCCGTGCTGGTAAAAAACGGGATCGGCATGACAGGGGCAGTTATCTGCCTGTCGCTGTGTATCCTTCCCTTGGTGGAGATCGGCGGGATCGCTCTGATGTATAAGCTTGCGGTGGCACTGATCCAGCCGGTCTCCGATAAACGGATCACGGGGTGTGTGGAGAGTGTGGGAGAGGGGTGCAGGCTCCTGATGCAGGTAGTGTTTACAACGGGGCTTTTGTTTTTACTCACCATCGTGATCGTCTCGGCAGTAACCAGCCAAGTATAGGGATGTGAGGAGTGTACAAAGGACATATAAGATCTATACATGGGAAACGAAGGAGGGGACATATGCTGGCTTATATCTATGAATGGATTCAGAATGTTGCATTTTATCTGGTGCTGATTACGGTTCTGCTCCATATGCTTCCGGATTCTGATTATAGAAAATACATCCGTTTTTTTACCGGGCTTGTGCTGATCTTGCTTCTTGTTGCGCCTGTGCTTAAGCTTTGCCATGCGGACTACTGGATTACAGATCTTTATGGGAATGAGGAGTACCAGAAGCAAGTACGCAGGATCGAGGAGGCTGCCGGATATCTGGGCGGGACAGATGGGGCAGATGCCTGGACCAAAGAGGAGAACCGGGGGGAAAACGGAAAAGAAAAAGTGAACATAGAGGTGGAGGATATCCGGATTGAAAAAAATGAACACAGAAATGGAGGAGACCAGGATTGAAAAATAAAAGGCTATGGAAATGGAAAATTCCTGACAATTTTCATATAAAAAATATGAAGAGAGAACAGCTGGCAGTACTTCTTCTGGCCGGTATTCTCCTGCTTGTTGTCGCAGTGCCCGCGGGAGGAAAGAAAAAAGAAAGCAGGGATACATACCAAAGCAGGGAAGTTTACAGTTCTGCTATGACAGAGAGTGAATATGTCAGCTACCTTGAGAGCCACCTTGAGAAATTGTTTTCCCAGATTGAGGGAGCCGGGGATGTGGCCGTTATGGTTACGCTTGCCGCTTCTGCAGAGAAGGTAGTAGAAAAAGATATACAGAGGGAAGGGAATACTGTCACGGAGTCCGACAGTCAGGGGGGACAGCGCACTACAAGCAGTTCTTCCAGCGGACAGACGACGATCTATGGGGGGCAGGGTAGAGATACAGGTGATCCTTATGTAAGCAAGGAGATCACACCGAGGGTAGAGGGAGTCGTTGTGATCGCTTCAGGAGGAGATGATGCCCGGGTGGTGAAAAATATTACCGAAGCCGTGCAGGCATTATTCGGGATAGACACGCATAAGATTAGAATAATGAAGAAGAATTAAAAGAATATGGCAGAATCAGGAGGAAGGAACAGTGAAACGAATATTCAAAAAGAATCAGATCATTATTGCTGCATTGGCTGT
>CANSCI010000102.1 GCA_947645355.1 uncultured Dorea sp. | reverse complement strand
ACGGGTTGACCCTGGACGGCCCCTTCGACAGAATCCTCCCGTACTCTGTCTCAACCTCCCGGAGGCTTCCGACCCCGGATCCTACAATGACCCCGGCGCGGAATACGTCCTCCTTCCCGAGATCGATCCCTGAATCCTCAAAGGCTTCTTTCGCCGCTGCCACCGCATACTGGGTAAATAATTCCATACGCCTTGCATCCTTGGGATTTATACGATCCTTTGCCGAGAACCCTTTGACCTCTGCCGCAATTTTCACTTTATAATCTGTGGTATCAAATCTGGTGATCTCACTGATCCCAACCCTGCCTTCCCGGATACCTTCAAAAAAATCCGGAACGTTGTTGCCGATCGGTGTTACCGCGCCCAGTCCTGTTACTGCTACTCTTCTCTTCATGACCCTCTCTCCTTTTTATGATGCATTCCCGGCCCTGCATGGCCGTGAACACACCTTTATGGCTCAAATGCCGGCTTACATTACCATGCCGCCGTCCACGTGAAGCACCTGACCGGTAATATACTCTGCATCATCAGACACAAGAAATGCCACCGCTCCTGCCACATGCTCCGGTCTTCCAAACCTTCCCAGGGGAATCTGGTCTTTTGCCGATTCTTTGATTTTGTCCGGCAGGACAGCGGTCATATCCGTGTCGATAAATCCCGGTGCAATGGCGTTTACAGTTACCCCGCGGGATGCAGCTTCCTTTGCCGCCGTCTTAGTCAGCCCTATCAGCCCTGCCTTGGCAGCCGCATAATTTGCCTGCCCTGCATTACCAGCCACGCCCACAACAGAAGAAATATTGACGATCCGCCCGCTCCGCTGCTTCAGCATCTGACGCATGGCAAACCGAATCGTGTGAAATGCACCCTTCAGGTTGGTATTTAAGACACTGTCAAAATCCTCCTCTGACATCCGCATCAAAAGTCCGTCTCTGGTAATCCCTGCGTTGTTCACCAGAATATCCAGCCTGCCATGTTCCTTGATAATTTTTCGGATGCAGGCCTCACACGCCGCATAATCTGATACATCACACCGGTACACCCCGGCTCTTCCTCCCGCCTCTTCAATTTCTTTTTTTATTTCCTGCGCCTTCTCTGCCGAACCGTTATAATTAATAATCACAACCGCCCCCAAAGAAGCCAGCTTCTTCGCAATCACGCTCCCGATCCCCCGGGATGCCCCGGTAACCAGTGCCACCTTTCTATCTAACATAATGCACCTGCCACTTTCTCCACATCTTCCCATGCAGAAATATTATATACCTTTACGTCACGGCTGATTTTCTTAAGAAATCCGGCAAGGGTCCGGCCCGGCCCGATCTCCACAAAGGTATCCACACCCTCAGAGATCATAAGTTCCATACTCTGCTGCCAGCGCACAGGGAAACTGACCTGTTTTGCCAGCAGTTCCCTCGTCCGGGAAATATCTTCCACCTTCTCTGCCGTCACATTTGTGACATAAGGGATCTTCAGTTCCTGCAGCTTTGTTCGGGAAAGTTCTTCCAAAAGAGACTCCCCTGCCGGAAGCAGCAGCGGAGAATGAAACGGACCGCTGACACTGAGCATAACCGTCCGCCTTGCCCCTGCTTCCTTTAGCTTCTGCGCCGCATTCTCTACAGCCTCTTTATAACCGGTTATTACGATCTGCCCCGGACAGTTATAGTTGGCAATCGTTGTCCCCTCGATAGATAAGAGGATCTCTTCCACCTGCTCTGTCTCTATACCCATAACTGCACACATAGCCCCGACCCCTGCCGGAACCGTATTCTGCATCAGAATCCCTCTCTTACGCACAAGCCGGACAGCGTCCAGCTCATCCATGCCGCCGGCCGCCGCAATAGCGGCATACTCTCCCAGACTCAGCCCTGCTGTAAGATCCGGCATAATTCCGGCATCTCTAACTACCCTTGTCATGGCAAGACAGGTGGTCACAAGCGCTGCCTGGGTATATTCCGTCAGATCCAGCTTATCGTTTTCCTCGAAACACAGGTGTTTCATGTCCAGGCCGAGGGCCTGCCCCGCTGCATGATACAGCTCTCTTACCAGTTCACAGCCGGTATAAAAATCCGCCCCCATGCCGGTCTTCTGCACTCCCTGACCCGGATAAATAAATGCAATCTTACTCATAAACAGCCGTTCCTTTCACCAGTGCGTCCGTCTCCTTCATAATCTTCTCAATCAATGCCCGGCATGACATTCTCTCCTTTACCATTCCGGCAATCTGTCCCGACATAACGCTTCCATTTTTCACGTCACCCTCCACGACAGCCTTCCTTAAGCCCCCGATGGTCAGATCCTCAAGTTCTTCAAAACCGGCTCCCTGACTCTCAAGCTCCAGATAACGCTTCGTCATATCGTTTCTGAGGGCGCGCACCGGATGTCCGGTCGTCCTGCCTGTCACTCTTGTATCAATATCCTTTGCTCTGATAATCCTCTCTTTATAATTCTCATGTACCTGACATTCATCCGTCACTACGAAATGCGTGCCCATCTGTACGCCGGATGCTCCCAGCATAAAGGCCGCCGCCATCCCTCTGCCGTCTGCAATACCGCCTGCGGCAACCACCGGGATGCAGACCGCATCCGCAACCTGGGGCACCAGCACCATTGTTGTGCTTTCCCCGATATGCCCTCCTGCCTCACAGCCCTCGGCTACAACGGCATCTGCCCCGCAGCGCTCCATACGCTTTGCAAGAGCTGTGGAAGCTACTACAGGAATCACCTTTACCCCTGCTTCCTTCCACATCTTCATGTACTTTTCCGGACTGCCTGCGCCGGTAGTGACAACCGGAACATTTTCCTCCACGATGACCTTGGCCACCTCGTCTGCATAAGGACTCATCAGCATAATATTAACGCCGAACGGCTTCTTCGTCAGCTTACGCACGCTTCTGATCTGTTCTCTCACCCAATCTGCCGGGGCGCTTGCTGCACCGATCAGGCCAAGCCCTCCTGCTTCAGATACTGCGGCCGCCAGATGATATTCTGCGACCCATGCCATGCCGCCCTGAATGATCGGGCATTCGATCCCTAATAATCTGGTTAACTTTGTCTGCATATTCAAACCTCAGCTTTCCCTTTTAATTCTTATGCTCCTCAATGTACTGGATCACATCCGCTATGGTCGCAATCTTCTCAAGCTCCTCTGTGGGAATTTCCACGTCGTACTCCTCCTCCAAAGCCATTACCAGCTCGAACAGGTCCAGCGAGTCTGCACCTAAGTCATCTTTAAAGGATGTATCTTTTGTAATATTTGCCTCGTCTACTCCAAGATTTTCTGCTGTTAATTCCTTAATCCTTTCTAACATAATATCCATTCTCCTTTTTCTTTTTTTCGTCTTTTTTCAGCTGCCTTTCCACTCTGTCACTGCCGCCCCCCAGGTAAGCCCTGCTCCGAAGCCTGCAAGCACCAGTTTCTGTCCCTGCTTAAGCTTCCCTGCGCGGTTCAGTTCATCCAGCAGGATCGGGATGCTTGCCGAGGAGGTATTTCCATATTCCTCGAGGTTCATAGGAAATTTTTCAATAGGTTCGTTCAGCCTCTTTGCAACGGCATCCACAATCCTCCGGTTCGCCTGATGCAGGATATACAGCCCGATATCCTCCGGTACCAGTCTGTTTTTCTCCAGCACCTCCCGGATCACCTCGGGAACTCTTCTGACGGCAAATTTAAATACTGCCTGCCCATCCATCTGAATAAAATACGCCTCCTCCGGTACCTCTTTTGTACCGCAGCATCTGCTTTTACATGTAAGCGCCGCACCTTTTACTCCTTCCGAATGGGTAACCGGAAGATAACGGTTTCTCTCATCTGCGCGCATCACCGCGGCGCCTGCACCGTCACCGAAGAGAATGCAAGTGCCCCTGTCTTTCCAGTTAGTCAGATTTGACAGGCTCTCACTCCCGATCACCAGCGCCGTTCGGTAAATACCCCCAGTCAGATACGCGGCCGCCGTATTATAGGCGAGCACAAACCCGGTACAGGCTGCCCCGCCAATGTCAAAACAGGTGGCATAAACTGCTCCCAGCTCCTTTTGTACCTCGCAGGCTGTACACGGCAGAACAACGTCTGATGATATGGTGGCAACCAGAATCAGGTCAATTTCCTCTGCCCTGATACCTGCATTTTCCAGTGCACGCTTTCCGGCCTCAGAGGCCATAGATACGGTAGTCTCCTGTCTGGCAATATGCCTTCTTGCCACCCCTGTCCGCTCCCGGATCCACGCATCACTGGTATCCACAAATTTTGCAATGTCGTCGTTGTCCATTGTATAGGACGGAACATACGCCCCCGTCCCACATATTATTCCTGCCATAGCTGCCCTCTGAATTCTTTCATTTATTATTTTGACTTTCAAAGTATACGGCAATTTATTTTGTTTGTCAAGTATTTTTATTATCAAATATTTTTGACATAAAAAATTGTGGGAATACTAAGATTCCCACGCTCAATATTCGGCCTGCATGAATGTCTGCGCCGCCGCTTGGATCACTTCCTACAATCGTCAGCACCGTTTTCATTTTCTTTCCTGCCATGGCCTCTCTTTTACATTCTCAATTATGAAACAGCCGTCTTCTTCACCTGTTCCAGAGCTCTTGAGACGGCCGGAATGGATATGACTGCAACGGTAATCAGAGCCTCCGCCAGCAGATAGCTGTAATTATATGCGATAGGGTAGATACTCTTCAGAGACTGGGGGAAATTGTCAGGCATATAATCCATCCAGTAAAGATAACCCCCAAGCGCATGAAAGGCTCCCCGCGCAATGACCGCCATAAGATATCCCTTTACCAGCCCATGCGTACTCCCTGCAAAAAAACCGGCAGCGCCAAGTGCTGCAAATGCAAGAAAATAATCACAGCACACCTGGAAGAATGACAGTACATACGGCTCCTGGATAAATTGGAGAATGCTGTAGGCAAGCCCGACAGAAACGCCTGCCTTTACGCCGTACCAATTCGCTATCAGCACAATAAAAAGCATACTGCACAGCGTGACGCTTCCGCCCCAGGGCATCCTGAATATTTTTAGATAGGATGTGACAAAGGCAAGCGCCATTGCCATTGCACAGAACACCAACTGCTTCGTTGACATCCGGTTCTTTCCAGAAACTCTCCCCGCAAAAATAAGCGCCAGCAGGAATAATATGATCCCTGCAACGATACATACCGCATAACCGGCCGTCGTCAGACCGCCTTCCGCGGTCACCATAAATTGAAACATAAAAATAACCTCCTTCATCTTCGATTGAAGACAAAGGAGATCTTAAAATCCCTTATAACGCATCCCTACGTTGGCATTATCCAAATCAGGTTATAGGTCTGGGCGGTGTCAGCCCACTCTCAGCCCGCTTCCGTGCAAGCTCCCTTGTCATCAATCCTATGTAGTTTTTACATGGATAATGATAGACGGAAAATCAAGGGATGTCAAGTATGAAAAATAAGGAATTTCTTCCACCCCCAGATCCCCGCAATCAATAAGCCCGCCAGTGACACCGCTTTTCCCGCCCGGGCCCCGGGCGCATGATAGACAATCCTGATCTCATGCTCCCCCTTCCTGACCCTGCATCCTAAAAATGCCTCATTCACCCTCTGATGCTCTGCCTTCTCTCCATCCACGAAAACGGTAAAATTTTCATCATACGGGATAGTTGTCACAAAATATCCGTCCTCTCTGACATCCAGCTGACCTGCGATCACATTCCCTTTTGTCTCGTCCTTATGAAGCAATAATTCCGACTGGCAAAGTTCTTCCCGGTTGTTTCGCGGAACGCTTCCCACAAAACATCTGAGATCTGAGATCTCATATTCTCCTTCTCCGAAGGAGACCGCAGCCGTTTCCTGGTCCTCTCCGAGTAAAACTGCATAGGTAAATTCTGTATTGCCATTGTAATAAAAATGTTTTTTAGAGGTCAGCTTGTTCCTTATTCCTTCTACCCACACTGCCACATCTTTTGAAGGTTTCCGGTTCTCTACACGAAACTTCAAAAACAGAATCCGTTTTCCGGCTTGATCCGTACCATTATCCTTTGACAGGACCTCTGAGAGATCAATAGTTTCTTTTTCTTTCTTCCCGGACGATATCTTCTGCGGCAGGCACACATTTACCGGCTTTATTCCATATCTTGCCTTCATGTCTCCCATAATTCTATCTGCTGTGCGGCTGTTATAGCTGCTTACACCTGAATCCTTAACCACAGCATATTCAAGAAGTGCCAGCTGATTATACGGAAATTCAAGTTTTTCATATTCTGACGTACTTATTGTCCGGTTCGCCGCATAGGCAGCCGGCAGGGCATCCTGATTTTTATATAATTTCCATTGTCCCTTTTTTCCCATCAGCTGATAGCCTTCCACCTCTTTCCCGGAAACAATATATTTCACTCCCATGAAATCCTGGTACAAGGGATGATAGGATGCCGACTGCATCAGAAAGTTGCGGAAAGGCTCCTCCAGTTCAAAAGTATTCTCCCTGAAGCTTCGGTATCCTTCATTGCAGGCCGAAGAATAGGTGGAGGAAATATATTGCCCCAGGTCCCAGACCCGGTTCAGGTTCGCTGCATTTTCCCTGTCGCTTCCCAACTGTTCTGTCCGATAAAATCCATCTTCTTCCTTCACAACCCCGGCAATCAACTCCTCTATATCGCGGTCCGTAACTTTATTGTAAAATTCTCTGTCCGCCATAAGATGTTTCTCTGTATGCAGAACCAGACCAAAGCATGACAAAAAGAGTACAGAAGGAAGCAGCAGGATCACCGGATGTTTCCTTCTATGAAAACGGCTCCTAAAAAAAAGAAAGCATAAAAACATTCCAATACCATCTGCAATTATATACGTCCAATACCTCCCTTCCCGTCCTTTCTGATATTCAATATAAGCAAAAAACAGCGGCACCAGCCACGGAACCAGCCATCTCCATGTCGGCATACGCTCGGTCTGTGATAAGCTTCTTACATAATAAGCTATTACATAACACAATAACGGTAAAAACGGGATCATTACTTTGTCCCGGATATATAAGCCTCCATTCAGTAAATATGCAAATACCGGTACTGTCAGCACAATCATACATCCCCACGCCAGCACTTTTTCATGCAGTTTCCGGAACATCAGCATTGCCGCCGGCGCCGTAACCCCCAGTGTAGTAAGTCCAATGCCATAGGGGCTGTAAAAAAAACGATTAAGAGACACCTGCGGGATCAAAAGATCTGCTGTACGTATACCGGCTTCTACATTTTCCCTCCCCTTAAGCGCCATCCATGTAGGTATCAGAAGAAAGGCGCTGAGCAGCACAGCAAGTATAAAGGGCATTGCAAACCTCAGTCCTTCCTGCACAAATCCGCCCAAAGTAATCTTCTCTTCCTGCCCCAGGTTTTCAAAATACCGGTGAAGGCCATATAAAACAAGCACCAACATTCCGCCGATACTATAGTAAAAACTTGTCAGGATCATCAAAAAGATACTGGCGGCAAGAAGTCCGGCAGCCCTTTTCTTACCTGTCCTTCCAGACTCCGGCTTTCCCATTTCCCTGCCGGAAGAGCCGGAATCAAAATATCGGTCTGTCCCTTGAAGTCCCAGGCAAAGAAAGGGCATATAATTAACAAACATAATCTGATTGTAGGAATGATACACCATCGGACCTGCAAGCAGAAATATAACTGCTGCAACAAATGCGATTCCCCTGGAAAACTCTCTGCGCCTGAGCCAGCGATACAAAAGAAGCACAGATGCCTCGAGGCATAAGAACTGCACTGCCATCATATAATCTGACATTTTTACAAAAGGCAGAAGATAGGACGGCAGAATAACAGGACTGTACAATCCATAATATGCATAATTATAGATATTCTGCCCTCCTCCGATATTTCCTGCGAATTCCGGAAATAACTCCCAGGTATCATAAAACTGCCTCCGGAAATAATCCGGCAGCACACTGTGCTGGCTGATCCAGTCTACCTTTGCCCCAAATACACCAAAACGCAGAACGAACACATAACAGGCAAGCGCCGTAAGGAGAAACAAAAGAAGATAGCTGTGCCCTTCCTTATAGTGATATCTTCTCATGTGTACCTCCTCCATCCTCCTCGCTGGAATCCTTTAAGATGAAAATCGGCCGGTGTTTTGTCTCAAGGTAGGTCTTCGACAGGTACTGTCCGACAATCCCTGTACAGAAAAGCTGAATTCCGCTTACCAGAAAGATAATGCATGCCAATGACGGCCAGCCGGACACCGGATCCCCCCAGACAACCGTCCGCACAATGATCACAAGTATCATGAAAAATGCCAGCAGACAAAATACAATTCCTACTACTGCCGCAAGAGATAACGGCGCCACAGAAAATCCGGTGATCCCCTCAAGGGAATAGAAAAACAGCTTCTTCACAGACCATTTCGTCTCACCGGCACACCGGCCTACATTCTGGAATTCCAGCCATTTTGTCCGGAACCCCACCCATTCAAAGATTCCTTTAGAAAACCGGTTATATTCACTCATCCCGAGCACCGCGTCTACCATTTTCCGCTTCATAAGGCGATAATCTCTGGCTCCGTTTACAATTTCCGTTTTAGATATTCTATTGATAAAACGGTAAAAGCTTTCTGATAAGAAAGAACGTATCCTTGGCTCCCCGGTTCTTGTGGAACGTCTGGTTGCCACACTGTCATAATCCTCTTCCTTAAGAATCCGGTACATTTCCGGCAGAAGTCCCGGCGGATCCTGCAAGTCCACATCCATCGTAGCTACATAATCACCTGAAGCATTTTGAAGCCCTGCATAGAGCGCCGCTTCCTTTCCGAAATTTCTGGAAAAGGAAAGATATTTGCACCGCCCGTCTGTCTCATTCAACCCCTTCGCAATCTCCAGCGTCCGATCCGAGGAACCGTCGTCCACAAACAAAATCTCGAACTCTACATCTTCCATCTCACGCATTACCTTGCACATCTCCCGGTAATATACCGGCAATGCCTCTTCCTCATTAAAACACGGAACTACAATACTCATCTTACTCATTTTGATGCACCTCCAGCCTGCCGCTCTTCGAATACCATTACCAGTCTCTCTATTATGCCTTTCATCTATACACGCTCCTTTACTGATATGTATTTGACAAAGGAAACAAAACCAGACTGTAGACAAAGTTGGTGCTGGGATTCATTCCCAGCACCATTTCTCATTA
>CANSCI010000101.1 GCA_947645355.1 uncultured Dorea sp. | reverse complement strand
TCTCTGTAAAGGTCAAAAACGGCTTCGTAATATGAAGCCCCATCAGCTCCCAGTGGCCTGTCATCGTATCCTTGCCGCTGCTTTTTTCATTCATTTCCATATAGTAAGCCTTCGGGTTCTCCACCGGAGATATCCCCTCAAGCGGACGCAGGTTTGCAAGCCCCAGGCTTCTCAGGTTCGGAATATCAAGCCCTCCCATCCGACCGGAAATATGCCCCAGCGTATCCGCGCCTTCATCACCAAATGCCGCCGCATCCTCCATACACCCGATGCCAAGCGAATCCAGGACAACCACAAAGATTCTTTTATATTTCCTTCCCATACCTCGCGCCCTCCTTTTTTACAATCTACAGTCCTTCTCCTGAGGCAGCTACCGGATCCTTTCTGGAAATCCGACCTTCTTCTGTACCTTCCGAAGAGTCTTCATGGCAAAATAATCAGCTTTTTCCGCATTATTCTTGATCACACCGTCTATATATGCCTTATCCTTCTCAAGCCGGGCGACCTCGTCCTGCAGAGGCTTCAATACAGATACCACTGCCTCGCCCACGGCCAGCTTAAATTCTCCGTATCCCTTTCCGTCAAACTCCTTCACTGCCTCATCTGAAGTCTTCCCGGTACATGCGCTGTAGATGTCAATCAGGTTCTTCACACCCGGCTGCTCTTCCCGGTAGCAGATCCGCGCCTCGGAATCTGTAACTGCACGCTTGCACTTCCTCATAATCGTGTCTGTATCATCCATAAGATAAATACTTGCATTAGGATTCTCATCCGACTTGGACATCTTCTTTGAAGGATCCTGAAGGCTCATGATCTTAGCTCCCACCTTGCCGATATAAGGCTCCGGCACCGTGAAGACATCTCCGTAAATGTTATTAAACCGCTCTGCAATATCACGGGTGATCTCCAGATGCTGCATCTGATCCACCCCAACCGGAACCACATCCGCCTGGTACAGCAGAATATCGGCCGCCATCAGGACCGGATAAGTAAAGAGTCCTGCATTAATATTGTCTGCATGCTTTGCAGATTTGTCCTTGAACTGCGTCATACGGTTCAGTTCCCCCATATAAGTAAAACAATTCAGGATCCATGAAAGCTCTGCATGTCCTGATACATGGGACTGATAATAAATGCAGTTCTTCTCCGGATCGAGTCCGGCCGCAATATAAAGAGTCAGAAGCGCCCTCGCCCGCTTCCTCAGTATCGCAGGATCCTGCCTCACCGTAATAGAATGCAGATCCACCACGCTGTAGAAGCATTCATACTCGTCACTTAACGTCACCCAGTTCTTAAGCGCCCCCAGATAATTTCCAAGCGTAAGACTGCCCGTCGCCTGCATACCGCTGAATAATACTTTCTTGTCACCTATCATTTCTTGTTCCTCCCAAATACTATTGTTATAAATTTCACAGATGTCCGCGGGGAATACCCCCAAAGACGGCCTACCAGTCCTTTACCTGATCCTTATAATATACCCGGTTCTCTGAGATCACACGGGGAATCCCCTCCGTCACCTCAACCTCCGTCACCGCGCAGTTTTTATGCACGCCTGTGCCCCAGTATCCGGACAGCGGCTCTTTCTTAATATTGTTAAGGAGCCCCGCCAGCGCCGCGCCGTGAGTGGTTACCAGAACCGTGCTGTCCTTGTATTCCTTCCTGGTAAAGAGCCAGGATAGGAAATCTCCCGTCCGCTCCTTCATATCTGCAAAATCTTCTCCTCCCTCTGCCGGAGCAAAACGCTCCGGATGCTCAAAAAAGTCCCGGAAAGAATCCGGCACATCCCAGTTCTGAGGCGAACAGCAGCGCCCTTCATACGCCGCGAACCCCATCTCCTGAATCCTCGGATCTTCAATGACCGGTACGTCCCTTCCGTCTAAAAGAATGCGGGCCGTCTCCTTCGCCCTTCCGAGGGGACTGCTGAAGCATACGTCAAAGGGAACGTCCTTAAGCCCCTTTGCCGTCTCCTCCGCCAGATGTATGCCAAATGCATTCAGAGGTATATCCACCTGCCCCTGAATCTTCCGCTCCTTATTCCAATCTGTCTCCCCATGCCTTACAAAATAAATCTTCATCTTCTGCCTCCTTGACTCCGTTACTGTCCCCCTCATCCACGCAGTGAAATTTAAAAGGATCTGCGAATGCTGCCCGCAGTGTACAAGGGTACTGTGACCAGAGCAAACGGTAACTAAACCTCTATTAGTATAACACACCCGGCCATATTTTTCATGGAAAATCCTTCAAAAAAATGTTATAATAATTAACACAGCCCCCAACGGACAAAGGAACTCTCAACCTTTATCTGATGAGGGCAGAACGAAAACAAGAAAAGGAGCAGACACTATGGAAAAAATAACAAGCTTCACCATAGACCATCTGAAATTAGTGCCCGGCGCATATGTATCACGCATTGACTATGTAGAAGGGCACCCGGTCACAACCTTTGATCTAAGACTCACAAGTCCCAACGACGAGCCGGTCATGAACACGGCAGAGATGCACACCATTGAGCACCTTGCCGCCACCTTCCTCCGCAACCACGCAGAATATGGAAGCAAGACCATTTATTTCGGCCCCATGGGCTGCCGCACCGGTTTCTATCTTTTGCTTGCCGGAGAATACACTTCCAGAGACATTGTTCCTCTGCTGAAAGAGTTGTTCACATTTATCGCTGAATTTAAAGGGGATATCCCGGGTGCATCCGCCAAAGACTGCGGAAACTACCTGGATATGAACCTTGCGATGGCTAATTATCTTGCCCGGAAATATCTCAGTGAAGTGTTAAACGACATTTCCGAGAAGCAGTTAATATATCCCGGGAACTAGTTTCTCACTGAATATATGAGAGCCGCAGATGCAAATGACTATCCATTTGCATCTGCGGCTCTTTCCTGACTCCTAACACTGGATCTGGCACATCCGCATAGCGCCAAGCGCCTCCTCATGGCTCTTTGGCGTGACACCGGCACAGCAGGCAGCATCCACCGCTACCGGGACCTCCGGCAGGTATGCCTTAATAAGCATTGCATTGGAGATCACACAGATATCCGTACAGAGCCCTATGAGAGTCACCGACTCGATCCCCGGGTTTCCTTCCGCTTTCAGTTCTTCATCCCGGGTTTTCAGAAGTGCCCCCAGCTTCACACTCCCAAAGGCCGGCTTATCGACAGGCTCTTCTTTCCTAAGCTTTTCAATCTGAGGATGCAGCTCCCACCCTTGCGTGCCCCTGATACAGTGGGCAACCGGAAGGTTCCTGCCTTCCTGAGTATCCAGATAATTTTCCTCATGGGTATCCCTCGTATAAAGGACCCATCCGTCAAACTCTCTGATCTTTTCCACAACCCGGGGCACGATCTCCACCGCCTCTTTCGTTCCCAGGGCTCCGTCTATAAAATCATTTTGCATATCAACAACCACTAATACATTCATACCAATTCTCCTTTCTAATTCTCCTCAAACACCTTCATTGCCGACTCTTCCTCAAATTGCTTATAATATAGATCGCGATAGTACCCTTCCTTACCGAGGAGTTCTTTGTGCGTCCCTCTCTCGATCACTTTCCCGTCCTTCACCACAAGGATCAGATCCGCGTTCCGGATGGTGGACAGCCGGTGGGCAATCACGAAAGCGGTGTGCCCCCGAAGCAGACTCTGAGTCGCCTTCTGGATCAGCTGCTCCGTCGCAGTGTCAATGGATGATGTCGCCTCATCCAGTACAAAGATTGCCGGATCTGCCAGGATCGCCCTTGCAAAGGAAATCAGCTGCTTTTCTCCCACCGACAGCCTGCCTCCGCTCTCTCCGACGTCACTGTCATAGCCGTCGGGAAGTTTTTCTACCACTGCATCCGCCGACACACTTTTTGCCGCAGCCTCAACCTCTTCATCTGTGGCAGAGAGGCGTCCGTAACGGATATTCTCCCGCACTGTGCCGGAAAAGAGGTGGGGGTTCTGCAGCACATACCCGATCTGACTGTGAAGCCACAGCTGGGACCGCTCCCGGTAATCCACCCCGTCAATCAGGATTCGCCCCGCCGTGGGCTCAAAAAAACGCCCTGCCAGATTCACCAGCGTAGATTTTCCTGCCCCTGTTTCTCCGACGATAGCCACATTCATCCCCGCCGGGATATGCAGGTTAAAATGCTCCAGCACATACTCCTTCCCGTCGGGATACATAAAAGAGACGTCCTCGAACACAATATCTCCCCGAATCCTCTCCCAGTTTTCCTTCTTCGGTTCAAACTGATCCCCGTACCTGCGGATCACATCCTCCCGGTCCGTGACATTCGGCTCCTGCTCCAGAAGATCCATCACCCGCTCAATATTGGCCTGACAGGAGATCAGTTCTGCCAGAAGTCTTGCCAGCTGCTGGATCGGCTCAAAGATAATGACTGCATAAGAGATAAACACCGACAAGGTTCCAAGCTGTATGACCTCCTCCTGCACCATATATCCGCCCCGGTACAACACATAGGCTGCCGCCGCCGAGCCAAAGAACAGAACGGTCGGAATATAAACCGCATTCAGCTTTGCTGACCGGCCTGCCGCCTGCTGCATCTCCATAGTCCTTGAAAAAAAAGCTTTCTCATTCTCCTTTTCGATCACCATACTCTTGGACGTCTTTACACCGGTGATCCCCTCATTGTAAGCGCTGGTGATCTGGGAATTGATCCTTCTTACCTTTCGGTTCCAATGGAGCATCCGGTTCTGGAAGAAAGCAGTAAGCAGTGCAATACATGGCGCCACCAGCACAAGGATCAGTGCAAGCTTCGCATTCAGCACGAACATAATGATAAATACACTGATCACATAAAGCAGCGCCCAGAACATATCCACCAGCCCCCACGCGATCATACTGGCGATCCTCAGAGTATCACTCATAACCCTGGCATGGATATAGCCCACCGGTGTAGTATTATAATAGGAAAACGACAATGTCTGCAAATGTTCGAACTGCGCCCACTTCAGATCCTTTCCGATGCACATCTCGATAGTTGTCGCCGCATGTACCGACCAGTAGACGGAAACTGTCTGAGCCGCGATCATCCCCACATAGACAAGAGTGAATATCCAGATCCCCTCCAGGGTATCCGGCACAATAAAATGATCAATGGCATAGCTCTGGAACAGCGGCACCAGAATATCCACCCCTGCAAGCAGAATATTAAGACCCATTGTAATCGCAAAATATTTCTTATAGGGCCGGAAAAACGGAAGCATCTTTGCCCACACACTGATCTGGAACGGTTTATTGTATTCCTGCTCTTCATATGCTGCCATCTGTCTGCTTCACCTTCTTTCTGTCATCATGGCTCATCTGGATGTCATAGATCTGGCGGTAGATCCCGCCGCGGCTGAGCAGTTCGCGGTGTGTGCCGATCTCCTCTACACGCCCGCGGTTCAGTACCATGATCCTTGACGCTCCCATAAGCGTTGTGATCCTGTGGGAGATCAAAAACACGGTCGTACCCGACATATACTCCCTCAGCGCCTTACGGATCAGTGCATCGGTCTGGGAATCCACCGCTGAGAGCGAATCGTCAAACACAAGGATCGGCGCCCTCTCAAGCAGCATCCTGGCAATAGCCACACGCTGTCTCTGCCCGCCGGAAAGCGTCACCCCACGCTCTCCCACCAGTGTATCATATCCATCCGGAAATCCCATGATCGCATCATCGATACAGGCAATCTTCGCCGCATTCCTGATCTCTTCAAACGTCGCATCCGGCTTTGCGGCTGCAATATTTTCCCCGATAGTCCTGGAGTATAAGAACGGCTCCTGAAGCACCATTCCTACATTTCTCCGAAGCTCTGTAAGTGGAAGATCCCGGATATCTCTGCCGCCGACAGAGATTGTTCCGTTCCCCTCTTCCAGTTCATAGAACCGGGTTAAAAGTTGTACAACGGTAGATTTCCCGCTTCCTGTACCGCCGAGGATCCCGAAGGTAGTACCCTTCGGGACTTCAAAAGAAACCCCTGACAATACTTCCGGCCCATCCTCATAACAGAAGCTGACATCGGAAAACACAACATCCGTCTCTGTGGTGATGCGATTCCCCCCTGCTGCGGCACGCTCCTCCTCTGTGCCGTATTCTTCGTATTCCTCTTCCTTCGCACTGATAATATAATCCACACGTTCAAAAGAGACTCCGGCCTTGCTCATATCGGAAAGAATACGCCCAAGGCCGCGCACCGGCCACACCAATGTAGTATTATAGGAGGCAAATGCCACAAATTCTCCCACGGATATTGCCCCGTGTACTGCCTCTACAGCACCCAGCACAATGACCGCCACTACCTGAAGGCCGGTGATCAGGTCGCCCACTCCCCAGTAAAGCCCCGACAGTGTCCCAAGGCGGATCCACAGGCCGGCAAATGCATCGTTCTTCTCCCGGAAGCGGTCCATCTCGAACTTCTCTCTTCCAAATGCCCGCACAACCCGCACTCCTGTAGCGTTTTCCTGAACAACCGTCGACAATTCCCCCTCCGCCTCATCGGCATCCGTAAACCGTCTCGCGATCAGTCGGTAAAAAACAGCCGAATACGCCGCCACAACAGGGACAAACAAAAGAACCACCAGTGACAGCTTCACATTCATCGAAACCATCATAGAAAATGAGACAGCAACCAGAAACACCGTACGAAACACTTCCAGAAGCTGGGTCACCACAAAATTGCGGATAACCTCCACGTCAGAAGTACACCTCTGGATAATATCTCCGGTCTGGTTTTTGTCGTGCCAGCTCATAGGGAGCTTTTGTACATGCATAAACAGCGCGTCCCTCATATTCTTCGCAAAGCTTTCTCCTGCCATCGCCGTCCTGGAGCGGCTCAGATACATGGAGATCCCGGACAGCACTGCAACCAGTGCCAGCACAAGCGCCATGATCCACAGATGCCCTGCCAGATACGGATACCTCCCGTCCCCCAGCACCGAGTCGATAGTAAAACGGAAGATCTGCGGCATCAGTGAATTCAGTGCCGTCGTCAGGAAAGAAGCCCCCACTGCTATCATAAAATACCGTTTTGCACCTGTAAAAAAACGGACAATAAGTCTGTATTTTTTGTGTCCTTCTTTCAAAAATTTCCTCCTTCTGCGCCCAAAAACATAAAATCCCGGGCATATCATCTACACCCGGGATCACACTCTTAAGCTTTATGCCAGTTTTGCCTTTGCAGCATCTGCAAGTGCAGCAAATCCTTCTGCATCATTGACAGCCAGCTCAGCCAGCATTTTTCTGTTGATCTCAATATCAGCCAGCTTTAACCCATGCATCAGCCTGCTGTAAGAGAGTCCGTTCATCCTTGCCGCTGCATTGATACGTGCAATCCACAGCTGGCGCATCTGGCGCTTTCTCTGCTTTCTTCCTGCATATGCAGATGTGAGAGCCCTCATTACAGACTGTTTTGCAACTCTGTACTGCTTTGAGCGTGCTCCTCTATATCCTTTTGCTAATTTTAATGTTCTGTTATGTTTCTTTTTAGCGTTCATTCCGCCTTTGATTCTTGCCATGTCTTATTCCTCCTTCAATACTCTTACAATATCTTACAGATACGGTAATACCTTTTTCATGTTCTTTACATTTGTCTCATCAGTAATGATTGATTTTCTAAGATTTCTTTTTCTCTTTGTAGATTTCTTAGTTAAGATATGGCTCTTGTAAGCTTTGTTTCTTTTTAATTTCCCTGTACCTGTTTTTTTGAAGCGCTTTGCAGCTGCTCTATTTGTTTTGATTTTTGGCATAATAATATTCCTCCTTAAATTTGTAAATTTATTTTTAACGTTTTTCAGTTAAAACCATGCTCATGCTTCTGCCTTCCTGCTTCGCAGGCTTTTCAATGACGGCAATATCCGCAAGCAGGCCGGCAAAATCATCCAGGATATGCTTGCTCTGCTGCATATGCGCCATCTCGCGGCCCCGGAAACGCAGAGTAACTTTTACCTTATTTCCTTTGCTGATAAATTTCTTCGCATTATTCACCTTGGTATTGAGGTCATTGGTGTCGATGTTCGGTGAAAGGCGAACTTCTTTTACTTCAACAGTCTTCTGCTTTTTCTTTGCTTCTTTTTCTTTTCTTGCAAGCTCGTATTTGTACTTGCCGTAATCGATGATCTTACACACCGGCGGCTGCGCCTTTGGAGCAATCTTCACAAGATCAAGTTCTGCCTCTTTCGCAAGCTTCATGGCATCCTTTGACGACATAATACCCAACTGTTCTCCACTTTCGCTAATCACACGAACTTCCTTATCTCTGATTTGTCCGTTAATCATTAAATCACTAATGTCCCTGCACCCCCATCATAAAAAAATAAGTGAATAGTTCCAGACTATCCACCTCATATATCTGCACAAAAATCCTTCTTAATCACAGAAAGATTCTTATTTTCAATATCAACCAGTAGTCACCCTATTGTGCTATGGTGAGAGCGGATACTCTGCTTTGTTGTTTTTCACAAGCTATAATTTAACACAGCGTCAGGCCGCTGTCAACCTATAGTTTCTACTTTTCGCCACTTTTCTTCTCTTTTTTTCTACATTTTTCTTATAATCCTCCGGTTTTTCTTGAATTATTCCTGGTTTCATGGCATAATAGAACACAATCTATTTTTTAATAGAGGGTTAATTAGAATGAGGAGGGTTTTTACATGCAAAACAGAAGTAACTTTTCCAGCAAGCTCGGTTTCGTACTTGCAGCTTCCGGATCTGCAGTCGGCCTCGGCAACATCTGGAGATTCCCATATCTGGCAGCTCAGTACGGCGGAGGAACATTTTTATTGATCTATCTTATCCTCGCGGTGACTTTCGGCTTCACTCTTATGGTAGGCGAGATCGCACTGGGCCGTAAGACAGGCTTGAGCGCCATCGGTGCCTTCAAAGTGCTTGATAAGCGTTTCAGCTTCCTTGGCGTCCTTGCCGCTGCGGTACCGATCATCATCTTTCCTTACTACTCTGTCATCGGCGGATGGGTCATCAAGTATTTTTCCGTATTTATCACCGGAGGCGTCCATGAAGCCGCTGCCGATACTTATTTCACCGGTTTTATCAGCGGAGCGTACGAACCTCTTGGCTGGTTCTTCATTTTCATGGCTATCACTGCCATTATCGTACTGTGCGGTGTAGAACAGGGAATCGAAAATGTAAGCAAGGTTCTGATGCCGATCCTGGTAGTCTTAACGATCATTATCTCCGTCTACGGACTCACTCTTGACGGTGCTATGGAAGGCCTTGTATACTACATCAAGCCGCATATGTCAGACGTGTCTGCCAAGACAATCCTGGCAGCCATGGGGCAGCTTTTCTATTCCATGTCACTTGCAATGGGTAT
>CANSCI010000100.1 GCA_947645355.1 uncultured Dorea sp. | reverse complement strand
TCATCAGGGATGAAGGGAACCTATATCAAAGTTGTAAATGATTATGTCTTTACAGAACTGGAGAAGATCAAGGAAGAGCGCAGCAGTTAATATTATGCACATAGGGGTATCGGGAGACTGATACCCTTAAATTCAGTTTGGAGGATGTTATGGGCCAGTTTCAGGGAAATACCGTCAAGCTCAGGATGAAAAAGATGATCCTGGACGGAGGGTATTACAATGATATGATATATACCTGCAAGATTATCATGTATAAGAAAGAGGAAGAATGTATATATTTATTAACAGGCAAGACAGAGGTAACCGAGTTTTCACTGGACGGGATCTACGAATGTATTTTCAGCGAGATGGAAGAGGAGATCCGGTGCACAGGAAGAATCCGGGAAAGATACTGGAGTAAGCTTGGAAAAGTGATTGTACTTCATATACAGAACGGATTTTATAAAAATCCTATAAACTTAAAATAAAGTGTGTTGACAAAACCAGGAGAGAGTGCTATTTTATATCTAGAGTCTTTTAGCACTCTCTTTTTATGAGTGCTAACAACGCTAATGCAGAGATCAGATAGGAGGAATATAATATGAAATTAGTACCATTGGGAGACAGAGTTGTGTTAAAGCAGATGGTAGCGGAAGAGACTACAAAATCCGGGATCGTCATTCCGGGGCAGTCCAAGGAAAAACCGCAGCAGGCCGAGGTGATTGCTGTAGGGCCGGGCGGCACTGTGGACGGTAAAGAAGTGACGATGAACGTATCTGTCGGGGCACAGGTGATTTATTCAAAATACGCCGGCACAACCGTAGAGGTGGAGGATGAGGAATACATTATCGTAAAACAGGATGATATCCTGGCTGTGATTGAATAGTTCAGATTATAAATATATTTTTTAGGAGGCATAAGACTATGGCAAAAGAGATTAAATATGGCGCAGAGGCGAGAGCCGCACTGGAGGCCGGCGTGAACCAGCTGGCAGATACTGTAAGGGTGACACTTGGACCCAAGGGACGCAACGTTGTCCTTGACAAATCTTTCGGAGCTCCGCTGATTACCAATGACGGCGTGACAATTGCAAAAGAGATCGAACTGGAAGATGCATTTGAGAACATGGGTGCACAGCTGATTAAAGAAGTGGCATCCAAGACAAATGATGTAGCCGGAGACGGAACAACAACAGCAACTGTCCTTGCACAGGCAATGGTGCATGAAGGTATGAAGAATCTGGCGGCGGGTGCTAATCCGATCATTCTGCGCAAAGGAATGAAAAAAGCGACAGACAAAGCGGTAGAGGCAATCGCGCAGATGTCAAGCAAGGTGACAGGAAAAGACCAGATCGCAAAGGTAGCTGCAATCTCTGCCGGCGATTCAGAGGTTGGAGAGATGGTAGCAGATGCAATGGAAAAGGTTTCCAACGATGGTGTGATCACGATCGAGGAGTCCAAGACCATGAAGACAGAGCTTGATCTTGTAGAAGGTATGCAGTTTGACCGCGGATATGTTTCCGCATATATGGCAACTGACATGGATAAGATGGAGGCGAACCTGGACGATCCATATATTATGATTACAGACAAGAAGATCTCCAATATTCAGGATATCCTGCCGATCCTTGAGCAGATTGTACAGTCCGGTTCCAGACTTCTGATTATCGCAGAGGATATCGAGGGAGAGGCGCTTACCACACTGATTGTCAATAAACTGCGCGGAACCTTTAATGTTGCTGCAGTGAAGGCTCCCGGCTATGGCGACAGAAGAAAAGAGATGTTAAAGGATATTGCGATCCTGACAGGCGGACAGGTCATCAGCGACGAGCTTGGAATGGATCTGAAGGAGGCAACTCTGGATCAGCTTGGACGTGCAAAATCCGTAAAGGTACAGAAGGAAAATACTGTAATTGTAGACGGTCTTGGGGATAAGAAAGAGATCTCCGACCGCGTGGCACAGATTAAGGCACAGATTGAAGAGACCACATCCGACTTTGACAGAGAGAAGCTGCAGGAGCGTCTTGCAAAGCTTGCAGGCGGTGTAGCAGTTATCCGTGTAGGCGCTGCCACAGAGACAGAGATGAAAGAAGCTAAACTCCGTATGGAGGATGCACTTGCAGCTACAAGGGCAGCAGTGGAAGAGGGAATCATCGCAGGCGGCGGTTCTGCATATATCCACGCGGCCAAGGAAGTTGCCAAGATGGTAGCGGACATGGAAGGGGATGAAAAGACAGGAGCCAATGTAGTGCTCAAGGCACTGGAGTCTCCGCTGTTCCGTATCGCAGTCAACGCAGGGCTTGAAGGCGCCGTTATCATCAGCAAGGTAGCAGATACAAAGCCAGGCACCGGGTTTGACGTGCTGACAGAGGCTTACGTGGATATGGTAGAGCACGGCATTCTTGATCCTGCAAAGGTTACAAGGAGTGCACTCCAGAATGCTACCAGTGTGGCATCCACACTGCTCACAACAGAGTCTGTTGTTGCCAATATTAAGGAGGATGCACCTGCAATGCCGGCAGGGGCAGGCGCCGGAATGGGCATGATGTAGGAAATGGCCTGAGGTCCTCATCTTATATTATAAATTTTTTGAAAACTCCCTTTATAGGGAGTTTTCTTTTTAGGGTAAACTATGGTACAATAAAAACAAGATGGACAAGTTGGAGGAAGAAGTATGAGTGACTTTTATACAGAACAATTGATCAAAAAAAGAAAAACCGGGAAGGATTATGTGATTCAGGTGCTGCTTTTGCTGGCGGTGGTTGTCTCTTGCATGGTAATATTTATCTTTCCGCTGGGGATCATCCTACCGATTGGAGTGTCGGCGCTTGCTGTATTTTTAAATCGAAGGCTGGATGTGGAATATGAATATCTGTTTGTGAACGGAGATCTGGATATAGATAAGATTATGCATAAGGCAAAAAGAAAACGCGTATGTTCCGTAAATATTGCCGATATGGAACTTCTGGCTCCGGCAGATGCCGGGGAACTTCGCCAGTTCCAGCGGGCAAAGGTCTATGATTTTACATCCTGCACAGGGGGTGATAACGTTTATGCACTGATCATTGTGGGGAAAGGGGAGCAGCAGAAGATCCTGTTCGAGCCAAATGAGCAGATTGTGGAGGGCTTTTTTATGATGGCGCCCAGAAAGGTCGTGCGAAAAAGGCAGACACATTAATAAAACAGCAAAAAACTGTCTGATGAAAAAAACAGTTGACAACCAGTGGTAAAATTGGTTATCATAGCATTTAATATACAAATGTGTTGTATCATCCGTCCCAATGTATCCGGGGCGGATGATTGCAAAATGCGGAAAAAGGAAAGGAGATTAGCATGGGAAAGATTATTGGGGAAGGAATTACATTTGACGATGTATTGTTAGTGCCGGCATATTCAGAGGTGATTCCAAATCAGGTGGATCTGTCTACAGATCTTACGAAAAAGATCAGGCTTAATATACCGATGATGAGTGCCGGTATGGATACTGTTACCGAGCACCGCATGGCGATTGCCATGGCGCGTCAGGGGGGGATCGGTATTATCCACAAAAATATGTCAATTGCCGGACAGGCAGAAGAGGTTGATAAAGTAAAGCGTTCTGAGAACGGAGTTATTACGGATCCGTTCTATCTTTCCCCGGAGCATACTCTGGAAGATGCGAATGATCTGATGGGTAAGTTCAGGATCTCCGGTGTCCCGATCACAGAAGGGAAGAAGCTGGTTGGAATCATTACCAACCGTGACCTGAAGTTCGAAGAAGATTTCACAAAGAAAATTAAAGAGTCTATGACCTCGGAAGGGTTGATTACTGCACTGGAAGGTACAACACTGGAGGAAGCAAAGCAGATCCTTGCAAAGGCAAGGAAGGAAAAACTTCCGATCGTAGATAAGGATTTTAATTTAAAAGGTTTGATTACGATTAAAGATATTGAAAAACAGATTAAGTACCCGTTGTCGGCGAAAGACTCCCAGGGGAGGCTTCTGTGCGGAGCGGCCATCGGTATTACGGCCAATTGTCTGGAGCGTGCCCAGGAACTGGTAAATGCACATGTAGATGTTGTAGTTATGGATTCTGCCCATGGGCATTCTGCCAATGTGCTTCGTGCGGTGGATATGGTGAAATCTAAATTCCCGGATCTTCAGGTTATCGCGGGCAATGTGGCAACCGGTGCAGCGGCGGAAGCATTGATCAAGGCCGGCGCAGATGCAGTGAAGGTCGGTATCGGTCCCGGTTCCATCTGTACGACACGTGTAGTTGCGGGTATCGGTGTTCCGCAGATTACAGCTGTTATGGACTGCTATGAGGCGGCGGACAAATACGGGATCCCCGTGATCGCAGACGGAGGGATCAAGTATTCTGGTGATATGACCAAGGCAATCGCGGCAGGCGCCAATGTGTGTATGATGGGAAGTATTTTTGCAGGATGCGACGAGAGTCCGGGAACCTTTGAGTTATATCAGGGAAGAAAATACAAAGTATACCGCGGCATGGGCTCTATTGCGGCCATGGAAAACGGAAGCAAGGACCGCTATTTCCAGAGTGACGCGAAGAAACTGGTGCCGGAAGGGGTAGAAGGCCGTGTGGCGTATAAGGGGTCGGTGGAGGATACTGTATTCCAGCTGATGGGCGGTCTGCGCTCCGGTATGGGGTACTGCGGGACTCCTACCATTGAAGACTTGAAGAAGAACGGGCAGTTTGTGAAGATCTCTTCGGCATCCTTAAAGGAGAGCCACCCGCATGATATACATATCACGAAAGAGGCCCCTAATTATAGTGTGGATGAGTAGGACAGGCAATGATTGCATGAAGTTTGTGACTTGTCCGACGGGATCGTTTGTAAGGGCATAAGCTGCAAGATGTCCGTATGTGTATAAGGAGCCGGAGATGTGGATGGGCAGCCATCTGCATCTCCGGCTTTGACAGTTTCAGCGGGGATTTTCCGGCGCTGACATCTGTCCATATAGAAGAAAACTGGAAATCGGAGGAAGTAAGAGTATGAGACATTTGTTTGGAAAGACCTCAGCGGGAGAAGAGGCGTATCTGTATGAATTAAAAAACGGGAACGGGATGTCGGTCCTGGTTTCTGATTATGGGGCTGCAATTGTCAGTATTGTAATTCCGGATGTGAATGGTGAAGGCCGGGATGTAGTACTTGGTTATGATGATGTATCCGGTTATGAGAAGGGGACCTGCTTTTTCGGCGGCGTGATCGGAAGGGTAGCAAACCGTATTGGCGGGGCCAGGTTTGAGCTTGGAGGCAAAAACTATCGCCTGGCACAAAACGACAATGGAAACACGCTCCACAGCGGCAGTCCTTATACGAACCAGAGGATCTGGGAGGTCGTGGAGGAGAATGAGAGTGGTATTACACTCATGCTTCACAGCCCGGATATGGATCAGGGTTTTCCAGGGAATGTGGATCTTAAGGTGGTCTATACATTGACGGAGGATAATGAATTAATCATTCAGTATCACGGGGTACCTGACAGAGATACCTTGCTGAATCTGACAAACCACAGCTATTTTAATCTTGCAGGCCATGATTCCGGGGATGTACTCTCTCAGGAGGTGGTTATCTGTGCAGATGTCTTTACGCGGGCAGACGCACACTCCATTCCAACGGGAGAGCTTGTACCGGTCGAGGGAACGCCCATGGACTTCAGAGAGCGGAAGGCAATCGGAAAGGAGATCGGGGAGGACTATGAGGCGCTTCGCTTCGGCGGCGGCTATGACCATAATTATGTGTTAAACGGCTCCGGCATGCGGAAGGCAGCGGCCATGTACGCGAAGGAGACGGGCATTGCCATGGAGGTGTATACAGACCTTCCGGGGATGCAGTTCTATACGGCCAATTTTGTGGCTCAGGAGAAGGGAAAGGGAGGGGCAGTGTACGGAAAAAGAAGCGGCGCCTGCTTCGAGACCCAGTATTTTCCGGATGCCGTGAATAAAAAGAATTTTACTTCGCCGATTGTAAAGAGCGGGGAGGAATATCACACAACGACAGTGTATAAATTTTATAGAGAGTAGATCTTCGGAATCAAATCTTCAGAAAATCCTAAGTATCTTTTCATAAAATTTGCAGAAAAGGTGTGTTATGATAATACAAGATATCAGATGGAGAGTTTACGAAGAGATGAGTAAGAGAAGAAACCAAAGAACACGCAAAAAAAGGGTATCCCCGGCAGCGAAAAAGCGCAGGTTTCAGCGCAGCATCCGAATAGGGGCAGTTGTGCTTGCAGTATTGACTGTGCTTGCAGGAGTGATAAGGATCGTGAAGCCGTCCTGGCTTACGAATGATTATTTTGAACTGGACAGTGACGCCATTGATGCGTGCCGGCCGGAGATTGACGTACAGCTTCTTACGGTCAATCCATATTCCAGACCGGGCACGGAGACGAAGAAGATCCGCGGGCTTGTCATACACTATACGGCGAATCCGGGAGCAAGCGCTATAGGAAATCGGAATTATTTTGAAGGCTTAAAGGACAGCCATGCGACGAAGGCAAGCAGTAATTTTATCGTGGGTCTGGACGGAGAGATCGTGCAGTGTGTTCCGACCTGGGAGGAGGCCTATGCGTCCAATGAGCGGAATATAGATACGGTATCCATCGAGTGCTGCCACCCGGACGAGAGCGGGAAGTTTACGAAAAAGACTTACCAGTCCATGGTGTACTTAAGCGCCTGGCTCTGTATGAAGTTTGACCTTGACGAAGATGATATCATCCGCCACTATGACGTGACGGGTAAGAACTGCCCGAAGTATTTTGTGGAAGATGAAAAGGCCTGGGAGAAGTTCCGGGAGGATGTAGGGGAGGCACTTAGAAAGGCGAAATAAAAAGAAAGGACATTGCATTATTTATCGTATGCGGCTTGTAACGATACTGCTTATTTGAGGTTAATGAGATAGTTTTAATATATAAAAACAAAGCTATAAAGTGCAAAATACCGGCATTATGAACAAAAATGCCGGTATTTTGTATTCTGGAGAATCAGATGACATTTCTTTCGGAGACCAGCAGGGCAGAGCAATTTGATTAGGGATTTGTCACCTTATCGATACCCAAGTCTCTCCAGTGTATTAAGCACCATATGCCGCCCCGCATCAGTGCCGTCGATGATGCGCCTTGCGCGGACGGAATCACCGATATTCAGGACTTCTGTGTCTGTTCCCTCGAAACCTGCTTCTATGTCTGCCCAGAGCGGGGAGTGGGCCTTCATGCCAAGGCATACAAACCCGTAGTCAAAGGGGAGCTCCTCTTCGCGTCCATCGTATTGTACAAGGAAGGAGCGGGGATTTACTTTTTTAAGTGCGGTATTTACCATCTGGCGTACATGGTGCTTTTCCATGCACTCCTTCATGCTGGAGGCAGAGGAAGCGTCCAGGCCGTTTCCGATGGCAGGCAGCATTTCGATAATGGTAGTCTGTGCGCCCCGCGGTGCGAAGAATTCTACTACATCAAGCCCTACGGCGCCGCCGCCTACAACGACGACCTTTTTGCCGGACAGATCTTCCGGGTAGTCTTTTACATGATCGATCATATCGGTGATAGAATAAACAGAGGATTCCTCGTTTATCAGGTTCTCGTGCAGCCCTTCGATGGGAGGAAGGAGCGGTACGGAGCCGGTGGCATTTACTACCAGGTCAGGATTGTATGCTCTTATCATGTCCAATGTGACATCTGCGTTGGTCTTGATCGTCAGGTTGTCAAGCTTTTCGGCGCGGTGTTTTAAGTAGGCTGGGAAATCGGCAAGTCTTTTTTTGGCCGGGATTTTGGAAATCTTTACGGACAGACCGCCGATGTGGTCTTCTTTCTCAAGAAGCGTTACGCTGCAGCCGACCTCGGCGGCAGTGCAGGCAGCTTCCAGGCCGGCAGTACCGGCGCCTACTACCACTACGCTGCAGGGCTTGGTTACTTTTACTTTCTTATATGCTTCCCCGTGGATCAGGTCCGGGTTGATGGTGCAGCGCAGCGGCTTATTTCCGCCGATCCGGTTTCCGACGCATCCAACGTTGCAGGAGATGCATTTTCGGATATCACATACATCCCCGTATCTTGCCTTGTTGCACCAGTCAGGGTCTGCGATCAGGCCGCGGCCGAGACCAATCAGGTCTGCATCTTCTCTTGCCAGGATATCTTCTGCTACCTGGGGGCTGCGGATATTGCCGATGGCAATGGTAGGTTTGTGGAATTTATCCCGTACGGCTTTTGCCATATATGCACGCCATCCGTCTGCCAGATAATTGGCGTCGATCTGGTACTGGATGGTCGGATTTAGTGCAGCGGAAGTATCGAACAGATCTACTTCATCGTTGAGGAATTCCAGGTATTCCAGGCAATCCTCTACCGTATTGCCGCCTGCTACCAGTTCATCTACACTTAAGCGCAGGGAGATGGGCACTCTTGGGCCGATGGCAGAGCGTACTTCGTCAATGACCATACGGCAGAATCTTGCGCGGTTTTCGGCACAACCTCCGAATTCATCGGTGCGGTCGTTCATAGTCGGAGAAAGGAACTGGCTGATCAGATAAGAGTGTCCGGCGTGGATCTCAATCAAATCAAATCCGGCATTGACGGCGCGCTTTGCGGCAGTCCCATAATCCTTTGCGATGCTTGTAAGCTCTTCTTTTGTAAGGGGACGCGGGATCTCTCCGCCTGGCTTTGAGGGGAGGCCGGAGGCAGATACAGGCTGCATGCCGATCCTTGAGCTTAAGGCGGATGCCCCTGCGTGGTTCAGCTGGATGCCGATGCATGCGCCCTGCCGGTGGCAGGCTTCCGTCAGGTTAAAAAGCCGGGGTATATAGCAGTCCTTGTCAATACGAAGCTGTGTGGTTCCGTTGGAGCCCTCCGGGTATTTCACACAGATGTTTTCTACGATGATCAGGCCTGTGCCGCCCCTTGCCCTCAGCTCGTAATATTTGATATGCTCGTCACTCAATTCTCCGTTGTGGCCGGCGAAGTCACTGCCCATGGGCATCATAGCCACACGGTTTCTCATGGTCATTCCCCTCAGGGTGATGGGGCTGAAAATGTGCGGGAAATTGTTTTTCATTCTCGTATCCTCCGTTTTTAGATGAATCTTTTTTGTTTGATTTCATTATAATCTATTGTTAAAATTAAAACAAATTGGTGTTTTTTGCAGTTTTCATAGATTCTATCTATAGTTATTGTGAAAAGCGGCAGACGGATAGATTTCCTGCGGGTTCATAAAAGAAAATCTTGCGGGGTAATCCAAATATTGATATAATACTACAAGCATACGGCAGTGAAAACCGGCAGCATAAGGAGAGAAGATCTATGAATGATTTGGAAATGTACAGGGAGCGGCTGAGCTTGTGCGACGATAAGATCATCGACGCCCTGGTTGAGCGCAATGCCATTGTTGAGAAGATTATGGCATACAAGGAGGAGTATGGGCTGCCGATCCTGCAGCCGCAGCAGGAAGCAAGGCAGAAGGCAAG
>CANSCI010000099.1 GCA_947645355.1 uncultured Dorea sp. | reverse complement strand
TGTTCACTTACTCATCCTCCAAGCTTCCCTCAACCTGTACTTTTCCGGATTTATAACGCAGAACTACAAATACAAAGGAGATTACAAGAAAGATCACATTTCCAATAATAATCTCCGGCGTATTATCTTCGATCAGAAGCCAGTTCTGGAAAATCAGCAGTGCTCCGCAGAAATAGCAGATTGCCTTCAACGCCCCGTCAGAAATCTTAAACGTCGACTTGCTCCACGCCTCCGGCAAAAGTTTCGGAAGCCTTGCAGTTGCCACAACGATCAGGAATGTCGTTATATTCATAAGGATCATGGACATATTCGCAATCCGGTCAATATCAAGTCCTGCGATAATCGGTAAGAGTCCTACTACATAAAAGAGAATCAACAGATAATAGGGAGTTCCGTATTTTTCACTGATCGCACCAAGCTTTTTCGGGAACCATCCATCTACACAAGCCTGAAGAACCGGCTTCGTCACCCATCCAAAGGTTGCGTTTAGTGTTGTGGACAGTGCAAGCAAAGCTCCTCCTGTCACAAAGAATACATACAGCACCTTAGGTAAAAATGCATTGGCGGCAACACTCAGCGGCTGATACATAACCTCTTCTACCGGAAGGACACCTGCCGCAACAAGACCGATAACCGTGTATAACGCCGTAACCAGCAGTGTAGAAAGAACGATTGCAAACGGAACATCCTTGGTCGGGTTCTTACACTCACCGGAAAAGTTCACCAGGTTGCCTCCTCCTGTAGTGGCAAAGGATGTAAAAATTGCGGCCATACAGAACCCTTTCCATCCTCCCATAAATAGCGGCGGCTCCGGATTCGTAAAATATCCTGGCTCAATGTTGAACACTCCCAGCGCTGCGAATACTGCAAGCGCAAGCGCCAGAATAATAACCAGTATATTTTGCAGGAAAGCTGCATCCTTAACCCCAAACAGATTGATTACAAAGAATAATGTCAATGCAATCACTGCAAGCGGAACCCTGGGGATCCCCGGGACAAGCGCCAGCAGGTAATCCGCCAGTGACAGGGCATACTTTCCTATTGATATGTTGCCGATAATATAGATCATGATATAAAAACCGGAAAAACGCTCCCCAAGCAGCAAACTTGCCATTGTATACTGGCCGCCTCTTAAGCGCACCGCACTCCCTGCAAAAATACTCGGCACCGTAACTGCCAGCGAGAACAGAGCTCCGAACAAAAATGCAAACACAACCGACCTTCCGGTAAATCCGATTGCCACTCCCGTCAGGGAGAACACCCCGGAACCGATGATCTGACCTAATCCCATGGAAATCAATTCCTTCTTGCCAAGGACCCTTTTTAATTTTTTCGTCGTATATTCTTCATGTACAGCTGCCTCATTTGTAGTTCCCATAAGCTACCTCCTCATTCTCATCTTTTAGATTCCATTTCCTGTATACATACTGCCCGCACAGGCGACCCATCCGCCTCTGTGATTTTCAGCGGAAGGAATGAATATATTGCCGGCTCTTTGGGAAGTGCTTTCAAATTGCAAAGATACTCTACGATCAGACACTCATTCCCAAGCAGCGCCCCGTGCGCTTCATTCCTCACATTCTCCCTCCCCATATTCTCAAGGATCTCCATAAAGGTAGGATTGGCCAGACGCTTTGCCGTAGAAAAGCCATAAGCCGCATCCGCCGAGCTTCCATCTGTACCAACGATCTTAATTCCCAGTTCCACAAGCGCTTTGGCTGCGCCCTCCGACAGGTACGGATGGCGGAAGAAATCCCATGTTCCGTAATAATCCTCCCATCCGGTGTTCAAGATGGCAAAATCCGCCCCGCCCTCCTCTTCGGTGGTGGCATAGTCCTCCACCACAGGCGTCCTGTCACATGGGCAGACCTGCGTTTCATTATTGATCTCCCTTGTCAGGTCGATAATCCTCATTTTTGCGTTCCTCCTCTCTTTCTGACAGGGATCTGAATCTCTGTCACAAATTCTTTCGGGTCATCCGTCATGTAGTCGTCCATATGAAATTCTTCTCTGATATTTCCGATAATCTCATAGTCGTTCTCTTCAATCCATGTAAGAATTGCCTCATAGGAGTCCATGACACTTTCATGTTCTCCCGTATGCAGCAGGCAGGCTGCTTCCTCATACGCCTCCTGCGTCTTGCACTTTATTCTCTCCGTCTCCGGGAATGACGCCATTACTCTCTTTAATATTTCAACCTGGATCTCATCATCCTTATAAATGGAATCATAATAGATCGTGTATCTTTCATTGCCGGTTCTGACCTTGCATTTATTCAGATAATCCAGCAGTTCGGCCCACAGGCCTGCCTGGGTTGAATATGTGCTGATGGATGCCTTCAAGCTTGCCACCTTCATCTTCGGTATGCTTTTTATGCCCACCTGGAACGAAGACAGTTCAATCCCTCCGTTCTCAAGCTTTTTCTTCAAAAGTCCAATGGCCTGCTTCTTCTCAGAAAGCTCTCTGATCTGCTGGTCTAACTCCAGTTGCTTTAGCTCCAGCACCCCTTTCAGCAATGTATGATCCTTGTCCACCTCCTCTTTCATCAGATACGTAATCTCTCTTAATGACAGCCCCATTTCCTTTAACAGAAATATCTCATTCAGGACCGGGATCTGATCTGGGGTATAATACCGGTATCCCGTTGTTTCATCCACATGTCTGGGCCTTAAAAGCCCCAACTCGTCATAATATCGCAATGTTTTTCCCGATATTTTGTAAATACTTGCCAGTTGTCCGATACGAAACATATGATCTCCTCCCTGTCATGAAATATTTTGCCTTGTTTGCATAAGGGTATTATAAAAGATTACCCTAAGGGCAAAGTCAATATTATTTTGATAATTTATTATATTTTTAATTATTATCTATTTTTTCTGATATTGTTTAAAATTAACATACATCTTAAGTTTCTCAATTTTCTACTGCAAAACAAAAAAGAAAGATACCTGCAAATTATCACAGAATACCTTTCATTAAAACACTTTTTACAAAATATATCGAACTAAAAATTCCGCTGCCTTACCCAAAAAACAGTCGATAACACAGATACACAGCCGCCAGCACTGCAACACACGCTGCCTCGATTAATACCAGTTTTTCCTTCCTGTCCACAGGAGTCTTTCTGGTCCCTTCCGGCTCCACAAGCGCCCCCCACGGACTGTACTTCTGTAATGTCAGCGCGATGCCTTTCTTCTTGTCCTCGCCGATCGAGCGCAGGAAATCTCTCCAGTTGGCCTCCAGAAGCCGCATTCCCCTGAGCAGATCTGCTTCTATAGTCTGCCCCTTAAGAACCATCTGGAAAAATCCGGCCCGATCCGAATAGGCCGACTGCTGTCGGTAAGACGGATCTCCCTTTTTCTCCGTAAAGATCCTGTACGCATACTCAAGTCCCTCCTCCAGAGCCCTCTGCGGGTCTCTCGTTCTTTCATACGTGTTCGTCGTGTAATAATAGACCTTATACACACCTTTCTGGGAAAAATAATAATCCACCATCTGATTAATCGCATTTCTTAACGGGGTTACGATTCCGCTGTTCCTCCCCTCACCGGCTGCATAGATCTGCCCTTTCATCGCGGTCATTGCTGCCAGCAGCCCTTTCACCTCATCATTCTGTGCGGTGATCCCTGAATTTTTAAGCAGATTGCCCTCTCCGTTCATATGAGAAGCAAATGCATTGGCTCTGGCCAGTTCATTTCCGGTTACTTCTGCCTTCCCGCCAGAAAGTCCTGACCGTTCAATACCATTCCCCGCAGCCCCGCTTAACACACGGGCACGCTGGCTCATCTGCATCTCCCCGTCCCTCCTCTGGGCATCAAATTCCTGATTCGGCCGGATATTCCCACCCTCACCAAGCTTATATATCGTGCCCTCACCTGTCCCTGCCGATACCTTACCTGCTCCGCTCTGCCTGCTCTCTGTCCCCTTCCCGGAGGATTCCGGCATAAAATAACGGAAGCTTCTTCCGGCAGCAGTTGTCTTCCCGGCATAAAATGCATCCACTGATCCAGAGGAAAGAGATTCCCCGGTGGTCTGCTTGTATACGCTGGCTTTCACAAGCTTAAGAGCTTCTGTCTGCCCTGTCTTTTCGAGCAGCTCCAGCAAATCCTTCAAATCTGTATCTACCAGCAAGTTCAGCTTCTCCGCCAGAAGTGCATCCAATCGTTCCATCTGTGCAGCCTGCTCTTCTCCCATAGTGTGGGTCAGTATTGCCTCCAAAAGCGCAAGATAAAGCCTGGACAGTTCCTCGATCTGTACGGAAAGCTCCTGCCCTGCCGCAGGCATCCACTGCTGAATTGCCTCCCATAGTTCTTTCTCCATCTCCAGGGTCCATTTCATATTTGCATCCTTCAAAAGCTTTCCCTCGATACCAAACCACTTACTCTGTTTGGAAAGCTCTGATGTGTCTTTCTTCTCATTGGCTCTGTCCCGGTCAGCCTTACTCTCCTTCTCCCTCTCCATCTGCTCTTTTTTTAGCTCTTCCCGCTCCTTTGCCACATATTTGACCGTCTCTGTAATCAGAGCCTGCCCTGCCTCCAGCTGGGCTGTTTTTTCTGCTGCTCTTGCCGCAGCCGCAGCAACATTCGGATTAACTCCTGTTTCTTTTACTCTTGACATATCATTTCTCTCCATCCTTCTCATGCCGCGGTCCATCTGTCCTGCCGATACCGCCGGTTATTAATCTCCCGCTGACCTGCCGTTTTCCTCATATTTAATATCGGCGCAATTTCCGCAGGCTGTAACCTTTGATACTTATTTTTAATCTTCCCTGCACATTTCCTCTGCCGCTCTGACCGCCAACCACACCAGACATCTACTTTATAATTGCAGTTCCCCACAATCAGGAGTATAATTATTTTATTTTAAAGTGATATACACTGGTTCTGCAAAAACATACAAACACATTTCTTGGAGATCGATCTGTTATGAAATATGATTGCCTGATTATTGATGATGAAAAATTACTTGCAGATAGTACTGCAGAATACTTTAACCTCTTCGGAATAAAAACAACAGCTGTGTACAGCGCCCATGAATGCAGAAAGTTTTTTAAAGAAGATTCTGCCGGCCTTTTATTACTCGACATTAACCTTGAAGACGGCAGTGGATTTGAACTGTGCAGGGAACTGCGGCGGAGCACCGACATACCTATCCTGTTTATTTCTGCGCGGACAAGTGATGATGATAAGATCATAGCGCTTAATATCGGAGGCGACGACTACATCCAGAAACCATATTCCCTCGGCGTACTCCTTGCCAAGGTTAAAGTCGTGCTGAAACGTTTTGGGCAAACCATGGACACCGGATACTCTGACGGCAGGCTTACATTGGATGACAACACAAGGCAGGTGTATATCGAGGGAACCCCAGTGAGACTGACCTCCCTTGAATTCAAATTGTTGTCTTATCTTATAAAAAATAAAAACAGAGTCATCTCAAAACAAGAATTGTTTGAGAAAGTCTGGGAGGACAAATTTGCAGGTGACGGAACATTAAATGTACATATACGCAAAATCCGGGAAGCTATTGAACGCATACCGGGCAAACCGGAATATATCATTACTGTCTGGGGGGATGGTTATCGTTTTATCGGGAGGGACCAATGAAAAGGCGAACATTTTTAATCATATTTTTACTGCTGTTTATAGCGGAACTCTCTGCTCTCCTTCTTTTTGCAGCCCGTGACACAGATTACACCCAGAATGCCGTAACGGTAAATGAGGTCGTACAGTCCGTACAGTCAGACTGGCATATGATGGATAACCACAAAAATCGGACAGATCTTGATTACACCGTCCTTGATGCAGA
Source organism: uncultured Dorea sp. (assembly GCA_947645355.1). Classification (GTDB taxonomy): domain Bacteria; phylum Bacillota; class Clostridia; order Lachnospirales; family Lachnospiraceae; genus Dorea_D. Next base: position 4,528 of record CANSCI010000099.1, on the reverse strand, counting down.
CGGGAATATATTGTTTAAAACTCGTCCCGGCCTGAGCGAAACTATCAACATGGCCGTCATCCACAGAGATACCATTCTGAATATCCGGTCAGGAAACTTAATCACAGGAACAATCATTATCTATAATGACAGCAGCCGGCTCTTTCGTTCACGTCAACAGTCAATCCTTGCCGCTGTATGCATCGCAATGACCATACAACTCACAGTTTGTATGGCGTACTTTCTCTATTTAAACCATACCATCATAATCCCTTTTCAAGGCTTAAAAACTTTTGCAGAGCGGGTCGCGGCAGGAAACTTTGATTTCCCCCTTTCTATGGACAGACATAATCTTTTCGGCGCGTTTACAGAGAGTTTTGACATTATGCGCTCAGAATTGAAGAAAGCACAGATTGCAGAGGCAAAGGCGAAGGCTGACAAAAAAGAGCTTGTGGCAAAGCTTTCCCACGATATCAAGACACCGGCTGCAAGCATTAAGGCTGCCTCAGAGGTGGGTGCGGCGCTTACGCACGATTCGAAACTCCAGGACAATTATGCACAGATCATCTGCAAGGCCGACCAGATCAACAACCTTGTCACGAACCTGTTTACCGCAACTCTGGAAGAACTCAGGCAGCTCTCCGTAACGCCTGACGACATAAACAGCGGGGAGTTGGAAATCATGCTTGGAAATGCCGACTATCTCCACCACGCCTGCATCCCTCCTATTCCGGAGTGCATGCTGTATGCAGATAAACTCCGTCTGCAGCAGGTATTTGACAATATTTTTTCCAACTCATATAAATACGCGAAAACTCCCATCTCCCTCACAATTGCCCGGGAAGACTGCTATCTGTCCGTCAAGATTGAAGACTATGGAGAAGGGGTTGGCAGGGAAGAATTGCTGCATGTAAAAGAGAAATTCTGGCGTGGCAGCAATACCGGGAATATTGAGGGTTCCGGCCTGGGATTATATATTTCTGACTATTTTATGAAGAACATGCAAGGGCGTCTTATAATCTCGAAGGAGGAAAGAGGCTTTATTGTCACTGTAAAAATTCTTCTGAGCGGTTTGATTTAAGGAATATTTAAGGGCTGCCTAAAGACATTTAAGATTTGCAGCTGTAAAATTGAACGTGCAAAAGGAGGAATTCTATGAAAAAAATACTTATAAAAACGAACAATTTAAGCAAATCCTTTTCCAGCGGCGGAACCATGCAGCACGTTCTGAAAAATATCAGTCTGGAACTTTATCAGGGTGATTTTACAGTAATCATGGGCTCCAGTGGTGCAGGGAAATCAACGCTTTTATATGCTCTTTCAGGAATGGACACACCTTCCCTTGGCACGATCACCTTCATGGATAAGGTTATCTCTGACCTGAGGCAGGATGAACTTGCAATTTTCCGGCGCCGCCACTGCGGATTTGTATTTCAACAGATCTATCTGATCGATGGAATGTCTGTAATGGACAATATCTTAGCTGCAGGCCTGCTTGTAACGAAAGACAAAAAAAGTCTGTCTGACAGAGCCCGTAAATTATTTTCCCAAGTGGAGATCTCTAAAGAGACCCAGAAAAAGTTTCCCACTCAGATTTCAGGCGGGGAAGCACAGCGGGCAGGGATTGTCCGCGCCCTGATCAATCAGCCTGAGATTCTTTTTGCCGACGAGCCTACCGGTGCCCTTAATTCCAAAACCGGCCTGGATGTACTTAACGTCCTCACCCGATTTAACGAACAGGGGCAGAGTGTAGTGATGGTAACCCATGACATACGCTCCGCAGCGCGGGGCAACCGGATTTTGTATTTAAAAGACGGTTCTATCCTGGGCGAATGCAATTTAGATAAATATTCCCGCGCCGACAAATCCTGCCGGCCCAAACGAAACGAAAAACTCTCTGCCTTTCTTGCGGAAATGGGGTGGTAGCATGAAAAAGACACTTATTCTCGTAAACTCCAACCTCCGCGGAACAAAGGGACAGACAATTGCCATCATCGTACTGGCGCTGCTTGCAGGCTTAATGCTTAATCTGTGGCTTATGCTGTCCACTGACTACCGACAGAATTTTGACCGCTGCCACAGCCGTTTAAATGCAGAGCATGTCATGCTTGCCGTTGACGGAAAAGATGACAGACTGATTGATTTTGTGACAGAAACATTAGAACATGACGGACGCATGAAGGAATATACTCTTGACCATGCACTGCATATGGTCGGCTCATTTGAATACAATGACGGCTCTATCAACACAGAATTTGTTTTCCTCGAGAAAGAAACCGCTCTCTCACACCCGGTCGGAAAAGTAGAGATTGTGGAAGACAGCAGCTTTACAAGCGGAATCTATATGCCTATGCTGTATAAATCCGAAGACATTGCGGTGGGGGATCGTATTACTGTCTCCATTGGGAACAATCAGTTATCTTATAATGTATGCGGCTTTTTTAACAGTGTTATGGCAGGATCCCATAACTGCGTCATGTGCGAGCTTGTTCTGACGGCAGACAAATATGAGGAACTTAAAAATTCAGGCTATGCACCGGAGGCCACCCTCTGCTCTGTCCGCCTGAAAGACTGCTCCGAAAGCGAACGGTTTGAATCCACACTGAAAAACGCTGTATCTGCACAGTATCCGACTGTCCGGACGGTAAGTAATTCTTACGCTCTGGTGTCACAGTCACGCTACATTTCACAGATGATTTGCTCCGGAATTATAAGTGCAATGGCTTTCTTCATTCTTTTGATTGCTCTTGTTGTAATTGCATCAAATATTATCAATTACATCCAGGAAAATATGAAAAGCCTTGGCGCCCTCAAGGCAATTGGTTACACCAGCCGCCAGTTGATCTGCACACTTGTTCTGCAGTTTGGAGGTCTAACATTGGCCGCGGCCGCAGCCGGCGCGGTGTTGTCTTATTGTCTGTTTCCCTATATTAACGACATGATGATAACCCAGACCGGTATCCCCTACCAGGTTCGATTTCTTCCGCTCCCGTTTTTTATCACACTTACCGCTCTATGCAGTGCAGCTGCACTGGCAGCAGGGCTGTCTGCCCGCCGTATCAGGAACATAGCTCCCGTATCTGCACTTCGGCAGGGCGTGCACACACACAGTTTTCGAAAAAATCATGTGTCCCTCGAATGGACAAAGGCACCGCTTTCTTTTGCTCTTGCACTAAAAACAACCTTTTCCGGCATCAGGCAAAACCTTACAGTGTGTATTACCATGCTTGTACTTTCACTGGTCGTAGTGTTTTCCGGACTGATGAAAGAGAATATCATCACGGATATTGCTCCCTTTCTGAACCTCATTGTAGGAGAAACTGCAGACAGCTGCATTAATGTCACTTCCCCTGCGGAAGAAACATTTTTACAGAAAATGGAATCTGACCGCCATGTTGAAAAAATATATCTATATCACTCTGTCCAAGTTCGTCACGTCGGCGGGACTGAATTGACAGCTACTATATGTAACGATTTTTCAAAACTGAATAATCAAAATATTGTATTTGAAGGAAGATTTCCGAGATATGACAATGAGATTGCGGTAGCAGCAAAATATGCCCGCGAAAAAGATATTCAGATCGGAAACGAAATAACAATAACATCAGACGGCAGAAAAGCAGAATATATCGTTTCAGGATTTACACAGACAAGCAATAGCCTGGGCAAAGATTGCCTTCTTACCAGGCTTGGCTATGAACGACTGGGTTCATTGCAGAATATGAGTTATTATCTTAATCTGTCTGATAATACCGATATCGGTCAATTTCATGAAAAAATCAAAAGGCAGTTCGGAAATGATATCAACACCACCATTGATATAAATGCAACTATTTCCGGCTCTGCCTCCGTATATGTTTCGCTGATGACACTCATCGTAATTGCCGTACTTGTCTTAAGCGCGATTATAGTTACCTTCGTGCTGTACCTGCTTGTACGGACAATGCTCAGCAGCAAAAAGAAGGACTACGGGATCTTAAAAGCACTGGGCTTCACTACAGGACAGCTGATCCTTCAGACAGCACTTTCCTTTATGCCTGCGGTTATCCTCTCAACTGTTATCGGGGTAACCGTGTGCAGCTTTATTATCAATCCGTTAACCTCGCTGTTTTTAAACAGCATCGGTATTGTAAAATGTACGTTCAACGTCCCTGCAGGCTTTATTATCCTCGCGGGCGTCGGCCTGATATTGTTTGCCTTTGCCATTGCATGCCTGCTGTCACTGAAGATTAAGAACATAACGCCCAGGACGCTGTTTACAGGTGAGTGACCATGATTTCTTTCATGGCGTCACTAAGGCTTAAATATACGCCTGCACACATTTTCTGAACCTCATCTGACGGTCCGAACAGATCCGGTATCATAATTGAGCGGCAGCCGGCAGCCGATCCTGCCTTTATCCCGTTTTCACTGTCTTCAAACACATAGCATTCCTGCGGCTTACAGCCGATCCGTCTTGCCGTCTCCAGAAAAATATCCGGAGACGGCTTTCCATGTTCCACTTCTGTTCCGCTCACCATCCCAGCTATATATTCCTCAAGACCAGATT
>CANSCI010000098.1 GCA_947645355.1 uncultured Dorea sp. | reverse complement strand
ATGAGAAATGGTGCTGGGAATGAATCCCAGCACCAACTTTGTCTACAGTCTGGAACAACGAAAGTTGTTTCCTTTTTGAATTACAGATAATTTTGATGAAATAAAGGAGACGGTAGTTTGATTATCAATACAGGAGGAAGAACGGATACTGTTCAATACTATACAGAATGGCTCTTAAATAGATTCAATGAGGGCTGCGTTTTAACACGCAATCCGTTGTTTCAAAATAAAGTAAATCGTTATGAATTGACACCTGCTAAAGTAGATTGCGTTGTATTTTGTTCCAAGAACTACAAACCGATTTTACCAGGACTGCATGAAATCACGGACAAATTTAATACTTATTTCCATTATACGATTACAGCTTATGGAAAGGATATTGAACCAGGAGTACCGTCTATTGACGAGAATATAGAAACGCTCATTGAACTGGAAAAGCAGGTCGGCAAAGAGCGTATTGCCTGGCGGTATGATCCAGTACTGTTAACCGAGAAGTATACGATTGAAGCGCATTTACAGACTTTTGCATATATGGCAAATATACTTGCCCCATACATTGACCGCTGTGTTTTTGGCTTTGTTGAGATGTATAAGAAGTTGGAAATAAATATGCCGGAGCTGATTCCGTTGACCGGGGAGGACAAAGAAGTTCTTGCTGAAGGGATTGGAACGATTGCAAAGAAGCATGGTATTTATATTCAGACCTGCGGAATCAATGGAGATTATACCCATTATGGAATCCACAGGTCAGGCTGTATGACACTTGATATTTTTGGGCAGGCAAACGGAGTAAAATTCAAAAGCCTGAAACACAAAGGAATGCGGCAAGGCTGCCAGCGCATTGAGAACCGCGATATCGGAGCTTACGATACCTGTATGAACGGCTGTAAATATTGCTATGCAAATAAAAATCCGCATAAGGCATTTGAAAACCATAAGCTGCATAATCCGCTGTCTCCGCTGTTGATTGGAGAACTGAAAGATACAGATACTGTAACCCAAGGTGCACAGAAAAGCTTTTTGTTAAAAGAGAAATAGCAATGCGGAGAACAGCGGGAGTCTGTTTCCGGGAAATCACAAAGAGGCAGGGAATCTGCTGGAGATAAGATTCCCTGAACTGTCTAATGTTTCAAATTTTTAAATAAAATACGGCGCTTGAACGCCTGTATTTTTGTCATATAGCGGCTTGTCATTAATGTTCCGAACAGCAGCACGCCAAAGACAAGCCCGAGGGAAAACGAGGCAATGTCTTCATATACACCGGTGGAAGCAAGACCCTTAAAGTCAATCACGGCGTAAACAATAAAGGCAATAAGAGAAGCTATGAATACAAGGTTAATTCTTTTTAATAATTTTATTTTTCCTGTAGTCTCGTAATCGGAAACTTTAAGCAATGTTTCTTCTGTTTTTTTATCAATCATGTTATCCTTCCTTTCTCCGTCCAAAAATTCTTCAACGCTGATATCAAAATAATTTGCGATCTCAATGACCAAGTCAAAATCCGGCATGTTAACGCCGTTCTCCCAACGTGAAATGCTTCGGTTTGTTACGCCGAGGATTTCGGAGAGCTGTTCCTGGGTCAGCTGCTTTTCCTTGCGAAGTTCTTTTAAGAACCTTCCTGTTTTTTTAAGATCCATTGGATACCCCTCCTTATAATAGCTTGCACCGGTACCGCCCTTTGGCCTGCAGGGGCAGTACCTTGTATGCCAAGGATAGCTTTTTCGACGGAAAATGTACAGGACACAGAGCGAGAATCTTGTTGTTTCAGGGGTTAATGTCCTTTTAATGCGCGATCCTTTCCGATTTTGAAATGATCGTCTTTTAAGATCTCATAAGCTTTTTCATAATTGCCCTTTCTCATGCAGCGCACCATTTTCTTAAGATTTTCATTTGTTTTCGGAATCCGCATACCGTTTTTTATAGAATACTGCCCGATGCGGATCAACTCTGACAAGTTATTTTCGTAGATCCGGTTGATGCGCTCATTCTCAAAGATGCTGATGATCTCCATATGCATGGCGGTATCTGCAACCTCCCAATCATACAAACTGCCGGCTGCGGCGCACATGCGTACGACTTTTTCTTCGATCCGGAAGGAATATTCTTCGTGTCGCCCGGATGTGAAGATAAGTCGGAATGCCTCGCCCTCTAAGAGCTCTCGGAGCTGGTAGATCTCACTGATATCCTTATCTGTGATTTCTTTTACTGTCATAGACCTGTAGTAATCAGACACGATAAGCCCCTCGGTCTGGAGCATCTGGATGGCAGTGCGCACCGGGCTTCGGCTCATGTTAAGTTCTTTCGTGAGCATGGCTTCTGTAAGAGTCATGCCGGGGGGATAAGTCAGATTCAGGATGTTTTCTTTTATCTGTGTATATGCCTGGTCGGCAAGGGAAATATTTTTCTCGGCCATATGAAACCTCCAAGGTATACTTTTTAATAAAATGTATACAAATTATAACGGTTTTTAAAGTGAAATTCAACATAAATTTGTATTGACTTCCTGAGAAGGTCATGGTATAGTCACGGTAAAGAAATTGTATACAAATTATAAAAATGTATACTGACTGGCGGTGAACATGTCATCATCTCAGTATCATATTTCGCAATTGATGCGATTATTTGCGGAATATGATGCCAGGCAGGATACAGTATGAAGAAAGGTGAGGTATGTACAATGAAATTAGGGTTTATCGGAACAGGCAACATGGCGTCTGCAATTATGGGGGGCATTATCGGCAAGCAGGTGATTCCGGCAGCGGAAATTATCGGCGCAGATCTATTTGCTCCGGGAAGAGAGAGGGTTAAAGAGCAATTCGGCATCCATGTGACAGACAGTAATAAGGAGGTTGTGGAAAAGGCAGAAGTAGTCATCCTCTCTGTGAAGCCTCAGTTCTATGAGGACGTGATCAATCAGATCAAGGATCATGTAAGAGACGATCAGATTATCATTACGATCGCCCCCGGCAAGACGCTTGCATGGCTTTCAGAAAAATTTGGGAAAGCAGTGAAAATTGTGCGGACGATGCCGAATACCCCGGCGATGGTGGGAGAGGGTATGACGGCCGCCTGTCCGAACGAGTATATGACAGAGGAGGAGACAGCTTATGTGAAGACACTCCTTGAGAGCTTCAGCCGTGTGGAGATCGTGCCGGAAAGGCTGATGGATGTGGTCGTATCTGTAAGCGGCAGTTCACCGGCATATGTATTTGTGCTGATCGAGGCTATGGCCGATGCGGCAGTGTCCGGCGGCATGCCAAGAGCCCAGGCTTACCAGTTCGCGGCACAGGCAGTGCTTGGAAGTGCGAAGATGGTGCTGGAGACCGGCAGGCATCCGGGAGAGTTAAAGGATATGGTCTGCTCGCCGGCAGGGACGACGATTGAGGCGGTGCGTACTCTGGAGGAGCGGGGATTCAGAAGCGCAGTGATCGAGGCAATGAAGGTTTGCGAGGAGATCTCCAGGAGTTTATAGGAAGCGTTGAAGATGATAAATGCCGGAGGATATTATGAATACAAACATCATAGAAACTGTAAACAGAAAAAGACTTCTAAAAATTATCCAGAGAATTCCGGCGGGGGTGCCGGCAGGGTGGGATAAGATCACCTTCGCGGTCGGAGGCCTGATGTATATCGGGTTTTCCGATATAACCCCTGAGAAACTGGTGGTTGTATCATCCCAGGGGCAGCGTGTCATTGATTGCCGAACAGGTGATAAAATATTCTGTGAAGAAAACTATGATGAAATGGAACTTACTGCCCTGGCCGATGTATTAGGTGATGAAATTGTACCGCTTTCCGGCGAAGGGGGAGGCGGTCTGCGCCGATATTCCCAAGATGGAAATATACTGACATCAGCAGCTCCGTTCTGGCCGAAGGAGAAAATCATATTTATGCCGGACTATATTTCATGGACCCAAAATCCGGAAAAATGTACAGTTATCTTTGAAGAGTATGAAATCAAGGCCTTCGGTTTCAGTAAATGCGGGAATTACATGGCAGTATGTAATTCTGACACATTGGATATATTCAGAAAAATTCAGCAGACTATTTGTACTTAAGCCTGGACGGATTTGAAACCATACTTAGTTCAAGGCTCCTGCATAAACTCTCATATGCGCGGAAAGAAACCTCAGAACCAAGCCAGTATTTTTTTGTTGTTCCATTGGCTGAGACATACATATACCGCTGTACCGGAAAAATAGAGCCGCTTTTTTTCCGCGGTGATGTCATACGGATTTTTTTAATACAGGAGTAAGAATAATAGTCTTCTCCGACGGTAAGATGTTCTCCGTCTGTCACGATCCTTTCTGCACAGATGCTTTGTTTCCTTGAAAGATTGATATATGCTGCAAGCATCAAAGCAAGCAGCATCAGGGCAAGCATAGTAAGATACAGAAGTTTTAAGCTGAATGCGTGATTTACAAGGATCGCATATAAATCCATGATCCCGACCAGGATTATAATACCGGCCGCTGCAAGGGAACTTTTTTTGAGGTATTCTTTTTCTTTTTTTATTAGTGAAGAGGCAGGGAGGGAAAATTCATTGTTCCCCTTTCTTCCTTGTATTAAGGCTTCGGAAGCTTCATTGATGTATTCTTCCGTAATGGCGGCTTTTTCTTCATCTGTCAGATGCGCTGTGACGGCATTGTGTATAGCTTCCAGTACCTTTTCCAGATCCCTTTCCCTGAATCCATAGAGCCGGCAGCTCTGTATCCCGTCGGATGTCTCAAAAATAAGATAACATTTTACTGTCACAAATTTGCTGTAAGAGCCGATGTGTGTCTTTCTTGCTGCCGAGGAATCGAGAAACTGCGCCAACTCAAAAGATTCCCGGTGCCAGGCCCTGCAGATGTTTATTTTCTCTGCCCTGATCTCTACGGTAGTGTGTCTGAAAAACAGGATACCGGCGCTCACGGCCATACTCCAGAAAAATCCCTTTGGCCAGTGAAGGATTCCGTACAGTACCCAGATCACATTGCCTTGAAAGATCATGGAAGCAAAAAGGATAATAAATTCTAAAGCCAGTCCAGATAAAAATCCATACACGAGCACACGTATTGCTGCACTCCAGAATGTTCCTCTGTATTTCTTGTTTTCTGCCATATGGAAAGACTCCTTTCATTGTCTGATGTGATGATGATCGTCTTTGGTGTAAATGCGGATTCCCTTGTTCTCTTATGCGGATATATTTCCGTCTATCAGATCCTCTAATGTAATGCTATAGAAAAAATCATGGGTAAGTGTCTGATATTTCTGCCATAGCGGAATAGTCATACATTTTTGCATCCTCGGACATGCTTCTGCATCGGGCAGCAGGCATGCCACAGGGGCAAGCGGGCCCTCGGCCAGTTCAATGATCTCACCTACCGGATAATCCTTTGGCTGCCGGGTCAGCATGTAGCCGCCGCCTTTGCCGCGAAGGCCCTTTAGGATTCTGCCTTTTACGAGCATCTTCAAGATGCTTTCCAGATATTTTTCGGAAATCTCCTGCCTGGCTGCAATTTCCTTCAGCGGGGTATATTGGTTCTCTGGATGCATGGCCAGATCGATCATGACTCTGAGTGCATAGCGTGCTTTTGTTGAAATCATAGGAAAATACCTCCAATCATTATTTATATTATAGTTCAGTTACAGGTATATTTCAACAAAAACATATAAACCTATTGACTTAATAGGTATATAGTGGTAAATTATGGAACAGAAGCAGAAAAGATGATAATGACAGGAGGAAATAAAAATGGCTGATATCAGAGATTCTAAAAACTGGGGATTTGAGACAAGGCAGTTGCATATCGGGCAGGAACAGGCAGATCCGGTTACTGATGCGAGGGCAGTGCCAATCTATGCATCTACGTCCTATGTATTCCATAATTCGCAGCATGCAGCCGACCGTTTTGGACTTCGAGATGCCGGAAATATATACGGAAGGCTGACGAACCCGACGGAGGATATTTTTGAACAGCGCATGGCATCTCTGGAAGGCGGTGCGGCAGCATTGGCAGTGGCTTCCGGTGCGGCAGCTATCAGCTATACGTTTCAGGCGCTGGCGAGGACAGGGGAGCACATTGTGGCTTCTAAGACGATCTATGGAGGGACATATAATCTGCTGGCCCACACGCTTCCACTGACCAATGGCATTACTGCAACTTTTGTGGATCCCCAGGAGGAGGGCTCCTTTGAGGCGGCGATTCAGGAGAACACAAAGGCTATTTTCGTAGAGACCCTGGGAAACCCGAATTCTAATCTGGTGGATATTGAAAAGATAGCCAGGCTTGCACATCAGCATCAGATCCCCCTTGTGGTAGATTCAACATTTGCAACCCCTTATCTGATCCGGCCGATAGAATATGGGGCAGATATTGTGATTCATTCTGCCACTAAATTTATCGGAGGACACGGAACAGCCATCGGTGGTGTGATTGTTGACGGCGGTAATTTTGACTGGAAGGCATCGGGCCGGTATCCCTGGCTGTCAGAAGCAAATCCAAGCTATCATGGGGTATCTTTTTCAGATGCGGTGGGGGCAGCTGCATTTGTGACCTACGTTCGCGCAGTTATTTTGCGTGATACAGGCGCCACGCTATCTCCGTTTCATGCATTTATCTTCCTGCAGGGCTTGGAGACACTGTCTCTCCGTGTGGAGCGCCATGTCAGCAATGCGCTGAAAATTGTGGACTTCTTGTCTGGCCATCCTCAGGTGGAAGCGGTACATCATCCGTCGCTGGTGGGCGAACCGAGTCATGGGCTTTATAAAAAGTACCTGCCCAATGGAGGGGGATCTATCTTTACCTTTGAAATCAAGGGGGATGAAGCTGCTGCGCAGGCATTTATCGATCATCTTGCGATTTTTTCTTTACTGGCAAATGTGGCAGATGCCAAGTCTCTGGTCATCCACCCTGCCACCACGACTCACAGTCAGTGTACACAGGAAGAGTTGATGGATCAGGGAATCAGGCCAAATACGATTCGACTTTCCATCGGCATTGAAAGGGCGGAGGATCTGATTGCCGCACTGGAGGCGGCGTTTGAGGCTGTGAGACAGGGAGATTGAACGAGAACCTGGGTATTACACGGCCGAACGGGGTCCGGCCGCTTAGCAGCCTGGATTATGGAGCCTGGATTGTGTGAAAACCTACTTTACGAATCTGCAGATATCCGTTACAATGGATAACGTAAGATTTAAAATAAAAAAGCGAGGAATATCATTATGGCAAATCCAGTTGTTACTATTAAGATGGCAAACGGAGATAGGATGAAGGCAGAGTTATATCCGGATATTGCACCGAATACTGTGAATAATTTTATCTCTTTAGTGAAAAAAGGCTACTATAACGGGCTTATTTTCCATCGCGTTATCTCCGGATTTATGATCCAGGGAGGCTGCCCGGAAGGCACAGGCACAGGCGGCCCGGGGTACAATATCAAAGGGGAATTCCGCCAGAACGGCTTTCCCAATGATCTGGCGCACACGAGCGGTGTTCTGTCTATGGCAAGGGCGATGCATCCGGATTCCGCAGGATCCCAGTTTTTTATTATGCATAAGGATTCACCGCATCTGGACGGTGCTTATGCAGCATTCGGAAAGATCACGGAGGGCATGGATATCGTAGATCAGATTGCCGGCACTGCAACAGACTTTCAGGACAGACCCCTTGAAGAGCAGAAGATGGAGGAGGTTTCGGTAGATACATTCGGAGAGGAGTATCCGGAGCCTGAGAAGGAATAATGGGGAAATATTACCAGAATACGATCGTACGGACCGTTCTGGCTCTTGTGTGCTGCGCCTTATGGGGCAGCGCATTTCCTTGTATAAAGATCGGATATGAATGGTTTCATATTGAGGGGGCGGGCAGCCAGATCTTGTTTGCAGGCTATCGGTTTTTTCTTGCCGGGGTATTTGCCTATGTAATTGCCTGTGTGACAGAGCGGCGGGTTGTTACTATGAAAAAATCCTCCGTCCCGTATGTGTTGGGGCAGGGAATTTTGCAGACGACGGTTCAGTATGTGTGTTTTTATATAGGGCTGGCACACACGACAGGGGCGAAGGGATCTGTAATCAATGCCTCCAATGCATTTTTTTCTATTATCATGGCACACTTTTTCATGAAGTCGGAGAAGATGACGTGGCAGAAAGGGATAGGATGCCTGGTAGGCTTTGCCGGGGTCGTAGTCATTAACATGGCGCCGGGGGCGTGGGGAGACGGTTTTTCCTTTAACGGTGAATTTCTGGTGCTTTTGTGCTCGTTCGCTTATGGGACAAGCTCTGTCACATTGAAGATGATTTCTGACCGGGAGACTCCGACGACGATCACTGCATTTCAGCTGTTGTTCGGCGGCGGGGTATTGATTCTGATCGGGTTCCTGGCAGGCGGAAATGTGTATGGGTTCCATATGAAGTCTACTTTGCTGCTGGTGTACATGGCACTTTTGTCTACAGTATCCTTCAGCCTGTGGGCAGAGTTATTGAAATACAATCCTGTGGGCAAGGTGTCGATTTTCGGTTTTAGCATTCCGGTGTTCGGAGTGGCGCTGTCGGCAGTTTTTTTGCAGGAGCATATTGTATCTGTACAGAACCTTGCGGCTCTTGTACTGGTGAGCATAGGAATTATTATTGTGAACAGCCCGGGGAAGGCCTTGCAAAATGCCAGTTGATAATTTACAATATAGAGCAGAAAACGGACGGAGGCAGAAAGCCCTATGGATATGGTTCAGACAGAAAAACTGATATTTGAATACGAAAAGCGGGATGAAGAAGGAAATGTAACCGGCACTTACCGCGCCATTGACCAGATCGATCTTGATGTTAAAGAGGGCCAGTTCATTGCCGTTTTAGGACATAACGGCTCGGGGAAATCTACACTGGCCAAGCACATCAATGCGATTCTTGTGCCTACAGGGGGCACTATGTGGGTCAATGGGAAAAATACGAGAGAACCAGACGAACTGTGGAATGTAAGACAGTCGGCAGGGATGGTATTCCAGAATCCAGATAACCAGATCATCGGAACTGTTGTGGAAGAGGATGTAGGTTTTGGGCCGGAAAATCTGGGCGTTCCTACGGACGAGATCTGGCAGAGGGTTGAGGAAAGCTTAAAGGCGGTGGGAATGATTGAGTACCGCCATCATTCCCCGAATAAATTGTCCGGCGGGCAGAAGCAGCGTGTGGCGATCGCCGGGGTGGTGGCCATGGAGCCGAAATGTATCGTGCTGGATGAGCCCACGGCTATGTTGGATCCTGCAGGGAGAAAAGAAGTGCTTAAGACGGTGCAGAAGCTGAGGCGCAATAAGAAAGTGACGGTTATCCTGATCACGCACTACATGGAAGAAGTTATTGACGCCGATAAGATCTACGTAATGGATCATGGGCATGTAGTGATGGAAGGTACGCCGAGGGAAATATTTGCCCGTGTGGAGGAACTTAAGAGGTACCGTCTGGATGTGCCGCAGGTTACGCTCCTGGCGGATACACTCAGGAAACAGGGACTTAATATACCGGAGGGGATCCTTCGGAGGGAAGAACTGGTGGAGGCATTATGTCAATTAAACTAGAGCATTTGAATTATGTATACAGCGCTGGGACTGCATATGAGAAACTTGCGCTTAAGGACATTTGTCTTGAGATCCCCCACGGAGAATTTGTAGGGATCATCGGGCATACCGGTTCCGGAAAGTCTACGCTGATTCAACATTTGAACGGTCTCCTTAAGGCGTCGGATGGGGCTCTTTATTATAACGGCGAGAATATTTACGGGCAGAATTATAATATGAAGGAGCTGCGCAGTCAGGTGGGGCTTGTGTTCCAGTACCCGGAGCATCAGTTGTTCGAGGTGGATGTTATGAGTGACGTCTGTTTCGGACCGAAAAACCAGGGACTTGCGAAGGAAGAGTGCGAGGAGCGTGCACGGGAGGCGCTGAAGCTGGTGGGTCTTAAGGAGAAATATTACCATTCTTCACCCTTTGAGCTGTCCGGCGGGCAGAAGCGGCGTGCGGCCATCGCGGGGGTTCTTGCCATGCACCCGAAGGTGTTGGTGCTTGACGAGCCTACGGCAGGTTTGGATCCTAAGGGCAGGGATGATATTCTGGATCAGATTGCATATCTGCACAGGCAGAGTGATCTGACAGTGATCCTGGTGTCCCACAGCATGGAGGATATTGCCAGATATGCAGACCGGATCATTGTTATGAATCAGGGCGAGGTTATGTACAATGACAGGCCGGAGCAAGTATTTGAGCATTATCAGGAGTTGGAGAAGGTGGGGCTTGCGGCGCCCCAGGTAACATATATTATGCATGATCTAAAGAGCCGGGGACTGGCAGTCAGGACAAATGTGACGACGGTCGGTGAGGCGGCGGAAGAG
>CANSCI010000097.1 GCA_947645355.1 uncultured Dorea sp. | reverse complement strand
GAAAAAAACCGCCATATCGAGGGTACCGGACTGGGGCTCAGTATTGTGAAGCAGCTGGTGGAGCTGATGGGCGGTGAGATCAGCGTTAACAGTGTATACATGAAGGGCTCTACATTTATTATTGCACTGGAACAGGATATTATCGATGATAAGGAACTGGGCACGTTTACACTGACATCCCGCATGAAAGTCCATGAGGGAGAACAGTACAGACAGAGCTTTGAGGCGCCGGATGCACATATACTTGTGGTAGATGATAATGAGATGAACCTGATGGTGGTCCGCAAGCTTCTTGCGGCAACAGGGATTCAGATTGATACGGCGTTAAGCGGTGCTGAATGTCTGAAGCTTACGCAGGTTCAGCATTACGATTGTATTTTGATGGATCATATGATGCCGGAGATGGACGGGATACAGTGTTTCCATGAACTGCGTATGCAGCCGGGGGGCTTATGCCAGGATGTGCCGGTTGTTGCATTGACTGCTAATGCCGGAAGTGATAATCAGCAGCTTTACCGCAGGGAAGGGTTCAGCGGTTATCTTGCAAAGCCTGTCAGCGGCGCATTGCTGGAGGCGTCTATCTTAAGTATCCTCCCGCAGGAGCTGGTTAAGGTAAGTAAGGATTCGAGCCAGTCCGAGATCGGAAAGGATGTCCTGATCTTTGAAGAGACGCGGAGACGTCCTCTTATAGTCACAACAGACAGTGTATGCGACCTTCCGGAAGTCCTGAAGAAGGAATACAAGATTTCTGTATGTCCTTATTATGTCTGCACAGATCACGGACGGTTTCTGGATGAGATTGAAATTATGGCAGATGAACTGCTGATGCATATAACAGAAGGCGATCATGGTTCTTCGCAGGCACCGGATGTGGAGGATTATGAGAGGTTCTTCGCCGAGAGGCTGGCTGAAGCCCAGAATGTGATCCACATTACAATGGCAAAGCATGCCAGCAAAGGGTATTTTAATGCTCTGGAAGCGGCAAAATCCTTTGAGAATGTCACGGTGATCGATTCCGGACATCTCTCCAGCAGTATGGGACTTGCGGTGCTGCATGCTGCATATATGGCGGAAAATCAAGTTTCCAAGGCAGAGATTGTGAAGGCTGTAAAAAGGTTAAGAAGATTTATTTCTTCAGCATTCATTATCGACAGTACTCATATGATGTGTCAGGCCGGACAGATCTCAAAGAGGGTACAGATCCTTTGTGATTCGCTGCTGCTGCATCCTGTGATTGTACTGCGGAAGAGTAAAATGGTAGTCGGGACTATGGAGATGGGTGATTTTACGCGTGTGGCAAAGAGTTATATTAAGAAGGTCCTTCGGGATCCTAAGAGTATCGACCGGCGGATTTTGTTTATAACCTATGCCGGTATGGATGAGAAAAAGCTTCAGTATATTCAGTATTATGTAAGACAGCATTGTCCTTTTGAGAAGGTTTACCTGCAGAAGGCATCCTCTGCCATTGCATGTAATTGCGGCCCTGGTGCTTTCGGGCTGCTGTTTATGAAAAAGAATGATGCTGCGGTTTCATATTCTCAGGTATCAGATCCGGGCATGTCACAGTAATGCGGGATATATAGATAATGACTATAGCGCTATTGGAAGTATCAATTGGAACGGATTCTCTTTCTATGTTATGATATATAAAGTAACTATGGGAGGATCTTTTCGGCGGAGAAAGGACAACAGTTACGTTGTTTTTCTCCGCCGTTTTTTTATAAAAGAGAATATTAGGAGGAGATTATGGCAGAGATCAAAGATTTTAACTGTACCTATGATAATTCCGCCGGTATAAATGAGAAGGTAACGAAGGATCTTAATCTAACATTCCCAGATGCATATCTTCATGCAGATACTATGGCGGTACTTGCCGCAGCATTGAAGGAGCACGATGGGGCAGCATTTTGTGAGCTCCCGTTTTGTCATACAGTGGAAGCAGAGGCTATGGGCGGTGTCATTAATTACGGAAATGAGAAGGCGGGCCCCCGGGCAAAGGAGTATGTATGCAGCTCAGTGGAGGAACTGCTGGCGCTTCCCGGGATAGACTTTGCAAATGGGAGGATCCATGAGGTATTAAAGGCATGCAGGATTCTTAGGGAGCGGGGCGAGCATGTAGTGCTCCAGGTATCGGGACCGTTTACTATATTAAATGTATTGATAGATCCGAAGCATGTATTCAAGGCAATGCGGAAAAAGCCAGAGCTTATGAAAGAGGTGTTCTGGAAGCTTGGGAATGAGATCCTGCGGTTTATGGAGGAGGCAAAGAAGTGGGGCGTCCAACTGATAAGTTATGCAGATTCCTCAGGCGGGGTGAATATCTTAGGGCCTAAGATGGCGCAGCAGGTGGTGGAAGACTTTACTTATGATTTTTTAAAAAAGGTGGAAGCGCTTACAGATTCCAAAACGCTGGTATTATTATGTCCGAAGACCACATTTACCCTTTTGGGGACGGAAAAGGCGGTCATGAAGGACCGGGAACTTCCGGAGCCTATGTATTATGGTGAGGCGTGCATCCATATGATCGGCAATGCCGGGTTTGCGGGGCAGATGTGCATCAAGAATATAGGATATCGACTGGAAAACAAGATTTTTAAGGAGATAGTGCTTCGGTAAAAATGAAAGGAGGAGGTATATATGAGCACAAAGGAAGAATTGTTAAAGAGGCTGTCGGACGGAGTCGTAGACATGGAAGAGGATGATGTGGCGGAGGCGGCGCAGGAATATCTGGATGCCGGGTATCCGGCATTTGACGGAATCATGGAGGGACTGGTGGATGGTATGAACCGGGCGAGCCAGTTGTATGAGGAAGAAGAGTATTTTGTGACAGATGTACTGCTTTGTTCCGACGCTATGTATGTAGGTCTTGACATTTTGAGGCCATTTCTTCCGGAGGAGGAAGGAAATTCAAAGAAAAAGGGTGTGATCGGTGTTGTGGAAGGGGATACCCATGACATCGGGAAGAATCTTGTGAAGATTATGCTGGAAACGGCCGGGTTTCATATGATTGACCTGGGGAGGGATGTTCCGCTTCGGAAATTTGTGGACACTGCGAAGGAAGAACAGGCAGATTTTATCTGCATGTCTACCCTTATGACAACCACCATGGGCGGGATGAATGACGTGATTCGCCTGCTTGAGGAGGAAGGCATGCGCGGCCAGGTGAAGGTAATGATCGGAGGAGGTCCTATTTCTCAGAAGTATGCGGATAAGATCGGCGCCGACGGCTATTCCCAGAATGCAGTAGAGGCTGTGAAACTGGCGAAAAGATTGCTGGATATTGCATAGGAGACTAAGATGTTGACACCAAAAGAACGATTAAGAACAATTATGGAAGGAAAGCCGGCGGACCGGCCGGCATGTATCTGTCCCGGCGGCATGATGAACATGGTGACCTCCGACCTGATGGAAGCTGTGAAGGTCTATCTGCCGGAGGCCCATACGGATGCCGGGAGGATGGCGGCACTTGCAAAAGCGGTGTATGAAAAGGGCTGCTTTGAGAATTACGGGGTACCGTTCTGTATGACTGTGGAGGCGGAGGAGATGGGAGCAGAGGTGGATCTGGGCTCCTGTGTCTATGAGCCTCATGTCATCCGGTATGCCATAGAATCTGTCAGTGAATATCGGAAACTTGCACCTGTGGATGTAGAAGCCGGGCGGGCCAGGGTAGTGCTGGATGCTATCCGCATTCTGAAGGAAGAGACTTCAGATGTCCCGATCGTAGGGAATCTCACAGGGCCTGTCAGTACGGCAAGCTCGGTCATGGAGCCGGTAGTATTTTATAAGGAACTTCGGAAGAAGAATCAGGAAGCTCATGCATATATGGAATTTATTACGGAGCAGCTGATCGCATTTGGGAGAGCGCAGATCGAGGCAGGGGCGGATGTGATTGCTATATCTGACCCAAGCGGTACCGGGGAGATTCTTGGCCCCAGATATTTTGAAGAATTTGCAGTGACATACATCAACAAGCTTTTGGATGCCCTGCAGGAGGAAAAGTTGGGGACGATCGTACATATCTGCGGGCAGATGAGTCCTGTGTACCGGGAGGTGGATAAGATCCACAGTAATGTATTGAGTTTTGATTCTGTCGTGCCTATGAAGGAAGCCAGGGAGCATTTAAAATCCCGGGTATTGATGGGAAATGTCAGTACCTATGCCCTGGAATTCGGTAATCAGGATAAGGTAAAGACATTGACAAGGGGATGTGTGAAGAATGGATCTGATATTATTTCCCCGGCATGCGGACTGGGCATGAAATCACCGCTTGCAAATGTACAGGCGATCCTTACATGCCTGAAGGAGGGACAGGTGTGAGATGGGATCAGTAACAGTGAAGGGAAGAAAGATTTCCTGTGGGGAGGGGCCTCTTCTTAAGAGTCTTCTTGACGCAGGCGTTTTTGTAGATAATCCATGCAATGGAACCGGCGTGTGCGGGAAATGCAAGGTTCGGATTCTTAAGGGAGAGTGTTCTCCTATGTCAGAGACGGAGCATCGTCTTCTGAGTGATAATGATGCGGCGTCCGGCATCCGGCTGTCCTGTATGGCGGAAGCGGCGGGGGATGTGGAGCTTGAAGTTCTGCAGCAGGACCGCAAAGGAAAGGTGCTGACAAAGGGATATCTGCCGGAGTTTGATCGGGATCTTTATGAGGATGGCTATGGAATTGTAATCGACATCGGAACTACAACGGTAGTTACTGCACTGATTGATTTGGCGGATGGGGCGGAGCTTGCAGCGTCGTCCATGGTCAATGCACAGAAGCATTTCGGCCTGGATGTGCTTACCAGGATTACCTATGAGTATGAGCATCCGGAGGACGGAGCGCGCAGGCTTCAGGAGGCAATCGTCCATTCTGTCAATGATATGATAAAGGAAGTCTGCAGGGAAGCCGGGGTGAGGGCGGAGGATATCCGTGAGATTGACGTGGCGGCAAACTGTACGATGACGCACATGTTCCTTGGCGTGGATGCAAGATCTATCGGAAGATCCCCCTACAAGCCTGTTTTTCTGGAGGCAAAAAGGTTTCCTGCAAAAGAGATCGGCATAGAAGCAGGTGAGAATACGGTACTATACTGCCTTCCTCAGGTGTCTGCATATATTGGAGCGGATATCGTGGCGGGTGCGTATGTGTGCGGCCTGCAGGATACACAGAAAAATGTCCTTTTTATTGATATCGGCACAAATGGGGAGATCGTGCTGGCAAGCGGCGGCCGTCTTCTCTGCTGTTCGTGTGCGGCCGGTCCTGCCTTGGAGGGTATGAACATTAGTTCCGGCATGCGGGCTGCGGACGGAGCTGTGGAGGATGTAAGAATAACAGAACAGGGGACAGCGCTTACGACAATCGGTGGGAAAAAGCCGGAGGGGATCTGCGGAAGCGGGATCCTGGCAGTGCTTAAGGAGCTTCTTAGAACCGGGATCGTGAAGAAGACAGGTGTATTCATAAAAAAGGATAAGCTTTCAGAGGCGGATTACCGTTATCCGATGCTTCGCATGGACGGGACGAAGCGGGAGTTTATACTGAATGAAGATCCTCTTCTGATTGTTACACAGGGAGATATCAGGCAGGTTCAGCTTGCAAAGGGGGCAATTCTTTCAGGATTTACAGCACTGCTTCTAAAGGCCGGGATTACGATGGACGAGCTGGATCATGTGATGATCGCAGGGCAGTTCGGCGCGCACCTTCCGGCGGATTTTCTTGTGGGCACAGGGATTCTTCCAGAAGGTGTAAAAGAGAAGATTGCCTATGTGGGCAATTCCTCTAAGACCGGTGCATATATGGCGTTGATGTCTCAAAAAGCCAGGCATGGGATGGAGGAACTGGCTGCCCGGATGGAGTATATGGAACTGGCAGAGACGGAGAATTATGAGCGGATATTTACGGAAAGCATGATCTTTCCAGGATTTTAAGGAGAAAAAGGATGGAATATGAAGAACTGAAAAGGCGTATGAGCGAACAGAAAAATGAAATGACGGCTGCGGAGAGGATTAAGGCATACAATGCAGGAGAAGAAGTGGATTATCAGCCTTATACATTACAGGCGCCGGATCCTGCCATGGCAGATATTTTCGGTTTTACAACTACGCAGTTTGCAAAGGATTTTGAGGTTAAAAGCGAGGTCATAAGAAGGCGGCGGGAGGAGTTTGGTCTTGACAGCTTTAATGTGGGACTGGGGCTTAAGACGATCGGAGGAGCGCTCGGTTCAAAGCTTGCTGCGCCGGAACACGGGATTGACTATGTGGCGGAGCATGTATTGAAGGACTATGCGGATTTTGACCGGCTTGAGGTGACGGATCCATATAAAAATCCTGTTCTTGCTCCGATCCTTGAGAGTGCCAAACGTCTGAAGGACCGTTTCCCGGATGTCAGTATGACGACAAGTGTTGCAGGTCCGTTATCTACTGCAATCTCTGTAAGACCGGTGGAACTGGCGCTTAAGGACACACGGAAAAATCCAGAAATGCTCCACAAGCTTCTGGATCTGACCGTAGAATGCTCGCTTCGATGGTTTGACGCATTTTATCACGAGTTTGGTCCGGTAGGTACGAATTTCTCCGATCCGGTAACCTGTATGGACGTCATCAGCAAAAAGCAGTTTGATGAATATTCACTGCCCTATATTAAGAAGCTGATAGATAGAACCGAGAAAATTATGGGTTCCAGGCCAGGGGCGCATATTTGCGGGAAAACAAGTCCCATTTGGAGTGATCTGGCGGATGCAGGATTGTTTTCTTTTAGTATTGATAATTGTGAAGATCTGGAGGCTGCCAAGGAGGCCGTAGGAGACAGGATGCGGATCGCGGGCAACGTTCCCCCTGTGGATGTCATGAAGGAGGGGACCATAGATGATGTTATTGCCTCCTGTATAGAATGTATGAGGAAATGTGCGGACAATCCGGCCGGATTTATCTTGAATACCGGATGCCAGCTGCCCATCGGCACGCCGAAGGCAAATGTAGAGGCCTTTATTTATGCCGCGAGGGAGTACGGGCGCGGCGCCAGACTTGGCTGTATGCCAAAAGGACTTCCGTAAATTTTTCTTGCCATGCAGATCGCAGGAGCGTATAATAATCTGGTAATAATTATTAAAGTTTAGGAGGAATACAAGATGAATGATAAGGTATCTGCTTTGTTAAATGACCAGATCAATAAGGAGTTTTATTCTGCATATCTGTATCTTGATATTGCAAATTTTTATAGCCAGAAGGGTCTGGATGGATTTGCCAACTGGTATGAGATCCAGGCAAAGGAAGAACAGGATCATGGAATGCTGATGTACCAGTATTTACATAATAATGGAGAAAAGGTTACGTTTGAGGCCATTGCAAAGCCGGATAAGACTTTTGAAACGCTGATGGATCCGCTGGAAGCGGGGCTTGAGCATGAGAAGTATGTGACATCGCTGATCAACGGGATCTATGAGGCGGCGCAGAAGGCACAGGATTTCCGCACAACCCAGTTTTTGGACTGGTTCATTAAGGAGCAGGGCGAGGAAGAGAAAAATTCGATGGACCTGATCACTAAGATGGAGCTTTTTGGTGATGACGCACGCAGTTTATATATGTTGAACAGTGAACTGGCCTCCCGCGCATATTCAGCGCCGTCCCTGGTTCTGTAGTTGTAGTCTATATCCATTCGGGCATTCCGAGATGATAGAGAAGAATATATATGCATGAAAAATCCCTTGTATTGATGTTGCTCAGTACAAGGGATTTTTAAAATCCTCCATCCATTGGATCGTCCTCCTTATTCACTTGATATCTATCTGAAACTATTATCTCAAATAGTGTTTTTTTGAATTTAAACTTGCTATGCCATTGGACTATACCTCTTTCTTCTTAATTTTAATAAAATGATAGGCTTATGTTTTTGGTGGTCCGTCCTCCTTTGTTTTTGTTAAAGTAATCATACAATATTTATCTGAAAAAGTCAACAGAAAAAATAAAATAATTATAATAAAATTTCGAAATAAACGATTTGAAAGAAAAAAATATAAATATGCATGAGTTATCTGATTTTATTTGATTTCCAGATATTAATTTTTATCTGGTTATTGATTTCTAAAGCGGTGTCGATTATAATGTGAACAGTGAAAGGTGGCACTGATTTATGAGGAGAACAACAAAGCAATTTTTGATAACCAGTGCGATAGGAATGATTATACTTGCTACAGTCGTGTTCCTGCGGTTATCGGTGATAATGTCCGGCAAAAGTGAGATGGCGCTTAATAACGTCAGCGAGATTTATATGTCGGGAATAAATGAACAACTGCAGAGAAAATTTGATGCAATTATTGATCTGAAACTGCAGCAGGTAGACGGCGTCATAGCGCAGATCGAGGAAGGAGATTTTGCGTACAGTGATGAACTGAGGGATGAACTGGCACTTTGTGCGAAGATCAGGGATTTCTCTTTTATGGCACTTTGCAAGAAGGATGGCACGTCGGATGTCATCTATGGGGCTGCCCTGCAGTTAGACCATAAAAGTGAATTTTTGGAGATGCTGAACCGGGATGATCTGAAAGTCAGCACAGGGCGCAATGTGAAAGGGGAGAAGCTTTTTCTGATTGCGGTTGAAGTACAGTATCCGATGTTTGGCAACGATATCAGTGATATTCTGGTTGTCGGGATGCCTATAGACTTTTTGGTTGAGATACTGCGCCTGGATGAGGAAGGAGAAGAACTTCTCTCCCATATTATTGATAAAAACGGAGATTTTGTAATCAGGAGCGGCGAGGCGTACCGGGAGAGTTACTTTGAACGGATAGAGGCTGTTTTTGAAGAGCATAACGGAAAAACGGCAAAACAGTATAGAGAAGAACTAAAGGAGGCTATTGACCAGGAACGGATCTACAGCAGCTGTGCGATGGTTGATGGGAAGCATCAGTACATTTACTGTTCCAAGATGGACAAGTCCAACTGGTATCTTCTTTCGGCTATGCCATACGGTACTCTGGATGAAGCTACCAACAGCCTGAACCGTCAGAGGCAGAATCAGATGGTAACAGCAGGTGCGATTATACTTGCCGGGTTCCTGGTTGTTTTTATCCTGTATTACCGGATGTCTCAGAAGCAGCTTCGGGCATTGTATGAGGCAAAAAGGGAGGCAGATAAAGCAAACCGCGCCAAGAGCGAGTTCCTCTCCAGCATGAGCCATGATATCCGTACGCCGATGAATGGTATTGTAGGGATGACGGCCATTGCCCAGACGAATATAGGGGATCCGGCCAGGGTAAGGGACTGTCTGGCGAAAATTGCCCTGTCGAGTAAGCATCTGCTTGGGCTTATCAATGACGTGCTGGATATGTCCAAAATAGAAAGCGGAAAACTGACGCTGAATATGAACGTTGTTTCCCTCAGGGAAATAATGGACAGTATTGTGAATATCGCACAGCCGCAGGTCAAGTCCAAGGATCAGAATTTCGATGTGTTTATTCAGAACATTCAGACTGAGGATGTATATTGTGACAGTGTGCGGATCAATCAGGTGCTGATCAACCTTTTGTCTAATGCGATAAAATTTACTCCAAAAGGCGGTAATATTAATGTATATCTGAAGCAGGAGGATTCTCCGAAGGGCGACGACTATGTAAGATGCCATTTCCGGGTTAAGGACAATGGAATAGGGATGACGCCTGAATTTCAGGAAATTATTTTTGAGAGTTTTTCCAGAGAAGAAAAGCATCAGGTGAGCAGGACGGAGGGAACCGGCCTTGGCATGGCAATTACAAAGGCGATTGTCGATGTGATGGGCGGAGATATTATTCTTAAGAGTGAACCGGATCAGGGAAGTGAATTCCATATTATACTGGATCTGGAGCGGGCCGCTGCGCAGGAGGTGGATATGATTCTGCCGCCGTGGAAGATGCTGGTAGTAGATGATGATGAAGATATCTGTCTGAGTGCGGTGTCTGCTTTGGAGAAAATAGGAATTACTTCCGACTGGGCCGTCGGAGGAAGGAAAGCGGTGCAGATGGTGAAGCATCACCATGAGGCCGGGGATGATTATCAGATCATACTTCTGGACTGGAAGATGCCGGATATGGACGGCCGACAGACAGCGAGAGAGATGCGCAAGTATCTGGGAGAGGATATCCCGATTATCATTATTTCTGCGTATGACTGGAATGATATTGAAGAAGAGGCAAGAATGGTAGGCGCCCAGGGATTTATCTCAAAGCCGCTGTTCAAATCCAATCTGTTTAAAGGGCTCAGTGTTTATATGCTTGAGACGACAGAGACAGAACAGCAGGAACAGGAAGATACCCAGGAGTTTACCGGCAAGAGGATCCTTCTGGCAGAGGATAATGATTTGAACTGGGAGATCGCAGAGGATATTCTTGCAGAAGAAGGGTTTGAGGTCGAGCGTGCAGAGGACGGAAAGATCTGTGTGGATAAATTCAATGAGTCTGAGGCCGGGTACTATGATGCAGTCCTGATGGATATCCGGATGCCGGTCATGAATGGATATGAGGCGGCGGAGGC
>CANSCI010000096.1 GCA_947645355.1 uncultured Dorea sp. | reverse complement strand
GCAATCAGGTTGCAGGAGGAATACAGGTTCAAGGGGGAATGTACGCTGTCAGTAAGTGTAATGACGCTGGCGCTGCGGCTGTTTGCCAGTTCCATGGCTTTTAAGGTCCGTATGGAATATCTGGGGAAGCTGATGCCGATAATAACATCCTCTCCCCCGATCCGCAGCAGCTGCTCAAAAATCTCGCTGGAGCTGTTGGTGCTCACAGCCGTCACATCCTCACAGATCAGGTTCAGATAAAATCCAAGGAAACTCGCAAGCGGGGCACAGCTTCTGATGCCTACCACATAAATTCTTCTTGCATTTAATATAGTGTCCACCGCCAGTTCAAACGACTCATGGTCAATTGCTTCCATTGTAAGCTTAATCTTCTCGATGTCCGAGTGCAGAACAGAAGTCAGAATCTCTCCCTGGCTGATCCGGCCGTAGGTAACCTCCATCCTCTGTATCGAATTCAGTTTTGTCCGCACCATCTCTCCCAGTGCCTTCTGAAATCCCGGATATCCGTCATACCCAAGCGCCATGGCAAACCGCACCACCGTGGACTCACTGACTCCCACTTCCTCGCCCATCTTTGCCGCCGTGAGAAAGGCCGCCTTATCGTAATCCTCACGGATAAAATCTGCCAGCTTCTTCTGGCCTTTGCTGAACTTTGAATACCCTTCATCAATCTTTTGAAGCAATTCATTCTTATTCCCCATAATACATCCTGTTCCTCTTCTTAAAAATAGCACTGGAGGGTTACCCCAACAATGCTATTTTTATATTCCGATTTTTCCCTATACCGGGTAGCTCCCGTTTTCTGTATCTGCTGCGTCCGGGTCAATCTTCGTCTGCTGCGCCTCACGGTACTTGAAGAAATCTGTGGCAACCTGCGGGAACAATGCATAGGAAAGCACATCCTCGTCCTGCTGGCTCCATTTTGCCATCTCATTTCTTAACGTATCAAGCTCATCCGGAATCAGGTCCGCCGGACGGCAGGTAATAATCTCGGCATCCTCGCCGAGGACTTTCTTTCTTACTTCCTCATTAAATGGCTTCACTGTCTCGCCGTACCTGCCGCTTAATACGTCCTTCGTCTCCTTAGTAGCCATCTTATAGCGCTCTCCCATCAGCACATTAAATACAGCCTGTGTGCCGACGATCTGGGAAGAAGGAGTTACAAGCGGCGGTTCCCCGAGATCTTTGCGCACCTTCGGCACTTCCTCAAGGACATCATAATATTTGTCCTCTGCGTTCTGCTCCTTCAGCTGAGAAGTCAGGTTTGAGAGCATACCGCCCGGTACCTGGTACAGTAAGGTCTTAATGTTGACACCCATATTCTTCGGATTGAGCAGTCCGCTCTCCAGCGCCTCGTCACGGATCGGACGGAAATAGTCTGCGATCTCTGCCAGCAGATTCTGGTCATATCCCGTATCATACGGCGTTCCTTTAAATGTCTCAACCATAACCTCGGTTGCCGGCTGAGAGGTTCCAAGGGCAAATGGGGACATTGCCGTATCAATCACATCTACGCCTGCCTCAACCGCTTTCAGATAAGTCATAGAAGCCACGCCGGACGTATAATGCGTATGAAGCTGAATCGGAAGACTCACCGCATTCTTCAATGCCCCGATCAGTTCGGTTGCCTTGTACGGAACCAGAAGCCCTGCCATATCCTTGATACAGATGGAATTTGCTCCCATCTCCTCGATCCTCTTGGCAATATCCACCCAATACTCCAGTGTATAGGCATCACCCAGCGTATAGGAAAGAGCTACCTGCGCCTCCCCCTTCTCTTTGTTGGCTGCGGTCACTGCCGTCTGCAGATTCCGCAGGTCATTCAGACAATCGAAGATACGGATAATATCAATGCCGTTTGCCACAGACTTCTGTACAAAATATTCTACCACATCGTCTGCATAGGGGCGGTAGCCAAGGATATTCTGCCCGCGGAACAGCATCTGAAGCTTTGTATTTTTAAAGCCGTCACGGAACTTGCGCAGTCTGTCCCATGGGTCCTCCTTCAGGAAACGCAGGGACGCATCAAAGGTAGCGCCGCCCCAGCACTCCACCGAATGATATCCGACCTGGTCCATCTTATCCACGATGGGAAGCATCTGTTCTGTCGTCATACGTGTGGCAATCAGGGACTGATGCGCGTCACGAAGAATCGTTTCTGTTATTTTAATTGGTTTCTTTTCTATCTCTGCCATTATCTCTTCCTCCATATCATAGTTATTACATTACTCCGAAAATTGCCATAAATGTTCCGGCCGCAACTGCGGTGCCGATAACGCCGGCAACATTTGGCCCCATTGCGTGCATCAGAAGGAAGTTGGTCGGATCTGCTTCGGCACCAACCTTCTGTGAAACTCTGGCCGCCATCGGGACTGCTGACACACCGGCAGATCCGATCAGCGGATTTACCTTGCCATGAGTTGCGATGCACATCAGTTTTCCGAAGATTACACCGGCCGCCGTTCCGAACATAAATGCAATCAGTCCAAGGGCAACGATCTTCAGCGTGTCAAAATTCAGGAATGCCTCTGCGCTGGTCGTTGCGCCGACAGACGTACCAAGAAGGATAACTACAATATACATCAGGGCATTCGACGCCGTCTCTGTGAGCTGTCTTACTACCCCTGATTCCCGGAACAGATTGCCCAGCATCAGCATACCAACAAGCGGAGCCGTGGTCGGAAGGATCATACATACGACGATGGTAACGATAATCGGGAACAGAATCCGCTCAAGTTTTGATACCGGACGGAGCTGCTCCATCTTGATCTTGCGCTCCTTTTCTGTTGTCAGAAGCTTCATGATCGGCGGCTGAATAACCGGAACCAGTGCCATATAAGAGTAAGCGGCCACCGCGATGGGCCCCATAATAGCCGTCTGCTGCAGTTTGCCCGCAAGGAAGATGGACGTCGGTCCGTCGGCTCCGCCGATGATAGATACGACAGCAGCCGCCTTATCTGAGAAGCCCATCCACATTGCACCAAGGTAAGCCGCAAAAATACCGAACTGAGCTGCCGCCCCCAGAAGAAAACTCTTCGGATTGGCAATCAAAGGCCCGAAATCCGTCATTGCACCTACGCCAAGGAAAATCAGGGACGGGAGGATGGCCCACTCATCCAGCAGGAAGAAATAATAGAGAAGGCCGCCTGTCCCATTGGCTGAATCCTCAATATGAAGCATAATATCCGGATAGATATTAACCAGCAACATACCAAATGCAATCGGTACTAAAAGCAGAGGCTCGAACCCATGTCGAATTGCTAAATACAGGAAAAAGCATGCCACAGCGATCATCACAAGATTGCCTCCCGTGAGGCCGAAAAAGGCTGTCTGTTGCATGAGGTTTCCCAATGTTGTTGTTATATATTCCATTTCTTAACCTCCAGTCGTGTTCATCCACAAGGAATCCGTTTCACATTAGTTTAATGTAGCTAAAACAGCGCCGGATTCAATCGCGTCACCGACAGCCACATCAATACTTGCGACGGTACCATCCTCCGGAGCTACAACCGGAATCTCCATCTTCATTGCCTCAATGATAATCACCGCATCACCCTTCTTCACGCTCTGGCCTGTGCTCGCCTCAATCTTAAATACCTTTCCGGCAGCGCCTGCCTTCACTTCAATACTGCCCGCGCCGGCTGCCTTCGGAGCTGCTTTTGGCGCTGCCTTCGGTACTGCCTTCGGCGCTGCTGCTCTGGCAGCGGGTGCCTGTGAGACTGCCCCTGCGGCGTTTTCCTCCACTGTTACATCATATACATTTCCGTTTACTGTGATGGTATAATTTTTCATGATTCATTCCTCCTCGTCTTTCCTATGATTTCCACTTGTTTGATGGACGGCGCCTGATGCTCCTCACTACAAACCCGTCCGCAGCCGTTCCTTCATACTCTGCAATTGCAGCCGCAATAACTGCTGCAAGTTCCGTATCATCTGTCTCATCTAAATCATCCGTTTCCGCCTCTGCAGCCGGCTCCTCTATTGGCCTTTGTGCCTCCTTCGGCTGCTTTTTGAACGCATTCTCAAATACAGAAATATATTTGAACAAGGAGATAATAAGACAAATGAAAATCAGTACTGTAAATACCGTTCCCATCCCGAGCAATGTATTAAGGCCCGCTTTCTTTAAAATCTCACCTGTCGTAAATTTGGCGTCAACCGTCATGCTCTCAAGCTCTAATTTATCATTATAGATGATCGTCAGCGTGGCGTCACGCTTTTCGAACTTCGCTTCTGTCGTCACACGAAGTTCATCCTTGGACGCCTCGTAGCTATAATCACCATGCTCCACATAAGCCCCGCACTCTTCTTCACCGGCCTGCCAGCTGTCCAGCGCTGCAACAAAGCTCTCTGGAGTATAGGGAACTCCCACTCCTGCAAGTTCCTGCTGCTGTCTGAACTCTGACATACTCTTCCACTGCTCAATGCTTTCTTCATCAGCGCCCACACAACAGCCGACCAGATACTCTGTCACCTGCTCCATCATTGCTTCGTCATACTCAATCTGTTCCTCTGCGCGCGCACATCCGGTAAAGCTAAAGAGCAATACAAGCATACAGATCAATAAGTTTATTTTTTTCTTCACTTTGCCTCACCTCACTAAACCGTTCCGTGCTTTTTCACCGGGCGGTCTTCTCTCTTTGTGTATAACATCTCAAACGCCCCGATCACATATTTTCTTGTATCCTCAGGCTCAATGATGGTATCCACATATCCTCTTCTCGCCGCTGCATAAGGACTTGACTGGAGTTCTCTGTACTGTGCAGCCTTCTCCTTCAAAACAGAAGCATCTGCGTCAGCATACATAATCTTCGCCGCCAGATCAGCGTTCATCATTCCAATCTCAGAAGACGGCCATGCATACACCATATCTGCACCTACGGATTTACTGTTCATGACAACATATGCGCTGCCAAATGCCTTCCCGATCACTACATTTACCTTTGACACGGTAGCATCCGCCAATGCATAGGCAAGCTTCGCCGCTGCCTTCGCAAGATGCCTCTCGTCATATTCACTTGCCGCAAAGCCGGATACATTGGTAAGGGTGAGTACCGGGATCTGGAATGCATCACAGAATTTTATAAATTCCGCTGCTTTCTCTGCCCCGTCGGCGGAAAGCGCCCCGTCAAACTTGGCGGCCACTTCTCCGTCCTCACTATATCGTTTAGAACAGTTGGCAGCTGCCCCCACCGTCATGCCGTTCAACTTGATAAATCCGGTCACCATATCTCCGGCAAAATCCTTTTTCACCTCAAAGAACACCTGATCATCCGAGATCATGGACAGAACAACGGATGTATCCTCCACAGCATCTGCGATCCCTGCACATGCGCGGTTCAAGTCATCTGTGCACTCCTCATAAGATACATTCTCTTCATTATTGCACGGCAGCATGCATACAAGGGAACGGATATCAGATAAGATCTCTTCCTGCGTACCGGTTCCGTCTACCAGTCCAACCTTCTCACTCTGGTATTTTGCACCGGATGTGTCACATTTTGATATATCGTTGCCTGCGACTGCATTCGGGGAATTTATGAACAATTTCCCCTTTTCGCTCTCCATAAATGTAAAATCGGCAAGGGCAGGCACCACAGAAAGGCCGCCTCCGCATGTCCCAAAAATTGCCGTAATCTGCGGAATTACTCCTGACGCAAGTGACTGCTTCAGATATAGATTCCCAAATGCTGCCAGAGCATCCGTCGCTTCCTGAAGCCTGATGCCTGCACAGTCAATCAGTCCGATCACAGGAGCACCCATCTTCATTGCCATATCATAAATGCCTGCGATCTTCCGCGCATGCATCTCACCGATTGCTCCATTCAATACGGATGCATCCTGGCTGTACACATATACTAAATTCCCGTCGATTACTCCATACCCGGTAATAACACCGTCCGCCGGAGTCTCTTTTTCCTGCATGTTAAAATCAGTCGTCCTTGCCGTAACAGCGCCGCCGATCTCAACAAAGCTTCCTGCATCCAACAATTCCGCGATCCGGCTGCAGGCTGCATTTTCTGTTGCCATGTTGCCCATATTGTAGCCCTCCATTTTCTAACATATTTTAAAAGTAAAACCAAATTTATGCCAATTATATTATAGACCCTTTTCAGACAGACTGCAACAATTTTTCTGCATTTCACGTCCGCCAAAGATATCAAAATAAAAAACATCCCCACAACAAAATCTGGGAGATGAGCTCCTTGATTTTATTGTAGGAATGTTCTTGCTGAATCAATCTAAAACTTCTTTATTCTGTTTTTTGCCCCGGGACATTTTGCAAGCAGAAACCTTTTCAATTCTTCTATATCCGCATCCCTAAGAGCTTCTTTCGGGAATCCAACCATAGATTTCACGCTTCCAACAGAATGCCCGGACGTCTTTACTACCAGACCAAATGTCCGCTCTGTCTCCAGAAATTTGGTGACCTTCCCATATTCAAATGCGCGGGTCTTAAGCTCCGTCACACTTTCAAAATGATCCTCATAAAAATCAATCTGTGCAGTGACTGCTTTCCCGTTTTTCGCCTTCCTGTGCTGATACAGGATCTCCGCATCCCCGGTGGCAGTCGCATTTACCGCCCTCCTCCAGAGCGTACGGTTCAAGATAATTGCCGTGATTCCAAGAGACACCCAGACCACCAGGTATTTCAATAGAAACACACAGAGCCCCCACGGGGTGCCGTCTCCCGGATCCCCATAAATAAACATCATTACCAACACAATGATCCCTATAAATCCAGCGACAAACTTTATCGTTATATCACTGTTGTCCACATGAAAAAGTTCGCAGATATCCTCCAGTGATTCCATCGTTTCTTCATAGGTTACGCGGTAATTATACGCCATAAATCTTTCCTTTCTAAAATGCAGGGCCACAAGTCCGTACACGGCTTTCCATCCGCCCCACACACATCATCTGCCCGTCCGTCAATAATCGAAAAAAAGCGGGATACCGCTTAATAGCTAGTCTCTAACTATCTTACGATACCCCGGCTTATGTAGGAACTAAATTATTTGTCCTCTACCATTCTGTCAACCTTTCCTGAGAACAGGAGCATAATAACTCCACAGGCAATAACAACGATAGCAACTCCGCCGTAAGCTTTGATGAAGTCAAACTTGGACAGCCAGTTGTAAAGAACCGCATTTCCTTTTCCAGCAAAGAAAATAACCAGCGGCCAGATACCAAGCAGTGTACCAAGGAGCTTCTTCGGAGCGTACTTGTTGATAAATGAGTTTCCAAGAGGTGAGAAAATAACCTCGCCGACAGACATAAATACAGCTGTCAGGATGATGATCCAGATACCTACCGGATCCTTTGTTCCGGAACCTGCAAGAACTGCTGCAAGTACCATGGTTGCAGGAGTAAATCCAAGAATAACGATACCAAGAGCTGTCTTCTTGAACATACCGATATCTCCCTGCGGACGCTGTCTCATCTTTGCCCAGATTCCTGCAAATACAGGACACAGGATGATGCAGAGAAGAGCGTTCATAGAATCAAACCATGCCGTCGGCATTGTGAAGGAACCAATGTTCCAGTTTGCCCAGCCGAGACCTGCTTCTGTTGTAGGACCGAACTCGTAGTATACCGGATTGTATACCATGTACCAGATCAACCAGAAAATACCGGAAAATGCTGTTACGATCAGGATTGCGATTACACGGTTTTTCTCCAGCTTTGTAAGCGGAGTTGTGTCTTTCTCAGCCTTCTCAACATCAGCCTCTACACGGTTGTCGATCAGGAATGGCTTCTTACCGGCATCACCGAAGAATCTCATACCAAAAATCCACCATGCACAGTCAACAAACAGTGCAATACCGCAGACAAGGAACAACATACGATAACCTGCAGCACCTGCAAGGAGTGACAGGAATGTTGTTCCGCAGAAGGAACCGATGTTTACGAAGGAATACTGAAGACTGAATACAGTGTCCAGCTCATCCTCGTCGGCAAGTGGGAACAGACGTCCGTTGATACCGGATACGTTGCCCTTGAAGAAACCTGTACCTACTGCAACAAGAAGTACCATGGCCCAGATCATTCCGATGCCGTTTGCCTTCCATGCACAGAGATAACCGGCTCCCATCAGGATCTCTCCGATCGGTACCAGGAGACGCGGGCTTACCCAACGGTCAGCAATGTAACCGCCGATAATCGGTGTGATATAAGTAAGCGCTACCAGGTTCGCAGACATGGAAGCTGCTACAGACTTATCAAGTCCTAATCCACCGTTTACCGCCTCTGCTGCGATAAAGATTGAGACTCCCCATTTTGCTGCATAGTATGCAAGTCTCTCAAAAGAGAAGGAAAGACAGCATACATAGAAGCCAAATGGAAACCCTTTTTTGGTTTTTTCCATAAGTTTAACCCTCCAATTATATAATTTTACTTTCATTTGGAAAAACATCACAAATGAAAGCATTTACCAATAGCTATAGTACCACAACATGACGAAAAACACAATATATTCTTTTAAGAAAATCTTAAGCATTAGCTTCACTAATTTTATATTTATTTTATAATTTGTATATTTTTTTACCGAAATCGTCACATTTTCGCAATATTTTTAGTATGTGGGGCAAAAAACAGACACATTGGCAATTTATGATGAAACAATAGCACTTTCTTTTGTTTTATGATACATTATAAAAAGAAGATTTTTAAAATCTTATTTTTAAGATAACAAAGGAGGTTTTCACAATGAATGCTGCAGAAAGAATTGCAAAACTGCGCTCTTTGATGACTGAAAAGGGGATCGACGCCTATGTTGTCCCCACAGCCGATTTCCATCAGAGTGAATATGTGGGGGAACATTTTAAAGCAAGGAAGTATATTACCGGGTTCAGCGGGTCTTACGGAACTGCCGTCATCTGCAAAGACGATGCCGGCCTGTGGACAGACGGAAGATATTTTTTCCAGGCTGAAAACGAGCTGGCAGGAAGCGGAGTGCGCCTGATGAAAATGTTCGTGGGAGACACACCGACCGTTACACAATATCTGGCTGACACCGTTCCCGCAGGAGGCACCGTTGCCTTTGACGGCCGCGTCCTCTCCATGGGCGAAGGACAGGAATACGAAGAAGCGCTCTCAGACAAACAGATCCACATCAACTACTCTGAAGATCTGATCGATGCAGTATGGGAGGAGCGGCCGCCTCTTTCGGACAAACCGGCATTTTTCCTGGAGGAAAAATATTCCGGTGAAAGCTCTGCCTCCAAACTCGCACGCGTACGCAAAGTAATGGCTGACCAGGGCGCTACCGTCCATGCCATCGCATCTCTGGACGATGTCTGCTGGCTGTTGAACGTCCGCGGGGACGACATTGATTTCTTCCCGCTGCTCCTCTCCTACGCCGTTGTCAGGATGGATCAGGTGGACTTGTATGTGGACGAGACAAAATTAAATGCACAGATCCTGGAAGAGTTTTCAAAGGTAAATGTCTCAGTTCATCCTTACAATGATATTTATGAGGATATTAAAAAGCTGGATGCTTCCGAAACCATCCTCATTGATCCTATGAAGATGAATTACGCCCTTTATAAAAATATTCCATGTAAGATCGTTGAGGCGGCAAACCCGACAATTCTCATGAAAGCCATGAAAAATCCTGTAGAGCTTGAGAATATCAGAGAGGCACATATAAAAGACGGTACTGCTGTTACAAAATTTATGTATTGGATCAAAAACAACTACGACAAGGAGCGCATTACGGAATTAAGTTCTATCGACAAGCTGACCAGCCTGCGCGCCGCCCAGGACGGATATATCCGCGACAGTTTTGAGCCGTTGTGTGCCTTTGCCGACCATGCTGCCATGATGCACTACTCTCCTTCCCCTGAATCAGACGTACAGCTGAAAGAAGGCGCTATGTTCCTCACGGATACCGGCGGCGGCTACTGCCAGGGTTCTACCGACATTACCAGAACCTTTATCCTTGGCTCTGTAGATCCGCAGAT
This sequence comes from uncultured Dorea sp., assembly GCA_947645355.1. Taxonomy (GTDB): domain Bacteria; phylum Bacillota; class Clostridia; order Lachnospirales; family Lachnospiraceae; genus Dorea_D. The sequence goes on along the minus strand of CANSCI010000096.1, from coordinate 599 downwards.
GAAGAAATACTTTACCGCTGTCGCAAGAGCTATGATGAACCTCTCCCGCGCGAAATTCTTATACGGCTGCTACGGATATAATCTGGATGTCCTGGCCCGCGGCCCCATCTGGGATCTGGATCTTGACTACCAGTGCGGCACCGGCCACGGCGTGGGCTATCTTGCCAACGTCCATGAGCCGCCGACAGGCTTCCGCTGGTACGTCGTCCCCAGCAAAAATGAGCACCATCAGCTGGAGGAAGGCATGGTCATCACCGACGAGCCGGGCATCTATGAGGACGGCAAGTTCGGTATCCGCATTGAAAATGAATTTATCGTGAAAAAAGGAGTGCAGAATAAGTACGGCCAGTTCATGCACTTTGAGACCATTACATTCGCCCCCATCGACCTGGACGGCATTGATCCGGAAGAAATGAGCAGATCCGAACGGGAATGGCTCAATCAGTACCACAAAGATGTCTACGAAAAGATCGGGCCGCACCTCACCGATGAAGAGCGGGATTGGCTCAAAGAGTATACCAGAGAGATTTAGTATCATCCTCCCGGAGAAGCCGGAGCCAGGCAGGGTACAGGGGCCAGAGCCTTTCGGGCAGAGCGCC
>CANSCI010000095.1 GCA_947645355.1 uncultured Dorea sp. | reverse complement strand
CGGGGAGATTTTATTTTTTCAAAGTTCAAATTTCATTCTCTATAGGAATGCTTATTCCTTTTGTACTTGACATACATTTTAGCGCCTCCGGCTCTGGGTTTGAATAAATGAAACCACTAGAACTGTGCATATTTTTTACCTTTTTTTGATGGACGAAATAAAAGATGTGTTTTTTTACTTTCCCTTTCATTTTAAAGGTTTTTCAAAAAAAACAACATCTTTTATCTTTCATGTAATCTGTCTTCTGTTAAAGAATTTCTTACTCGCAATATTTCAATTCATCCGACATTCTTCTCGCATCCTCTGTCCCGAATCGTTCCTGCTCTATATATTTATCCACAATGTTGACTCTGCTCTCGGGCCATACTGAACGTATCATCTTAATCTGGACATCGGCACCATACATCTTATCAATTGCATTCGCCAGCACTGGATTCTCCTTCCACACCTTGCCCCTGTCTATCTCCGGGTTCGATGGCATCTGCCCGGTACTGACTGCCAGCTTATGCTGCACCTCCTTGCTGAGGATATACTTCAAAAACCTGATGCACGCCTCTTCCTTTTTCACATTTTTCTGTTTGGCAAGCACATAACCAGAAGAAACCGAAATATATGCAAGCTTCCGCGAATTGTCACAGGGATACGCACTGTATCCTATATTCTCCTGTTCCATCTTTGCAATCAGTGACTTGCTCTCCCATATACCGTTAAAATAAATTACTGATTTCCCGTCTGCAAATTCCTGATGTGCATTTTCAATATTTTCCACCTTCCTGGAACGTGCGCATATAATTCCTATATCCCTCATTACCGTCTCCAGCACATTTTCATCGACTCCTGCGGAAGCACTGCTGATAGATGCGTACCCGTCAGCCCCCTCCCCGGCCAATCTGGCCGGAAATAAGAATTCAACCTTCTGAAGCTGGTCCAGAGCACACACACAAACATCTTCTTTATTCTCAGCCGCCCAGGCCGCCAGTCGCTCCGTCATCGCAAGAAATTCCTCCCAGGTTTGCGGCTCCTGTATTTCTCCGCCCGCATCTGTCAGACCTGCCGCCTTCATATATTTCTTATTGTACCAATAACCGGCCACCTCCAATGCATCCGGCACTGTATAAAGATGACCTCCTGCAGTCTCCCAGCCTTCATACACAGAAGGATGAATCATAGCCTTAAGTTCCTCATCCCCCTGTATATATGGCATCAGATCCAGCGCCATCTCCTGCCTTACGGCATTCTTCACATAATAGGATAATCCATTCGTGCTGATAATATCCGGCATCTTTTCTACTGCCAGCATATCATTTGCCTTCTCCACTGCAATACTGCTGTCTGAATAAGGGATACAATTCAAGGTTATATCAGGATTATCTCTCCCAAATTCCTCATAAATGCTCTGCATGGTCTTATGTGTATCTAAATTTCCGCCCCAGCCATGCATCAAGGTAATCTCTACCTTCTCCTCCTGATCTTTGCCGCAGCCTGTCCCCAAAACAAGAAAGATGAGTCCCAGCAATATCAGCACAAATTCCTTATCCCTTTTTAGCATGAATAAAACAGCTCCTTTTTAAATGCCTGGAAATCCACAGTTGCTTTGCCCACACGGGACTCTTCTGCTGCAAGCGCCATCAAATGGCTCTCTACAGATATCGCAGCACTTGTTTTCCCGCTCCCCTTTTCATCTCTGACCAGCTGCACAAACTCCTTCATCATGCTCATATCACTTCCACTATGGCCTTTCGGCGAAGTATTAAGGTGGATCGTATCTGTTATTCCGCTTACAAAATCACATACCTCTATAATTCCAGATTCCATATTGCCGCGTATCTGTCCCTTCGTCCCCATCAAATTGATCTGCCGGGCACAGTTTTTTGTAAATGCGCTCATCATAAATGAAACACTCACTTGATTCTCAAATTCCAGGTTCACGACCTGATGGTCTACTACTGTATTGTCACAATGAAAAACACACCTTCCATAAGGACCGGTCTTCAATGCGCGAATCACTGACTCTTTTCTGATATCCGGCGTCACTGCATAGATCAATCCGTCCTCCACCGCCTTCGGATGTCCCAGATAAAATGCGGGTGCATAAAACGGGCACTCATCCCTGTGCGGACAACCTTCTAAGCATCTTGCGGGCGCCCCCTCCGGGGCATTGTCCTCTGAAAAATATGTCAATGCCCCAAAAGAACTTACTTTTTTACAATGGCTCTGTACCAGCCATAACAAAATGTCCATATCGTGACAACACTTTTGTAAAATCATCGGACTGGATTCTTCTGCTTTCCTCCAATTCCCACGCACAAAACTATGTGCATGATGCCAGTATCCCACCTCCTCTATATGCTGTATACTCATCAGGCGTCCGACTTTCCCTTCATCAAGAAGACTCTTGATCTTCACAAAGAAAGGGGAATATCTGAGCACATGGCAGATAGACAGTATCCGGTCGTATTTTTCTGCCATTTCTCCCATTTTTATAATTTCTTTCCCGTCCGGGGACATGGGCTTCTCGCAGAGTACGTGATACCCCCTTTCCAATGCACCGACTACCGGCTTATAATGCATGGTATCCTGCGTACATACCAGAGCGCAGTCCGCCATTTTTTCCTTCTCAAGCAGATCTTCATAATTTTTAAATTGCATTGTCTCAGGGATCCTGTGCTTAAATGCAAATTCCTTTCGTCTCGCTTCGTCCGGCTCTGCAACCGCAACCACCTTTAATTCATCCGGGTAATCCAAAGCATACGCGGAATATACATACCCTCCTCTAAGTCCTGCTCCGATCACCACGGCCGTCATCTGCTTCATATTTTCTTTCCCCCTTTCAATCTCCATACTTCCCTCTTACTGTCCATTGCCAGTAATCGTAAAATCAATGTATCCGTTGCTTTCCACTGTGATAGTTGCCGTCCTTTGTTCGGCATCATATGTGACAACCGGCGTCTTATACTGCCCTTCCAGCCCCTTTACAACCCGGACATCCGGTTTAGCCGCAACATTCTCCATCTTAAATGTCGTGGTGCGAAGTTCATCGTCTGCCGGATCTGGTATGTACTCATCCCGAACCCAGTCCTGAAGCTTCGTATTGTGGTCAGTATCCCACCGTTCATGATTCGGCGCACTTCCATAGTTTTCCCATATAGAATCCTTATCAACCCGATAATTATTAAGCTTAACGGAAATATTTCCCTCTCCTTCACTTAAGATTACATACGTATGAGGCGTCATCGTTACGTCTACGCATGCACCGCCTGCAAGTGGTATACTGGTATTCTGGTTCTTATCCTCGTTCACACTGCTGTTATACAGGTACCATATCCCTTTCACCTGCTGGGCAAATCCTGTACCCGTATAAGTTTCAGGATATTTTCCCTCAAAAAATGACTTTTTATTATTTTTCTGCACCTCACTTGAATTTTCCGTCACAATCGTTTTTCCCTCAAAGACAGCATTGACAATATCCCTGCTTACAGCGTACGGGACGGCCGGAATCAACCCATAGCGCCCTGTAATCTGGGTCGGCAGTGTTGCATCTTTCCAGTTAATATCCTGCTGCAGCAGATTTCCTCCGCTCTTTAATGCACTGAGTCTTCCGTAAAATGCTACTTTTGTATCTGCCAGAACTTCTTCTCTCGACGGCGCAGGGTTTGCAATCGCATAGCGCATGAATTCTGCAATCACATTTTCGAAGGCCGGTGAATTCTGATCGTAGGAGCCATAAACATAAGCCGGATGTTCAAAATTATATACGCAGCCTCCATTTGTATAGATGCTCATCATCTCAATTCCAAGAAGTGCCTCCGGTTCTGTTGCCACCGGCCTTGCCTCCTCACCTCCTGAGATATATGACTGCTGGCCGCCGAACAGAGCCCCAAATCTCTTTTCATACCATTTCCAGGTATCTGCAAGCCCGCCCCACTGGTCAATAACTCCGGTGAGCCAAAGCCCCTGCATATAACTTGCCGTTCCCGCATTAGAGTTTGTATTGGCCGGAGTGTTTTTCCACGTAAAGATGAAGCTGTCGCCATACTGATCCAGAGCTGTTTTGAACTTTTCTGTAGCAATAATACCTTCAATGACTGGTTCCTGATGCTCACTCCACAGGAAGAAACCTCCATTTTCATGGGCTACCTTCATATAATCCGCACCTACATCAGCGACTCTCTGCCAGGATGTCCAGTAGTTCTCAGTGGACATGATCCCTTTCAGACAGCTGTATTTTTTTAACATTCCATCTACCCAATCCGGAGTCATATTAGCCACACCTGTGTAGATCGCCTGCTGCCCGGCTGTTGCTACGACCATCAGAATCGGTATATCATTTTCCTCCGCAATTTTTAGTTGATTCTCATAAAACGCTTTTGCACTGTGCGCATCACTTTCTCGTAAACCAATCTTGCCGCCGATGTGCAATTCAATAATAGCATTGCCTTTCAAATCCTCGGGGACGGCATTCCAACGCCCTACAAGACTGTCTCCCCAATCAAGTTCCGCCTTGTCAGTGTTCGCATTATATGACTTTCCATATAAAGGCATAATCACTGGTGTCCAATGAATCCCATCCTCAGATTTGCTGAGCCTGGTTGAAGAATTGTCCGGATTCCCTGTATTTGGAAATGCCTGGACCACCGCCCAGTACTCTCCCTGCTCAGGGATCCACTGAATGTCCTGATGCCACGGCAGCATCTGTACTCCGTTTTCATCCTTACCCAGAAGATTTTCTACATAAGTCCTTCCCTGGCCGGCTTTGCTTCTATTATCGCTGAAGCTGAGCGGATCTTCGGATTCCAGATACCATACTGCTTTGGTCGCATTGTTATAGCCTCCGTTTCCTGCATCATTTGCCCACATTTTATAGGTGCCGGTCTCTTCATCATATACAAATGTCGGAGATAAGTCAGAATATCTTTCTCCGTCCGTGGCAAGGGCAACACCGTACGCCTTGTCCCCCGTCTGCACATCTCTCTTGCCTTCAATCGGTGTCCCCCATTTTGTACCATTATAAGACACTCTGTACCGAATTTCCGAACGATGGCTCTTTCCATTTACCGCTTCGTCCTGTGCCCATTCCCAGTAAAGAATTAGTCTGTCATTTGCTTTGTCATACAACAGATCCGTGTCACAGTTATGTTCATTCTCATTTTGCTGGGCGCTGTCAAACCGGGGCTGTATCGGATTCGTCACTCCTTCCGGCACTTCCCAGTTTATTTCATCATTAGAAGCCTCTATGCACGGATTCTCATAATAAGATGTCCCTGTTTTGTTGGGTGTATATCCCATCCAATACTTATAGCCATTCCATGGCTCGTCGAATACAACAACATCCGGATGAACCACTTCATTATTTGTCCCCGGCCCTTCAAGATTCAACGGCTGACCGGCATTTTTAAATGGATTTTTTATCTCCTGATCTGGAATTTCTACATCATCCGGCCATATGACCGCATTTACTTCCAGCTCCACAATGTGGCTCGTGTTTCCGCCATTCTTCACTCCATAAGTGTATACCCTGACATAGCGTCCCTTTGTCCCTTGCGGCGCCTCAAAGGTCTTTCCTGCTGAAGTTTCTGCATACACTGCATCTTCGCCGATCCCAAAACCGTGCACTCCGTTTTCTTTTACGGTTCCGTCATGCGCCTGTCCATCATCTGAATTGTAAATAATTGTCCTGTTATCCTGTGGAAACTCTGGATCCTCCGACACCGCTATCACTGTCGATGCATAGGTCCTTCCGTCCAGCCAGTATCTCCACATATTAATACTCGTGATTTCATAGGTCTGCTTCAGATCGTATTCAACGAAAATAGAATTTTTCTCGCTGTCACGCCCAAAGTCGAAATAACCTCCGCCATTACAGTTGCTTTTCTGTCCGTCGTTTATCTTATCAATCTGTACTGCCGGGTCGGTATTTCCTCCGAACGCAGCTGCATTATACACTTCACCGCTCTCGGTAATAACTGCCCGGGCCGTTGTCCCTTTAGATGCCAGCGCAACATTGACTGGGTCCGGATATTTCTGCAAAAACTTCGCGTCTGCCCAATCTGCATGATCAGACCAGTTCTTATCCCCGGACTCACAGTGAAGTACAATACGCTCTGCATCCTTCGGAATATCTACCTCAAAATGATGCGCGTTGGTCGTCGGCTTCATCTCATTCGAAGCAGCTGCCTCCTCTCCATCGATCAAAACACTGAATGAAGGAATAATACCTTCCTGTGGATTGTTCTGGTGATCTCTGAGAACAGCTCTGTCCACGCCGGCCCAGGCCTCAAACTTCGTATATCCCTTGCCCTTGATATTATAGGAAATATCCGATGTGGCATGAGTGCCGATCCCTTTGTCAAACGTTGTCTCTGTACCATCCTTTAACAGCTTTAGCTGACCTCCGGCGTAGGAAAGATCCAGGCGGATCTCATTATCTTCACATCCCACCGTTGCCGACTCCCACGTCAGGTCAGACAAATACACCGTACGAACTTTCTCTCCTGCTGCTTCAACAATATCCGGCGCAAGCATGGCAGGTGATAATCCCATAATCATACTAAATACAGTTATTATTGCTGCAAATTGTTTTTTCGTCTTTCGTCTCATCTCTTTTCTCGCTCCTTTCTGCATTTCTATATCCATAATTTTATAGGATTCAGCTTTCTTTCCCATAAACTTTTGCACCTGAATATTGCACTTTTTTATGTTTTTTAAGAAAACTGTCCTATTTCTTGCACTTTTTTTACCTTTTACTACAATGACGAAAAACAACGAAAAAACGACTGGAAATAACTATGCCCTTAATCGGAATGTTCCCGGCGCAAACTTATATACCAGAATACAGGACACAATGCTGTAGATCACACAGAATACAATCATCAAAGCCCCGAAAACAAATGTGGACATGCGAAGATACATCAGGGAAAAGCAGCAGAAGTATGTAATCGTCATGATCACCTTATACATTCCACTTTTCATCTCTGTACCTGCATTATAAGGCTGCAGCAAATAATAAACCGTCAGATAATGCACCGAAAAGAACATACTCATGCTGAGAACAGAAACAACCAATATGATATAGTTCAGCGGATTGTCTGTCCCGCCGGATGCACGAAGGATCAATGCCAGACCTGCGCCGATAATCAAAGCCGGCACAGCATTGATCTTCATGATCTCTCTCAGACGGATCTGAAAAAGCCTCAGAATTGATTTTGGCTGTTTATAGAAAGAGTATGTGAGCATACTGTGATCGCAATTCATAAACAAAGCCTGCGTAAACCCGGTTCCGCGGTTAATAGAGTACATAATAAAAGTAAAATACGGCAGACAGGTCAGAACAATTCTGTTTGCACGCTCCCTGGTCTCCGGCTTGAGATAAAGTATCAGCAGTATTCCGCAGACAATCGCCGCACATACCCCCGCAATCTTTTTCGCCGATGCCCATAAAATCTTACGGTGCCGCTTAATAAATAACTCATTAAGATACTCAAATCCTTTTCTGCTGCTGGTAATAGAGCGGTCTGTGGAAATCCTTTTTTCATTGGCCGTTTTGGTGACCTGTACCGCTGCGTCCATCTGGTTTGTAAGCCCGGAAAGAAGTTCCTTGTTGATGGCCTTATAATCCTCAAACGAGTAAATCTTATGTACGCTGATGATGCCTGCCGGAATAAATGCAAGCAGTAAACCACTAAGCAGCGCTTTCGGAAGCACAATGCCAAATGCCGGCAGGCCATACGCCGCGCCTAAAAGCAGGGCAATAGTCATCCACAGGAATTTGCCGAGTTTATTTTCATTATATCCTTCCCCTTTTCTTTCATAATCCCACAGGGAGCAGGCTGCAACTACAAGCTTACAACCTGCCACAGAGAGAGGGAGCAGGAAACAAATCCATAGCGGAAGTTCCACAAAGTGCCCAAAAAGCAGGGTAAATGGCAAAAACCCTACAATTACTTTCAGAATTGCATATGTATAATTGACCAACGTATACTCCCGTGCATCCATCCGCATGAGAATCATAGCATAATATTTATCTTTCGTCGGGTTAAAGATATGTGTATTCGCAAATCCGCCGATGATTGTCAAAAACAGGAGAATATGCAGAAAAACCTGATCTCCCGGCAGATCCTCATATAAGATTCCTGCTCCGAATACCATCAGGAGAAGGTAGAGCAGCTTACCTAAGAATACGGTTATGATCTCCCACAACACGGCAATGACATTTGCAAATATTTTAAGTTCTTTTGCCTGGTACAGCGTATCAGGCAATAGTTTTTTAATCAGCGGGATCTGCTTCAGGGAGTAAAGTATACCGTTGACACGGTATGTATTTTTCAGCGAGAAAGAGATTTTCAGTGTTTTATTCATATGCTTCCTCCCGCAGCGCCATAATAATCTTTTCTTTGAATTCATGGCTGTCCAGATTGCTCTTCTCTACGACCTCCAACTCCCCGTGATTAAGAAGAACAATCTCATCACATAAGTCCAGGGCAAGGTCCATGATATGTGTAGAAAATATAGTGATCCTTCCCTGCTTCAAGGAACGGAGCATCTGCTTCATCTCCTCTGCCACCACAACATCCAGGGAGGTAAGCGGCTCGTCAAGAAGCAGAAGCCTGGGCCTGGCTATGATATTAATCAACATCTGCATCTTGTTCTTCATACCGTGTGAATAATCTTTCAGCAGCTTATCCCTGTCTTCCCTGGCAATACTCATATAGTCAAAATACTCATCCAGCGGCACAGAGCTTGACGCCGACTTTTCGTTGATATCCATAAAAAATTTCAGAAATTCCCTTCCTGTCAGAAATTCCGGCACCGTAGGTGTGGAGAGTACATACCCGATATCCTCTGCCGAAAGCTCCTGCCGCCGTCCATCTGTTTCCAGGAAAAAACTGCCGCCGTCCGTTTTAATATCCCTGTTAATGCAATTAAATAATGTAGTTTTACCTGCACCGTTCCTTCCAAGAAGCCCATAGATCTTCCCTTCCTCAAAGGTGAAATCAATGTCTTTAAGGACTTCCTTCTTTTCAAAAGATTTTGATAAATGTTCAATAATAAATTTCATGATGCCCTTCTTTCTGTAAAATATTTTTTCTGTCTGTACATCAGTTCTATTATATAGCATAAATGCAAATTAAAAAAGAAAACTTTATTACTTTTTCATGTATTCTACTAATGGTTCCAGGTATTTTGGATCCGTCCAGTCACAGGTCTTCCCTGCCGCACACATCAATGCCTCCATCCAGGGCTCACGTGCTTCATATCTGATTCCTTTCCAGCGCCTGACTCAAAAACGCTTCAAAAGCAGTCTCCTGCTGTGTATATATTTGTACAAATGACTCTAACCGGGAGTCTCCCGGCCAGAGTCATTGATATCTCATGGAACTTATTCAAAATACAGCCCTACATCATTCCTCCGAAAATTCCGGCAAGAACTGTCGCAAAGCTTCCTGTTACAAACCCTGCAATATTCATCTTCGGAAGCAGGTAGTTCTCGATCGTCTGCCTCTCTGTCTCGTTCTCAGCCGTAACTTCTGCAACTTCCTTTGACAGATACATGGTTGCCGGAAATCCATACATACATGTCAGGCACATTACAATCGCCAGGTTAGGTTCAATTCTGAAAATCTTCCCGCAGATAAAGCCCGTGATGCATCCGAAAAATGTACCGACACACAGAATAAATGCTATTGGTTTAAGAAGCGCAAACACATCTGACGGTGAGCATGTTGCAAAGTCCGAAAACAGGATAATAACGCAGGCAAACAGAATAAATCCTGACGCTTCTGTCTTTCCCAGAGTATCATGATCTAAAAAACCGATCTCTGTGAAAATCGTACCCATAATCAGGGCAACGATAATATAACTTACATTGATTCCTGTCAACTGCAGCAGAACCGCCGAGAAATAATAACTTACTACGCCGACAACTCCAAGTTTCATAAGATGGAAGGATGGTCTGTCCAGTGATTCGGGGAATCTGATCAGTCTCTTCTTGCTGACAGTTTCCTCCCCAAGCAGCGCATTGCTGTATAATTCGAATTCCGCCTTATTGTTCTTGAATGCTCTGCCGGCTCTCTTGAGAAACTGGGACGATACAGGAATTCCAACAAGGCTCTGCAGGCCAAGCAGCAGTGTAATGTATACGGACAGATCTTCCTTGCCTTTCTCCTCAAGAATCGTCTTCATTGCTACCGTAGCAGCTGTACCGCCGCTGAATACCGGCGTTCCTGCAAGTGCAAGGTCCCTGCCGATTACAAACTTACCGACGAACACTAACGCGAAACAGGCGGCCGTCAAAGCTATAATTGATACGCATACCGTCTTCCACTGCCTCTTGAGCTCGGCGAAGTCAATCATATTACCCATACCTACGATCAGTAATGTAATTACTATTCCAGCCATTGGCAGAATCCCTGACACTTCATAAATGGAAGCCGGCAGCCCCACCCAGAAACCGATTAGCAGAACCGCTGCTACAAACAAAACAACATCTATATTTGCTTTTGTTTTAACAGCAACATATTCCCCAACCGTAAATATCAATACAAATATAGTAAAAGCTAAAATATCAGACATGTTACCCTCCTATAATCTCATATCACTATCTTTCTTCATCTCTCTTGCAAAATACATGTTATATGAATACCGGCCAGTTGCCGGGGATCTGTTCCGGGAAAAACTTATCCGGCTCCGGATAAGACAGACTGTAGACAAAGTTGGTGCTGGGATTCATTCCCAGCACCATTTCTCATTA
>CANSCI010000094.1 GCA_947645355.1 uncultured Dorea sp. | reverse complement strand
ATTTTATTGCCCCTAACACCAACAAGGGCACTGCACTTGCCGGACTTCTCCGGCATCTTGGACTCGACCCTGCAGACGGCATCGCCTTCGGGGATCAATACAATGACACAGAAATGCTTGCCATGGCCGGAATCAGTTATGCCATGGAAGGCGGCAATCCCGGCCTGCGCAAATATGCTTCCGGCGCAACGGATTCCGTGGAGCGGATCCTCCATGATATCCTCGATACAGCGGATTGAGCCGGTGCCATAAACCCAGCGGGCAAAAGAAACGAACAAAATCTGTCTTTGAAAATCATAAAAAGAGGGTACTCCTCCTTATACCCTGAATCAGGTATAGTTTTGAGTTGCCCTCTTTATAATACAATATACGATATCGAATATGTATATGTCCCGGCACGGGAATAGAACGACTGCCCCGGCAGATTATTCCTCCGGAACTACAATCAGGTCTTTCGTGAAACTGTTAAGCACTTCACATCCATCCTCTGTGATGATTACAAGATCCTCGATACGAACTCCGATTCCCTCGTCTGCAAGGTAAATGCCCGGCTCTACAGAGAAGCACTGTCCAACCTTGATAATGTCTTCATTTACAGAAGAAACATCTCCGAACTCATGATCCTCAAGTCCGATCGAATGTCCGGTCCTGTGAGTAAAGTATTGGCCATAGCCTTTTTCTTCAATGTAATTTCTTGCCGCAAGGTCAACGTCACACATTCTGTTGCCTGGCTTAGCAGCCTCAATTCCACGTCTGTTGGCCTCTACTACAATATCATAGATCTCTTTTGCCCTGTCAGACACTTCGCCGATGAATACGGTCCTTGTCATATCAGATGCATAGTTGTCCTTGAATGCACCGATATCAAGAATTACGCAGTCTCCGCGTTTTCCCTTGGAATCGTCTGTTACATGGTGCGGGTCTGCAGCGCCCTTTGCATATGCAGTGATCGGGTCAAAGGATACATCCTCACAGCCCAGTTCTTTGTAGATCTCGCGGATCTTATTGTTGAGTTCACGCTCTGTAAGGCCTTTTACTACCCATGGGATCAACTTCTCCATTGCAATATCGTTAAGCCTTGAGGACTCCCGCATCAGCTCTTTCTCTTTTTCATCCTTGATCATACGGATGTAGTCGATGATCGGGGAACCATTTACATATTTGCTTCCGCCGCCCAGTTCCTGGAGACGGATCAAAAATCTTGCCGGCCATGCCTTGTCAATCCCCATAACCTTGTCTTTTTCTACGTACCTGCTTAAGATCTCTACGCCGTCTTCAATGTCATCATACCAGATAACATCTACCCCAAGATCTCCTTCCTGCGGGAACAGTTTATTAATCATAAACTTATGATTTCCGTTAATATTAAGATAAAGCGCTAATAATCTCTCTCCCGGGTGAATCCATCTTCCTGTCAGATAGAAGATAGCCACCGGATCAGATACGATCATCTGAGGAACCCCATTTTCCTCCATAGATTTTAATACTCTTGCTACCTTGTTTTGATCCATTTTTTTGTCCCAACCTTTCTTATAATGACATTTAAAATCGGCAGTTTTGGACTACCGATGAACTAAATACATTATAAGCTTTCCCCCCGCAAAAGTCAAACAATTTGAGGGCGGATGCCATCACAGCATCCGCCCTCTGTTACTTTTCTTTATTCTTCTATAAGCACCGGCTCTTCTTCCACAACTTCCTCTTCTAAGAACTCATCTGCCATGTCTGCCTCATCCAGTGCATCCAGCATTTCCAGATCCTCTGTGTCCTCCAGATCATAATCCTGATCCAGTTCATACTCCTGCTCTGGATCAAGCTCTTCTTCCACCGCAGGCTCCTCCTCAGGAATTCCTGAATCAAGCTTAATATCGCGGTATTTCCTCATACCAGTACCGGCCGGAATATGCTTACCGATAATGACATTCTCTTTCAGGCCGATCAATGGATCCACCTTGCCCTTGATTGCAGCCTCTGTCAGAACCTTGGTCGTCTCCTGGAAGGATGCAGCCGACAGGAAGGAATTCGTGGCAAGAGATGCCTTGGTAATACCAAGCATGATCTGCTCACCGGTTGCCGGCTCTCTGCCTTCCTCAGCCATTGCGCGGTTCACATCCTCAAAGTCAAGGATATCTACATTGGTCCCCGGCAGGAACTCCGTATCCCCCGCCTCCTCAATGCGGACCTTCTTGAGCATCTGGCGCACGATCACCTCGATATGCTTGTCGTTGATCTCAACACCCTGGAGCCTGTATACACGCTGAACCTCCTGAATCATATAATCCTGCACGGCACGCAGGCCCTTGATCTTAAGAATATCGTGAGGGTTGACGCTGCCTTCGGTCAGTTCATCCCCGGCTTCAAGCTCTGCACCGTCCGCAACCTTGATTCTCGAACCATATGGGATCAGATAGGCCTTGGACTCTCCGGTCTCATTATTGGTCACGATGATCTCGCGTTTCTTCTTCGTATCATTAATGTTTGCCGTACCGGCAAATTCTGTGATAATTGCAAGTCCCTTCGGCTTTCTTGCCTCGAAAAGCTCCTCCACACGCGGAAGACCCTGTGTGATATCATCACCGGCAACTCCTCCGGTATGGAACGTACGCATGGTAAGCTGTGTACCCGGCTCACCGATAGACTGCGCTGCGATAATTCCGACAGCCTCCCCCACCTGTACCGGCTCTCCGGTCGCCATATTAGCGCCGTAACATTTTGCACAGATACCATTGTGGGAACGGCAGGTAAGGATCGTTCGGATCTTAATCTTTGTCAGCGGGCTGCCGTTTGGATCCACACCCTTCTTCATAATCAGCTCGGCACGCTTTGGTGTTACCATGTGATTTGCTTTTACCAGGATATTGCCGTCCTTGTCTACAATATTTTCACACAGGTAACGTCCGGTAATACGCTCCTTAAGGCTCTCGATCTCTTCGTTGCCGTCCATGAATGCTTTTACATACATGCCCGGAATCTCTGCTCCCTTTTCGGTACAGTCCACTTCGTGGATGATTAATTCCTGAGATACGTCAACCAGACGTCTGGTCAGATATCCCGAGTCGGCTGTACGAAGAGCCGTGTCAGAAAGTCCTTTCCGCGCGCCGTGTGCGGACATGAAATACTCCAGTACGTCCAGACCCTCACGGAAGTTAGACTTAATCGGAAGTTCGATCGTACGTCCTGTAGTGTCAGCCATCAGTCCCCGCATACCGGCAAGCTGTTTGATCTGCTTGTCGGAACCACGGGCTCCGGAGTCAGCCATCATGAAGATATTATTGTATTTGTCAAGTCCGGAAAGCAGCGCCTCTGTAAGCGCATCGTCTGTTGCCTTCCATGTCTCTACGACCTCTTTGTAACGCTCTTCCTCTGTGATAAATCCACGCTTAAAGTTCTTAGTGATCTTATCCACCGTATCCTGTGCCTGCTGGATCATCTCCGGCTTCTGCGGCGGTACGGTCATATCAGAGATAGATACTGTCATGGCGGCTCTTGTAGAATACTTGTACCCGATAGATTTTACGGCGTCAAGTACCTCTGCTGTTGCAGTGGAGCCATGGGTATTAATCACCTTTTCAAGGATCTGCTTTAATTGCTTCTTCCCTACATGGAAGTCGACCTCCAGAAGAAGCTCATTTCCTTCTGCCTCGCGGTCAACAAAGCCCAGATCCTGCGGAATAATCTCATTGAACAGGAATCTTCCCAGAGTAGACTCGATAACAGCAGACTTTGTATTTCCGTCTGCCAATGTTTTTGTTACACGCACCTTAATACGTGAGTGGAGCGTAACTGCTCCGTTCTCATAGGCAAGGATTGCTTCATTCACATTCTTGAATACCTTGCCTTCGCCCAGCGCCCCTTCCCGCTCCTGGGTCAGATAATAGATGCCGAGTACCATATCCTGGGAAGGAACCGCAACCGGCCCGCCGTCTGACGGCTTCAGCAGGTTATTTGGTGAGAGCAGCAGGAACCTGCACTCTGCCTGGGCTTCCACGGACAGCGGGAGATGGACAGCCATCTGGTCTCCGTCGAAGTCGGCATTATATGCGGTACATACCAGCGGATGAAGCTTAATAGCCTTACCTTCCACAAGGATCGGCTCAAATGCCTGGATCCCCAGCCTGTGAAGCGTAGGGGCACGGTTCAGCATAACCGGGTGCTCCTTGATAACCTCTTCCAGAACATCCCACACTTCTGTCTGAAGCCTCTCCACCATTTTTTTTGCATTTTTAATATTGTGTGCAGTACCGTTCTGCACCAGTTCCTTCATTACAAACGGCTTGAACAGCTCAATTGCCATCTCCTTCGGAAGGCCGCACTGGTAAATCTTAAGCTCAGGGCCTACAACAATAACGGAACGTCCGGAATAATCCACACGCTTGCCCAGCAGATTCTGACGGAAACGGCCGGACTTACCTTTAAGCATGTCGGAAAGAGATTTGAGGGCACGGTTTCCAGGTCCTGTCACCGGGCGGCCGCGGCGTCCGTTGTCGATCAGGGCGTCAACAGCCTCCTGCAGCATCCTCTTTTCATTTCTTACGATAATGTCCGGCGCGCCAAGCTCAAGAAGGCGTTTCAGACGGTTATTTCTATTGATGATCCTCCGGTACAGGTCATTTAAGTCAGACGTCGCAAAACGGCCGCCGTCCAGCTGCACCATCGGGCGAAGATCCGGCGGGATGACCGGGATATTGTTCATGATCATCCATTCCGGTTTATTGCCGGATTCACGGAAAGCTTCCACAACCTCCAGACGCTTTACAATTCTTGCGCGCTTCTGTCCGGTAGCTCCCTTTAAGCCTTCCTGGAGTTCCTTATATTCTTTGTCAAGGTCAATGGCCTCTAAAAGTTCCTGGATGGATTCCGCGCCCATACCGACACGGAACGCATTGCCCCAGTTTTCCCTTGCCTCCTGGTATTCCTGCTCAGACAGGACCTGCTTATACTGAAGATCTGTCTCCCCTTTATCAAGCACAATTTAGGAAGCAAAGTAAAGAACCTTCTCAAGGGTCCTCGGGGACAGGTCAAGAATCAGCCCCATACGGCTCGGAATCCCTTTAAAATACCAGATATGAGACACCGGGGCCGCCAGTGCGATGTGGCCCATGCGCTCACGGCGCACACTTGCCTTGGTAACTTCTACACCGCAGCGGTCGCATACAACACCTTTATAACGGATCTTTTTATATTTCCCGCAGTGACATTCCCAATCCTTGCTTGGTCCGAAGATCTTCTCGCAGAACAGACCGTCCTTTTCCGGCTTTAAAGTTCTATAATTAATAGTCTCCGGCTTTGTAACTTCTCCCCTGGACCATTCCAGAATTTTTTCAGGCGATGCCAAACCGATTTTGATCGCATCAAACGTCATTGGCTGAAATGATTGTTCCTTATTATTTTCTGGCATACTGGCACCCCTTTCTACTCATTGTCGATGTCATCATATACGAAGTCATCAGTTTCCTCAAATTCAATCTCGAACTCCTCTTCCTCAGGCTCCTCTTCCACATCAACCAGCTCTTCCCCCTGGAATTCCTGTTCTGTGTAGCCCTGTGCTCCGAGATTATCATCCTGGCGGTACTTTCTGTCTCCCTCGATCAGCGAACGGAAATCAGTCTCTCCCATATCAACTGTCTCCATAATCTCTACCTCTGTATTGTCATCGCGGAGCACGCGCACATCCAGTCCAAGAGACTGCAGTTCCTTAAGCAGTACCTTGAAGGACTCAGGAATGCCAGGCTCAGGGATGTTCTCGCCTTTGATAATTGCTTCATAGGTTTTCACACGCCCGATCACATCGTCTGATTTCACAGTCAGAATCTCCTGAAGAGTATAGGATGCACCATAAGCTTCCAGCGCCCATACCTCCATCTCTCCGAAACGCTGCCCGCCGAACTGCGCTTTGCCGCCCAGTGGCTGCTGGGTAACCAGTGAATAAGGGCCTGTGGAACGGGCATGGATCTTATCGTCTACCAGATGATGCAGCTTCAGGTAGTGCATATGCCCGATCGTTACCGGGCTGTCAAAGAATTCCCCGGTTCTTCCGTCACGGAGGCGCACTTTGCCGTCCCTGGAAATAGGAACACCTTTCCACAGCTTTCTATGGTCTCTGTTTTCATATAAATATTCCATGACCTCCGGAAGAAGATCTTCTTTATGCTTTGCTTCAAACTCTTCCCATGACAGGTTCACATAATCATTTGCCAGGTCAAGAGTATCCATAATGTCATTCTCATCCGCACCGTCAAATACCGGTGTGGCAATATTAAACCCAAGAGCCTTTGCAGCCAGAGACAAATGGATCTCCAGCACCTGCCCGATGTTCATACGCGAAGGCACGCCCAGCGGGTTCAACACAATATCAAGCGGACGCCCATTCGGTAAAAACGGCATATCCTCCACCGGAAGCACACGGGAAACAACACCCTTATTTCCGTGTCGTCCCGCCATCTTATCACCTACAGAGATCTTTCTCTTCTGCGCGATATAGATGCGGACAGACTGATTAACACCCGGAGACAGTTCATCTCCGTTATCTCTTGTAAATACTTTCGCATCTACAACAATACCATATTCACCGTGGGGCACCTTAAGAGAAGTATCTCTTACCTCACGGGCCTTTTCACCGAAGATCGCACGCAGCAGCCTCTCTTCTGCGGTAAGCTCTGTCTCTCCTTTCGGCGTGACCTTGCCGACAAGAATATCTCCTGCACGAACTTCCGCGCCGATCCGGATAATTCCGCGCTCATCCAGATCTTTCAGCGCCTCATCGCCCACGCCCGGGATATCTCTTGTGATCTCTTCCGGCCCAAGCTTTGTGTCACGAGCCTCTGCCTCATATTCTTCAATGTGAACGGAAGTATACACATCCTCCTGAACCAGTCTCTCGCTCAGCAGAACGGCATCCTCATAGTTGTAACCTTCCCAGGTCATAAACCCGATCAGCGGGTTCTTGCCAAGCGCCATCTCACCGTTTGATGTAGACGGGCCGTCAGCGATCACGTCTCCGGCTTCCACCCGGTCCCCCTTGAACACGATCGGTCTCTGATTATAACAGTTGCTCTGGTTGCTTCTAAGGAATTTTGTCAGCTTATATCTCTTAAGGCTGCCGTCATCCTGACGGATTACCACTTCTGTTGATACTGCACGCTCCACAATGCCGCCCTCGGCCGCAACGATACACACGCCGGAGTCAACCGCAGACTTCTCCTCCATACCGGTTCCTACAACAGGAGCCTCGGTCATCAAAAGCGGAACAGCCTGACGCTGCATATTGGATCCCATAAGGGCACGGTTCGCATCATCATTCTCAAGGAACGGAATGAGCGCTGTAGCCACAGAAAACACCATCTTAGGGGAGACATCCATGTAATCGAACATTCGCTTCTCATATTCCTGTGTCTCTTCACGATAACGGCCGGATACATTTTTATGGATAAAATGACCTTCCGCGTCCAGCGGCTCGTTTGCCTGAGCCACATGGTAATTGTCTTCTTCATCTGCCGTCATGTATACAACTTCATCGGTGACAACCGGGTTGGCCGGGTCATCGTGGTTGATCTTACGGTAAGGAGCCTCCACAAACCCATACTGGTTAATCCGTGCATAGCAGGCCAGAGAGTTGATCAGACCGATATTCGGACCCTCGGGCGTCTCGATCGGGCACATCCTTCCGTAATGGGAATAATGTACGTCACGAACCTCAAATCCGGCACGATCCCTGGAAAGTCCTCCTGGGCCGAGCGCGGACAGACGTCTCTTGTGGGTCAGCTCACCAAGCGGGTTATTCTGATCCATGAACTGTGACAGCTGGGAGGAACCAAAGAACTCTTTTACCGCAGCCGTAACAGGCTTAATATTAATCAGCGACTGCGGGGATATCCCTTCCAGATCCTGGGTCGTCATCCTCTCGCGGACAACACGCTCCAGCCTTGAGAGGCCGATCCTGTACTGATTCTGCAGCAGCTCTCCCACTGCGCGGATACGCCGGTTGCCGAGATGGTCAATATCGTCGTCATTGCCGAGGCCATACTCAAGATGCATATTATAATTGATAGATGCAAGGATATCCTCTTTGGTAATGTGTTTTGGAATCAGGTCATGGATATCCCTTCTGATCAGATCCTTTAATTCGTCAACGGCACCGCCGGCCTCTTCTAAGAGCCCTTCCAGTACCGGATAGTATACAAGTTCCGTAACCCCTACGGACTTCGGGTCGATATCTACAATAGAAGACAACTCCACCATCATATTGGAAAGAACTTTGATCTTTCTTTCCTCCTCCGGCCTGTCGATCCACACATACGGAACTGCCGCATTCTGGATTGCGTCCGCCAGATCCCTTGTAATTTTTGTCCCGGCCTCTGCGATCACCTCGCCCGTAAGAGGACTTGCTGCATCCTCCCCAAGAACCTGGCCTGTAATACGGTTCTTAAGCAGAAGTTTTTTATTGAATTTGTAGCGGCCCACCTTCGCAAGGTCATAACGTCTCGGATCAAAAAACATACTTGTGATAAGGCTCTCTGCACTATCTACCGCCAGCGGCTCTCCTGGCCGGATCTTCTTATATAACTCAAGAAGCCCTTCCTGGTAATTGGTTGCCGCATCCTTCTCAAAGCTTGCAAGGATCTTCGGCTCTTCGCCAAATAATTCAATGATCTCAGGGTTCGTGCCGATGCCAAGGGCTCGAACTAAAACTGTGATTGGTACTTTTCTTGTCCTGTCTACACGTACATAAAAAACGTCATTGGAATCCGTCTCATACTCCAACCATGCACCACGGTTCGGAATAACAGTGGATGAATATAGCTTTTTGCCAAGTTTATCATGCGCAATTGCATAGTAGATCCCTGGTGAGCGAACTAACTGGCTTACAATAACACGCTCAGCACCATTGATCACGAATGTCCCTGTGCTTGTCATCAACGGCAGATCTCCCATGAATATCTCATGTTCATTGATTTCGTCAGTTTCTTTATTGTGGAGCCTCACTCTCACTTTCAGCGGAGCCGCATAGGTCGCGTCACGCTCTTTACACTCTTCGATCGTGTACTTTACGTCATCCTCACACAAGGTAAAATCAACAAATTCCAGACTCAAATGACCGCTGTAGTCGGCAATCGGCGAAATATCTTCAAACACTTCCTTTAACCCATCGTCCAAAAACCACTGGTAAGAATCTTTCTGGACTTCAATCAAGTTAGGCATCTGAAGAACTTCTTTTTGTCTGGAATAGCTCATGCGTGAACTTTTTCCGCTTTTGATAGGACGAATTCTGTTTTTCTCCATATTGACGTTTCACTCCTCATCTATTTTTTTGTGGGTTGTGCTACTACCCTTAAAAATCTCGAAAATACAGTGAAAACCGCGTTTTCAGCTGATTTTTACGCAATTTTATGGCATAACTTTCCACAATAGTGCATTTTTTACTATAGCACAAAGCCCAGGGGCTTGTCAATGGGAAAACACAAAAAGGTACACCCCTTTTTGCGTTTTGGTACACCCCTAATGTTAAATGGGGACGTAGTAAAGTTAAACTTTACTACGTCCCCATTTAACAAGACCGGCAGCTGTACTCGTCTTCGCCTTTGCTGTCACCCCCAGAATCGTAAGTACAAATACAAAGGTAAGAATAACCTCTACAATAAGTGCCCCAGTCATATCAAGCCCTACATAAGAAGCCTGACCATACCCGTTCGTACCAAGGCCGACCTCTGTTACTGTCCCAAGTACTGTGCAATTAATGATCAGAGCAAGAATTCCTGCCCCTGCAAGACCTCCAAGAATCTGCGCCGTCACATAGCATCCAAAATCTTTGGTGCTCATGCCTTTATTTAAAATACTCCGAGGGATACTGCCGGATTAATATGACACCCGGACACATCTCCGATTACGTACGCCATAGCCACGATTGATAAACCAAATGCCGCGGCAATACCCAGCACTCCAAGAACCCCTTCAATCCCACCGGAAAGTGCTGCCGAACCACAGCCAAACAATGTGAGGACTGCAGTCCCGATAAACTCTGCCACACATTTCTTCATGTCAAAGTCTCCTTTCTATATCTTATAAAATAGTATAATTGTGCCGCGCCTCAGGATATACAAACTGCTGCGCTTATATGTTTATACACCGCTATTTTCAAATTAAAAAAAACCTTTTACAATAATTGACATAATTTTACCAATTGCACAATTCTGTCAAACCTCATAATATGTTAATATTAAATTCAGGCATTAATGATGCCTTTATTATTTATGTTTCGGAGGCCGTTATGACAATCGCAATCGTTGATGATTCTTCAAAAGATATTTCTCTTCTATATGAATATATATGCCGCTACTGCAATGAGCACAAAGTTCACGCACAAGTAAAAGAATTTACAAGCGAGGGAGTATTTCTGCGTTCTTTAAAAACAGAAAAATACAGTCTGGTTTTCCTTGATATTTTTATGCAGGGATTAAATGGCATCCAAATTGCAAAGGAAATCAAAAAACTCAATTCTAAATGCCAGATTATATTTTCTACCACCAGCCGGGACTATGCGGTTAAGGCGTTCCGGCTCCATGCCCTGGATTACCTGGTAAAGCCTTACACCTACTCCCAGCTTGAAGACGCCCTCAACCGTTTCGAGGCTGCAGCCGCAAAGTTTGCACACTACATCGAGTTGAAAGAAGGACGTTACCAGACACGCGTCCTGATCACCGACATTATGTATGTAGATTACCACAACCATTATATCCAGGTGCACACCCCCTCCAGCGTCATTCGATCCTACATGTCCTTTGGTGAGTTTGCACCCATGCTGTCCCCGTACGGGCAGTTTCTGTGGTGTTACCGGAACTGTATG
>CANSCI010000093.1 GCA_947645355.1 uncultured Dorea sp. | reverse complement strand
ATACGCGATATGAGGCTGTGACTGGAGTTCAGACGTGTGCTCTTCCGATCTGAAGAGGATCTTGCAGCGGCAGCCGGGGATATTGAGAGCCAGGACGGAGAAGCCAAGGAGGACGGCACAGTGGAGGGTACTCCGGGAGAGGCGGTCCTGACGAGCGGAGAGGCAAGTGCAGTGGTAGCAGAGGCGAAGGTGACCAGAGAGCAGGTGCGTGCAAAGAATAAGGAGTCCCTGCAGGAGATCATAGATAATGATAAACTGTCGGATGAACAGAAGAAGGATGCACTTGCCCAGATGGTAGCCATGACAGAGTTATCGGAAAAAGAGGTGGCGGCGGAGACCCTTCTGGCTTCGAAAGGGTTTTCGGAGGCAGTTGTAAGCCTGTCGGACGGTTCTGCGGACGTTGTGGTGAACGCTGCAGAGTTAAGTGATGCCAACCGGGCCCAGATCGAGGATATCATTACAAGGAAAACAGGGGTAGCAGCAGAGAATGTTGTGATAACGCCGATACATACCGATGGGAAATAGAGCCGTAAATAGAGCTTAAGCCGTTTAAAATGCTTGAGAATATGTCCCGCTTATGCTAGAATATAGAAAATACCTGGATGAGAGGTGAAGGAAGATGTTGCCTGCAATGAATATAAATCGTCTGATGTTATATTATGCAAAAAGTGTTTCAATGCCGGCAGCCGATCGATCCGCGGATGAGAGGGCACAGCGGGCAGGACGGCAGATAGGTTCAGCTGATCCGAAAGAGCCGGTGAAGTTCGGTGACAAGGATAAAAGCAGTGTTTTGCGCCGGAATTTTGACAGCTATGAGTGTGAGACGTGTAAGAACCGGAAATACCAGGACGGTTCCAATGACCCGGGAGTCTCTTTTAAGACACCGACCAGATTAAGCCCGGAGTCGGCGGCAGCAGCAGTGCGTTCCCATGAGAATGAGCATGTATCGCATGCTAAGACACAGGCGTTTCAGGAGGATAAGAAGATTGTCTCACAGTCCGTGTCATACAGCACGGCGGTATGCCCGGAATGCGGCCGCAATTATGTATCTGGAGGAACGACCAGAACTGTATTCAAAAGTAATGCCGGAGGGCAGGATGTGATGCCGGAAAAAGGAAAATATATTGATCTTCTGGCATAAAGCAATCACAGAGCAGATGAAAAACGAAGGAATAAAAGTGGCAGCTTCACTTGTAAAAGTGAGTGGCTGTCACTTTTTTATCATCATTTATCATCTATTTGCAATAAATGATTTGAGCATCGGTGCAAGATGTGCTATACTGACTAACAGTATGCTTTAACGGCTATAATATGCTTAGGAGAGTTGAGAACAATGTCACAGTTATCAAATGAAGTGAGAAAAGAGATAGAAAAAAGAAGGACATTTGCCATCATTTCCCATCCGGATGCCGGGAAGACCACACTGACAGAAAAGTTTTTGCTGTACGGCGGGGCGATCAATCAGGCAGGGAGCGTGAAAGGAAAGGCTACGGCAAAGCATGCCGTGTCTGACTGGATGGAGATTGAGAAGGAACGGGGAATCTCGGTCACATCCTCCGTCCTGCAGTTCAATTACGGAGGATTTTGTATTAATATCCTGGACACACCGGGGCATCAGGACTTTTCGGAGGATACGTACCGGACATTGATGGCGGCAGATTCTGCGGTAATGGTTATAGACGCTTCTAAGGGAGTAGAGGCGCAGACGAGAAAACTGTTTAAGGTCTGTACCATGCGCCATATTCCGATTTTTACTTTTATTAATAAGATGGACCGAGAAGCTATGGATACGTTTGAGCTCCTGGATGATATTGAAACGGAACTTGGTATCGCAACCTGTCCGGTGAACTGGCCGATTGGCTCCGGTAAAGAATTTAAAGGCGTATATGACAGAAATACAAAGAAAATAGAGTTGTTCTCTGATACGCATAAGGGAACTACACAGGGGGAAGTGCGGAAGGTGGACATTACTGATCCGCAGATCCATACATTGCTTTCCGAAGAACAGAAAAATAAGCTTGAGGAGGAGATCGAACTTCAGGATGGCGCGGGGGCAGAATTTGACCAGGAGCTGGTAAGCAGGGGAGAATTATCTCCGGTCTTCTTCGGCTCTGCCCTCACGAATTTCGGGGTTGAGACTTTTCTCAGGCATTTTCTTAAGATGACTACGTCACCTCTGCCGAGAATGTCCGACAAGGGCATCATTGATCCGATGGAGGAGGAAGAGTTCTCTGCATTTGTGTTCAAGATCCAGGCGAATATGAACAAGGCTCACAGAGACAGGATTGCATTTATGCGCATTTGTTCCGGAGAGTTTAAGGCCGGTATGGATGTGTTCCATATCCAGGGGGGCAAAAAAGTCAGGCTCTCTCAGCCGCAGCAGATGATGGCAAGCGAGCGCCACATGGTCCAGGAGGCCTGCGGAGGGGATATTATCGGTGTATTTGATCCGGGGATTTTCTCTATCGGTGACACACTGACAAATGCACCGGAGAAATTTGCATATGAGGGGATCCCTACATTTGCACCGGAGCATTTTGCAAGGGTGCGCCAGGTGGATACCATGAAGCGGAAGCAGTTTGTAAAAGGGATCAACCAGATTGCACAGGAAGGCGCTATCCAGATCTTTCAGGAGTATAACACCGGTATGGAAGAGATTATCGTAGGTGTTGTAGGTGTGCTGCAGTTTGACGTGCTGAAATACAGGCTGGAGAATGAATATAATGTGGAGATCCGCATGGATAATCTTCCGTATGAGTATATCCGCTGGATCGAGAATGAGGACGTTAATATGGACAAGTTGTCAGGGACCTCTGATATGAAGAAGATCAAGGATTTGAAAGACAGGCCGCTTCTGCTTTTTGTCAATGAGTGGAGCATCCGCATGACCCAGGAGCGCAATGAAGGATTAGTTCTGTCAGAGTTTGGACGGTAGTCTGTACAAACGGCAGCGATTATGAAATATTTTATGCTGTTTCCTTTGCAAAAGAATAGAAATTTGTTATAATAAAAAGAAGTGAAAACCAGACAGGAGGTTTAAGAATATGGGAAAAGAAGAGAGAAATGCGTATACAATAAAGACAGACCAGAACATCGGTGAGGTTAAGATCGCAGATGAGGTTGTCGCAATTATTGCAGGACTTGCGGCTATGGAAGTGGATGGGGTCGCTTCCATGGCGGGCAATGCGACGAGAGAGCTGATCGGCAGGTTCGGCATGAAATCTTTAAATAAAGGTGTGAAGGTGGACGTGCTGGAAGGGATCGTTACAGTGTCCCTGGCACTGAATCTGAAATACGGCTACAACATCCGTGAGATTACAGGAAAGGTTCAGGAAAAGGTAAACGCGGCCATCGAGAATATGACCGGTCTTGAGGTTGCCGATGTGAATATCCGTGTAGCCGGAGTACAGATGCCGGAGGAAGCATAAGTGAAAAGGACGGAACTCAGAGAGCATATCTTCAGGCTGGTGTTTGGGATGGAATTTAACGAAGAGGACGAGATGCCCGAACAGCTGAAGCTATATTTCGACCAGCTTGAAGATGCAAAAGAAAAGGATTTGGAATACATCCGTACAAAGGCACAGTGTATTGCAGGAAAGGCACAGGAGATTGATCTTTTAATTAATGGGCATACCAAAGGGTGGAAGACCACACGTATGAATAAAGTGGATCTGAGTATTTTGAGGGTGGCTGTTTATGAAATGAAGTGGGATGAGGATGTGCCGGTGGGCGTGGCAATTGATGAGGCGGTGGAACTTGCGAAGAAGTACAGCGGCGAGGACGGGCCTTCTTTTGTCAACGGAGTGCTTGCCAGGCTTGCAGATTGATGTAAGAGGTGGACAATGGCGCGGAATGTATATACTGTAAAACAGGTAAATGCTTACATTAAGAATATGTTCACCCAGGATTATATGCTGAATCGTATTTATGTAAAGGGTGAAGTGTCAAATTGTAAGTACCATACATCGGGACATATATATTTTTCGTTGAAAGACGAGTCCGGAACGATTGCCTGCGTCATGTTTGCCGGGCAGCGAGGCGGGCTCGCTTTTCGTATGAGTGAGGGCCAGCAGGTGGTCGTGCTTGGATCGGTGAGTGTGTACGTTAAGAACGGCTCTTACCAGCTGTATGCAAAAGAAGTTCGGCTGGATGGGGAGGGCGTTCTGTATGAGCGGTTTCAGGCGTTAAAGCAGGAACTTTTAGAGATGGGGATGTTTGCCCCGGAATATAAGAAACCAATACCGGAATATGCAGGAAAGATAGGAATCGTGACAGCGCCCACAGGCGCCGCGATCCATGACATTATGAATATTGCCGGGCGGCGGAATCCTTTTGTCCGGCTGATCCTGTACCCTGCGCTGGTACAGGGTGAGGGGGCCAAAGAAAGCATCGTAAGGGGGATTCGCGCGCTGGATGCTTTCGGCGTTGATGTCATCATCGTCGGGCGGGGCGGAGGTTCCATGGAAGATCTGTGGGCGTTTAATGAGGAGTCGGTGGCAAGAGCCATTTTTGAGTGCCGTACGCCTGTAATCTCGGCGGTGGGACATGAGACAGATACGACGATTGCAGATTATGCGGCAGATCTTCGGGCGCCGACACCGTCAGCGGCCGCAGAACTTGCGGTGTACGATTTTGTTCAGACCGGGCAGAAGCTTGCGGATGCACAGGAACGGCTTAAGCGTCTTTTAATACAGCAAATACAGGTCAGGCGGCTTAAGCTTCAGGCATATCAGACAAGGCTCGGTTTTCTTCATCCGGGCAGTCAGCTTAGAGAGTATCGTCACCGTCTGGCAGAATATGAAGACCGGCTGCGCCTGCTGATGCAGACAGGGTTAAAGGATGCAAAGGTGAGGCTGTCCATTGACCTTGGGAAGATGAAGAATCTGTCCCCTCTTCACAGATTAAATCAGGGATATTCCTATGTTGAAGGGGAGGACAAAACGGCGATCAGGAGCATTCACCAGGTCCAGGAAGGAGACCGGCTTGCCGTGCATGTGACAGACGGCAGGATCCTGGTGAGGACAGAGGAGAAACAGGAGGAGAGACATGGCTAAGAAAGCGCAGACACTGGAAGAACTTTTTGACGGGCTCGAGAGCGTCATTGCGGCAATGGAGCAGGAGGACGTCACTCTGGAGGAGTCCTTTGGCCTGTACCATAAAGGAATGGATCTGTTAAAGAAATGCAATGATAAGATTGATAAGGTAGAAAAGAAAATGCTTGTATTGGATCACGAAGGAGAGACACATGAATTCGAAGATTGATTTTATCCAGATGCGAAACATAAAAGTCCGTCAGATAGAAGATATCCTGCAGGAATATCTTCCAAGGCAGCGGGGATACCAGAAGGTGATCATGGAGGCAATGGCATACAGCCTGCTGGCGGGCGGCAAGCGGCTCCGGCCGATGATGATGAAGGAGACCTTTCATTTGTTTCAGGGGAGATCCAAGGCGATCCGTCCGTTTATGGCAGCAATTGAGATGATCCATACTTATTCTCTGGTACATGACGACCTGCCGGCTATGGATGATGACGATTACAGGCGCGGGAGGAAGACAACACATATTGTATATGGAGAAGACATGGGAATCCTGGCAGGAGACGCACTGCTGAACTATGCCTTTGAGACAGCGTTTAAGGCATTTGTGACAGAGCCTGAGGACAGCCTGCTGATCGGGCGGGCACTGGGTGTTCTCGGGGAAAAGGCCGGCATCTATGGGATGATTGGCGGACAGGTCATTGATGTGAAGAACAGTGGGCATGTAGTGGAAAGAGAGGTGCTGGATACCATCTATGAGCTTAAGACCTCGGCGCTGATCGAGGCGGCTATGATGATCGGTGCCATTCTCGGAGGTGCTTCTGAGGAAGAGGTAAAGATTGTAGAACAGATTGCCCGCAATGTGGGGATAGCCTTCCAGATCCAGGACGATATTCTGGATGTGACAAGCACCAGTGAGGTGCTTGGGAAGCCGGTACACAGTGATGAAAAGAATGAAAAGACTACATATGTAACTTTATTTGGAGTGGAAAAAGCAGCGCAGGTCGTGGAGGAAAGGTCCAAAAAGGCAAGTATGCTCCTTCAGGGACTGCCGGGGGAAAATGCATTCCTTGAGGAGCTGCTTGTGCAGCTGGTCCACAGGGATAGATAGAGAGGTCGTTTCGTATGTTAGAACGCATACAAAAAGAAAATGATATAAAAGATCTGAATATAGAAGAGATTACGGAGCTTGCAGACGAGATCCGCAGGTTTCTGGTTGAAAAGATCAGTAAGACCGGGGGGCATCTTGCTTCCAACTTAGGGGTGGTGGAGCTTACAATAGCCATGCATCTGGTCTTTGACCTTCCCAGAGATAAGATGATCTGGGATGTGGGGCATCAGTCCTACACCCACAAGCTTCTTACCGGGAGAAAGGAAGGATTTGAGATCCTGCGCCAGTATGGCGGGATGAGCGGGTTTCCCAAGCGTAAGGAAAGTGTGTGCGATGCTTTTGATACCGGGCACAGTTCCACTTCTGTCTCGGCGGGTCTGGGATATGTGAAGGCCAGAGACTTAAAAGGGGAAGATTACAATGTTATCTCGGTGATCGGGGACGGATCCCTGACCGGCGGCATGGCATATGAAGCGCTCAATAATGCCGCCCAGCTGGAGACGAATTTTATCATCGTGCTCAATGACAACCACATGTCCATCTCGGAAAATGTAGGGGGCATGTCCAAGTATCTGGCCAGGATTCGTACGGCGGATCTCTATACAGGGCTTAAGCGCGGAGTTACCAGTACCCTTGAGAGAATTCCCCTTGTGGGAGATCCGTTGATCGACAAGATCAGAAGGACGAAGAGCAGCATCAAACAGCTGGTAGTGCCGGGAATGTTTTTTGAGGATATGGGCATTACATACTTAGGACCGGTAAGGGGGCATGATATCGGGATGCTCTGCAAAGCCTTCCGTGAGGCAAAGAAGATCAAGGGACCGGTGCTGCTCCATGTACTGACTAAAAAGGGAAAAGGGTATACGCCTGCGGAGGATGCGCCCGGCAAATTCCACGGGATCAGCCCATTCGATATTAAGACCGGGGAAGTATCGTCAAAGAGTTCCAAAGACAGCTACACGGATGTGTTTGGCAAGGTATTGTGTGATGAGGCCATGAAGGATGAGCGGATCGCAGCGATCACGGCAGCCATGGAGGACGGCACCGGACTTGCAAGGTTCCATGGGATGTTCCCGGAGCGCTTCTTTGATGTGGGGATTGCAGAGGAGCACGCAGTGACTTTCGCGGCAGGACTTGCAGCGGGCGGGATCAGGCCGGTAGTTGCAGTATATTCTTCTTTCCTTCAGAGGGCTTATGATCAGATTATCCATGATGTGGGCCTTCAGAATCTGCCGGTTGTTTTTGCAGTGGACCGTGCAGGTCTTGTGGGAAGCGACGGTGAGACCCACCAGGGCATCTTTGATCTTTCGTTTCTCAGCAGTATCCCGAATATGACGGTGCTCTCGCCGAAGCATAAATGGGAACTTGCAGATATGCTCCGGTTTGCGGTTTCGTGGGACGGGCCGGTGGCAGTGCGGTATCCCAGAGGGGCTGCCTATGATGGACACAGGGAGTTTCGAAGTCCGGTCATCTACGGAAAAAGTGAGATGATCTATGAGGAGAGTGAGATTGCCATTCTCAGTATCGGGCATATGTTTGAGGAGGCAGCCGGGGTGCGTCTGATGCTGAAGGAGCGGGGGCTTTCCTGTACGCTTGTCAATGGGCGCTTTGTAAAGCCTGTGGATGATTCTGAAGCTGGCAAAGACGCACAGGCTGATCGCGGTTATGGAGGAGAATGTAAAGGCCGGCGGTTATGGTATGCATGTGCTGGAGTGTGCTGCAAGACAAAATCTTAAGGTGAAGGTACTTCCGATTTCCCTCCCGGATAATTATGTGGAGCATGGAAGTGTGGAACTATTAAGAAAAGAGACCGGGCTTGACCGGGTATCCGTGGAGGAAAAGATCTTAAAGGCATATAAGGAGTTATAGGACAGGATGAAAGAACGGTTGGATGTCTTGCTGGTAAAGAGAAACCTGGCGCCGTCCAGGGAGAAGGCAAAGGCAATTATTATGTCGGGGAAGGTATATGTGGAGGGGCAGAAGGAAGATAAGCCGGGCACTGCGTTTTCAGAGGAGGCAGGGATCGAGGTCAGGGGCCATGCGATGCCTTACGTAAGCCGGGGAGGACTCAAGCTTGAGAAGGCCCTGAAGAATTTTGATGTAAGCGTGGCAGGCAAGACTTGTACGGATGTGGGGGCATCCACGGGAGGTTTTACAGACTGCATGCTGAAGAATGGTGCAAAAAAAGTGTTTGCCATTGATGTGGGAAGAGGACAGCTTGATTGGAAGCTTCGCCAGGATGAACGTGTGGTGTGCATGGAGAAGACGAATATCCGTTATGTAACGCCAAAGGACATTGGTGAGCCCATCCAGTTTTCGTCCATCGACGTGTCCTTTATCTCACTGACAAAGGTGCTCGGCCCGATCCGGGACTACCTGTCCGGGGACGGGGAGGTTGTGGCTCTTATCAAACCGCAGTTTGAGGCGGGCAGGGAGAAGGTAGGGAAAAAGGGAGTTGTCCGGGAGATTAGTACCCATATCGAAGTGATCGAAAAGGTGACGGATTATGCAAGGTCTGTCGGCTTTGATGTGCTGGATCTTACGTTCTCTCCCATCCGGGGACCGGAAGGGAACATAGAGTATCTCATCCATCTGAAAAAATGCGAAGGATGCGGCTTCCTTTCTTCTAAGGCGGGGGCCCAAAAAACAGCAGGAGAGGCATTTGAATCATTGGCAAAAGCATAAAGGAAACGAAGAGATGGAACATTTTTTTATTGTGACAAATGACGGAAAGGACACCCGGTTTGTTGTTACAGACCAGGTAAGGGAACTCCTTCTGAAAGCAGGCAAGAGGTGTACGCTCTGTAAGAAGGACAGTGGGAAAAAAATTATAAAGGAAGGGATTCCGCAGGATCTTGACTGTGCCATCGTGATCGGCGGGGACGGGAGTTTTATTGACGCTGCCCGGGCACTTAAGGGGCGGGAGATCCCGATCCTTGGGATCAATATGGGGACGCTGGGGTATCTGACTGAGGTGGAGGTAAATCATATTGAGGAAGCGATTTCTCAGATCCTTGAGGGGGATTATTCCCTGGAGGGCCGGATGATGCTGGAAGGGATCTTTGAAAATGGAAACAC
Source organism: uncultured Dorea sp. (assembly GCA_947645355.1). GTDB lineage: Bacteria > Bacillota > Clostridia > Lachnospirales > Lachnospiraceae > Dorea_D. The sequence continues at coordinate 1,638 of CANSCI010000093.1, read as the reverse complement.
AGATGTGGCGCTCAATGATATCGTTGTCTCCAGAAAAGGGGTTCTGAGGGTTATACATTTCCGTCTGTATGTAAACGGAGAACTGCTCCATTCCTATGAGGCAGACGGGATTATCCTGTCTACGCCCACAGGGTCTACAGCCTACAATCTGTCGGCCGGGGGGCCGATTGTAGAACCGACTGCTTCCCTGATCGTAATTACACCTATCTGCCCCCATGCACTCAATACCAGCAGTATTGTGCTGTCCGGTGAGGATGAGATTGTGATCGAGGTCGGAAAAGGGAGGAATGGATCTACGGAGGAGGTGTCGGTGGCTTTTGACGGGGCTGATATGGTAACCTTGTTTACCGGGGATAAGGTGAGGGTGCATAAGTCCGGCGCATCCACGCGGATTATGAAGCTTAGTAAGGTCAGCTTTTTGGAAATATTGCGCAGAAAGATGAAAGGAAATTAGAACCATGAAAGTAAACAGACATGCGAAAATCATCGAACTGATCAATCAATACCAGATTGAGACACAGGAAGAACTGGCGGATTATCTGAACCAGGAGGGATTTAAAGTGACGCAGGCCACAGTTTCCAGGGATATCAGGGATCTGAAGCTTACTAAGATTCCTGCCGAGGACGGCAGGCAGAGGTATGCCATCCATCAGAGTACAGAGAGCGGGATGGGCGAAAAGTATATACGTGTGCTCAGGGACGGCTTTGTGTCTATGGATATGGCGCAGAACATCCTGGTGATCAAGACGGTGGCCGGAATGGCGATGGCGGTCTGTGCAGCAATCGACGCTATGAAATGGAATGAGGTGGTGGGGAGCATTGCCGGGGATGATACAATTATGTGTGCCATAAGAAGCGTGGATGATACAATCAGGGTTATGGATAAAATCAGCAAAATTGTTTTATAGGAGTCGTAGATGTTACAACGGTTATATGTAAAAAATCTCGCGTTGATCGACGAGATTGAAGTGGAATTTAAAGAAGGGCTTAATATACTCACCGGCGAGACCGGCGCAGGGAAATCCATTATCCTCGGTTCGGTGAATCTGGCATTGGGAGGAAGATATACAAAGGATATCATCCGCCGGGGGGCGGATTATGGGTTTGTAGAACTTTCTTTTCAGATTGGCCATGCCGAACAGGAAGAAAGGCTTAAGGAGATGGATATTTTTCCTGATGAGGGGAATGTGGTTTTGTCAAGACGCCTGATGGAGGGAAGGAGTACCAGCAGGATCAACGGGGAGACCGTGACCATGGCCAGGCTTAAGGAAGCAGCCGGGATCCTTATCGATATCCACGGGCAGCATGAGCATCAATCCCTGCTGTACCGGAAAAATCATCTTGGGATTTTGGATGCATTTGCAAAAGAATATGCGGATACTGTAAAGGAGCAGGTGGCGGAGTCATACCAGGTGTTCCGTAAGTGCCGCAGAAATCTTGAAGAGGCAGATATGGATGAGTCTGGAAGGGCCAAGGAGCTGGCTTTCCTGCAGTTTGAGGTATCTGAGATCGAGGGGGCGGACTTAAGATGCGGGGAGGATGAAGAACTCGAAGCAGATTACCGTTTTATGGTAAACAGTAAACGGATCGCCGACGGTGCTGCAGAAGCATACAATTATACCAGCGAGGACAGCTTAA
>CANSCI010000092.1 GCA_947645355.1 uncultured Dorea sp. | reverse complement strand
TGGAATATCCGGAATATGCAGAGGATTGCCGGAGGAGACCCGGACGGGAAGATCCACAAGCTGCTTGATTTTGTGGATTGCCCGAGGGATATTGCAGATCCATGGTATACAGGCAATTTCGACCAGACATACAAGGATGTTCTGGAGGGCTGCGAGAGTCTGCTGCAGTTTTTGGAGGGGGAGAAGCTGATATGAAGATTGAGATACCAGGATGCCGGGAGTTGAATATTACGTCCCTGTTGTTAGATTATAACGGGACTATCGCAGTGGACGGTATCATGCGCCGGGGAGTAAGAGAACGCATTGAGAAACTGGCAGAGCAGCTGGATATTTATGTCCTGACGGCAGATACCCATGGAACCGCGCGGGCACAATGCGAAGGGCTGAAGGCAGCGGTGCATACATTCCCGGTGGATCATGCTATGGATCACAAGCGGGAAATTCTTGACCGCATTGGCGGAGATCGCTGCGCGTGTATGGGAAATGGGCGCAATGATACAAAGATGTTTGAGAAAGCGGCGCTTTCTATAGGGGTATTAGATCAGGAGGGTGCGTACGGCAGGCTTCTGGCGATGGCAGATCTGTGTGTGTGCTCTGCGGAGGATGGGCTGGATCTTCTGTTGTATCCGAAACGCCTGATTGCGGGGCTGAGAGGATAGTATGATTGCTTATTTGCAGTATTTTATCAGATCTTCACCGAATTCCTGTATTTGTTTTTTTAGAGATTCTAATATATCATCTGACAGGCTGTCCAGCAGGGCAGCCATATTTTTTTGGATTTTTGCCGGATCGTAAGGAACCTCCAGGGCAAAATCACTGTGGGCGCGGATTTTCTGAAAATACAGGTTGGTGTCCGGCTCTTCCTGGCCGTTCCTGCACATGTGGTACATAACTGCACAGTCAGCGGCTTCAGTATCAGTACACTCTTTGCAGATCCATTTTCCTAGATAATAATATTTCCTGTTTAGTTCATATATGAAGCCGGGCTGTTTTAATAATTGTTCGAGAATCATGGAAGTTCCTCCTCTTTTCAGTAATTCAAAATTTGTTTTCCTGTTGTTTCAGCATCTTCTTAACCATGCGGATTGTATTTAGTGACAGAATAGCAGATCAGGCAGCAAAATGCAAGAGAAGTGTCCCTCCTTTGCCGGGATGGATTATAAATGGATTGAGAACAAAGCAAATGGCAGCAACATATACTGTAGTATCGCTGCTGGGAGCAAAATGACCAGTAAGTAGCGTTATAGAAAGGAGATGCTGCAATGCCAGATTATAACAACCAAAGCAGCCAGAACAATCAGAATAGCCGGAACCGTACGACATTTCTGCCGGAGTCTCCGGATACGCCGTCCTTCGGTCCGCCGCCGGGGATGAACATACCGGAGATGCCGCCTGCGGACAATGAGGACACAGGTCCGGGGCCGCTTCTGCCGGAGTCCCCGGATACGCCGTCCTTTGGTCCGCCTCCGGAAATCGAAGTACCAGACGCGCCGCCGATTCCAGATCTGCCGTCCGGCCCGGGTACCCCGTCACTTCCCAACAGACCGGTCCGACCAAATATACCGCCGACACCCAGCGTACCGTCAGGGCCTAACATACCGCCGACGCCCAACGTACCATCAAGGCCAAACATACCGGGCGGCGGACAGCGGCCGCCGGTCACTGTATATCCGATTCCCATCGTTCCGAGGCCGCCGCAGAATAACAGGCAGGAGTACTGCACCATCCGCTTTCTTCATGCTGCGGTAGGCTATGAGGCAGTAAACATATCTATTGGAAATAAGCCGCTGGCCAGGAGACTGCAGTACGGTGAAGTATCGTCGTACTATATCGAAACGACAGGCTTTCGGGTAATCAGTGTGACGGACGCAGGCTTTGGAAATGCCGTTATAGACAGAGAGACCTTCTTGTTTAATGCCGATGATGTGTATACCATCGCACTGGTAAATGGAATGAACGGCCTTACGATGTTCCTGGTCTCTGATATGCCTTGCAGGAATCGGAGACAGAATTTCTCCTGCGTGAGGGCAGTGAATTTGTCGTACAATTCACCGGCGCTTGATGTAACTGTTCAATCGGATATGACAAGATTCGGAGATCTGCGATTTAAAACAGTATCTGCATACCAGCAGGTAATGCGCGGGGAGCAGGAATTTTACGTGTCTGAGACGGTGAGTGGAGCTCCGGTATTAGATACCGTAGAACAGATTGAGGCGAGGAAGATCTATACCCTTTATATTCTGGGGGATGTGTATACCTATCCGGGATTGACGCCGCTGTTTGTGGAAGATTATTCGCTTCTTTAAACATTGTGCAGACAGCATTGGAAGGCTGCATGTTTAAAAGCGCGGCGCTCCTGGAAAGGATCTGTCATAAGTGACAGACGCTGTGCTCATCTGGCGCGGGTTTCCCAGAACCAGTGGAGAATCCGCGCCCCCGCCAATGTGGACAGAAGATATAATAAGATGCCCGTTCCGTTTCCAAGAGAGACGGCAATCTGGTCAAACACTCTTTGCTGCATAGGATAATAGGGGTTGATATAAAACATATTTACAGCGCCGTACCGGCTGCAGACCAGGTTGAGGCAGAGCGCCGCGATGCAGCATGAAAGATAGATGCCTGCGGCGCCGCGGTAGTCCCTTGGAACTAGGTTAGAAGCCCGTGACGGTCTCTGCCCCGGGGAGGATGTATTGCCGCCTGCCTCTGCATTTATAAGAGCGCGCCAGGTAATCCCGGCATATCCACCGATAACCATCAGCAGGACATGCCATGCGAAGGAATGGATCGTGAGGGGCAGGTATCTATAATGCATTCCGCTGGTATCAAAAAATGCGAAGATGCCGCCCAAAAGACCAAAGTCCATCAGGAAAGCCAGCATGCGCCTCTGGCCCTTCGGGGTATGCATAAAGGGAAGCGCCGCACATACATACATAGGAATGCTGCACAACTGGAACGGGAAATACCACCAGTCATAATGTCCGTTATTTAAGAAAAATGTCAGTGTCCATTGCTTCCAGATCTCACTGACAGCCAGAAGGATGCCGGAGCATAGGAAGAACTTTTTGTAATGTTTCATTCATTTCACCTGTTATAAGTGTATCTGAGAATGTATTTATTATACACCTGCGCGTTTAAATATGCTATAATACCAATGCTGTGTTTTAAAAATTATGAGGTGATAAGGATGAGACTAAAGAATGCAAGTATGCTTATTTTGACAGCTTTTATATGGGGTACGGCGTTTGTGGCCCAGAGTGTGGGGATGGACTTCCTGGAACCTTTTACATTCAACGGGGTTCGAAGCCTGATCGGAGGGGTGGTGCTTTTGCCGTGTATCTTCCTGATACAAAAGATCAATGCACGGGCCGGGGAGGCGGAAGAACGGCAGGGGACGACAAAGGATCTGGTCATAGGAGGGATTCTCTGCGGGCTTCTTTTGTTTGCTGCAAGCAGCCTTCAGCAGATCGGCATCGTCTATACGACGGCAGGGAAGGCAGGATTTATCACGGCATTTTACATTGTGATCGTGCCGGTGCTTGGCGTTTTCCTTCACAAACAGATTGGCTGGAAGGTGTGGGTTGCGGTGGTGATGGCGCTGGCCGGGCTTTATTTTTTGTGTATGACAGAGGAACTGACCATCGGGAAGGGTGATCTGTATATTTTCCTGTGTGCGCTTATATTTTCCGTACATATTCTGGTGATTGACCACTTTTCGCCCCGGGTGGACGGGGTGAAAATGTCCTGTATCCAGTTTTTTACCTGCGGGATCGTGTCTCTGGTTCCTATGTTTGCGTGGGAGACGCCGCGGGCGGACAACCTTCTGGCAGGCTGGATGCCGCTTCTGTATGCCGGTGTATTTTCCTGCGGAGTGGCCTATACTCTGCAGGTCGTAGGGCAGAAGAATGTGAATCCGGCAATTGCCTCCCTGATCTTGAGTCTGGAATCCTGCTTTTCTGTCCTGGCAGGGTGGCTGATTCTTGGGGAACGGTTGTCTGTGCGTGAGTTTGCAGGATGTATTTTAATGTTTGCCGCGATTATTCTGGCTCAGCTGCCAAAGCGGAAGAAGGAGGAGTAGGATGGACAACAACAGATTGATCTTGAAGATGACAGAGTATTATGCCGGGCAGCCCCGTGAGATCCAGCATTTTATGAAGGTGCACGCATATGCCAGGATGATCGGGGAAATGGAGGATATTCCTTTGAAGGAACAGGATGTGCTGGAAGTAGCGGCTATCGTCCATGATATCGGGATTAAGGTAAGCCTGGAGAAATATGGGGACTGTTCCGGTGAGCATCAGGAGGCAGAAGGTCCTGCTGCGGCGGAGCAGATGCTTAAGGAACTGGAATATGATGGAGCGGTCATCCGGCGTGTTTCTTATCTTGTGGGTCATCATCACACCTACCATAATATAGACGGACTGGATTACCAGATCCTGGTGGAGGCAGATTTCCTGGTGAATCTGTTTGAGAATGAGGCGTCCGGGGAGGCTGTGGAGGCTGCTCTTGAGAAGATATTTAAAACAGGCACAGGGAAAGCCCTGTGCAGGACAATGTTTGCGGTATCATAATTTGGTTTTTAAGACCGTGTGTCTCTTTGTCTGCCGGAGATATCGTAAGCAGGTGAGTTGGACTGCGGAATCAACATAGCAGCCTGGCTCTGGCCAACAGAGGAGAGGGATAAAAACAGATAAAATAACGGATTAAATAACGGATTAAATAAGTAGCAGGAGGTAGAAACATGAGGTTTGTAGTTCAGAGAGTGTCTGAAAGTGAAGTGAAGGTAGATGGAAATACGTTGGGGAAAATCGGGAAAGGCTTTATGGTATTGATCGGAGTGTGTGATTCCGACACAGAGGAGATCGCAGACAAGATGGTCAGGAAAATGCTGGGGCTTCGGATCTTCGAGGATGAGCAGGGAAAGACGAATCTGTCGCTGGACAGTGTGGATGGGGAGCTGCTCCTCATTTCCCAGTTCACTTTATATGCTAATTGCAGGAAGGGCAACCGCCCAAGTTTTATCGAGGCCGGCGCTCCGGATATGGCAAGTGAAATGTATGAGTACATCATCCGCAAATGTAAAGAACAAGTGAAGGTTGTGGAGCGGGGGCAGTTCGGCGCGGATATGAAGGTGAGCCTGGTGAACGACGGGCCGTTTACGATTATTCTGGATTCTGATACGCTGTAAAGGTGCAGGCTTGTAAGAAGCCCCAAAGAACTGTTGTTTGAATATGAAAGAGCCGTAAATGCAATTGGATCGTCTATGCATTTACGGTTTTCGTGCTTATATGGGCATTCTGTAATCTGTAGTTTGACAAAGGGGATGAACCCTGGGTGGAAAGGTTTAGTTTCGTGCAATTATTGCAGAAACTTTCAGATGGTTAGTTATCTAATAATTTTTTGATTAGTAATATATAAAAGTTATATAAAAGTAAAGTTTAAAAATCTTAAATTATTATAAAACGGTTGACATTTATGGTAATTTTAACTAATATAATCGTTAGACATCTAACTAAATGTGGAGGTGTGGAATGAAGAATGAAAAAGATGGGTCCGTTTTTATGATCTTACATCAGATCGTCCATATGAGCAAATATCAGGAGATGAAAAAGGCAGAAGCGCTGGGTCTGAAACCAGGGCAGGCCGTGATTCTTTTTATGCTGGGCTGTAACGGAGGTATCTCCCAGAAGGAACTTGCTCAAGAGATCGGCATTACGCCGCCTTCTATGACAGTGGCGCTTCGCAAGCTGGAGGAGGGCGGATTTATCCTGAGGGAAGCGGACGAGGAGGATCAGCGGGTTATCCGCATCAGGCTTTCTGACAAAGGGGAGCAGTATGTAGATGAGATTAAAAGTATCCTGGATGAGATGGAGAAACTGCTGTACGAAGGGATATCCCCGGAGGAGAGGATGCTGTTCCGCAGACTTTTAATTGAGATGCGTGATAATCTTCTGAACCATAAAGAGTTTAAAGGCATGGATCTGCATGCGATCATGGAAAAAACAAAACCGCCGATAAAACATGAATTTTAGAGAAGGCAAGAAAGGAAGGGCTGGTTATGCGCAAATTATTTAAATTCTTAAAACCGTATGCCAGTGCGGTCACTGCAATTTTGTGTGTGCTGATCGTGCAGGCATACTGCGATCTGTCTCTGCCTGCCTATACCTCAGACATTGTAAATGTAGGTATTCAGCAGGGAGGCGTTGATGAAAAGGTTCCGGATGTGATATCAGAGGAGGATCTCAGGCATCTGCTTGCATTCGTATCCTCGGATCAGCGTCAGATCATCGAGCGCTCTTATGAAGAGAGTGAAGATGAGTATGAGTGTAATGGAGTGGTGCTGAAACTGAAGCAATCGGTGAAGGACGACGACGGGAAATACCGTGAACTGGAGGAACTGCTGGGAAAGCCGATGCTGCTGGCGGCCGGCTTTGATTCAGAGAGTGATATGGCTGTACAGATGAGGGAGCAGATGAAAAGCCAGATGCAAGGGCAGGTATCTGAAATACCAGATGGCCAGATGCCGGAAGGCCAGGAGCAGTCATTCAATCCACAGCAGGGTCTTCCGGATCCGGAGGGAATGTCTGTCTACGATATCCTTGATATGATGGATCCGGTCCAGAGAGAGAGTATCGTGACCGGGATCATGGAACAGATCGACCGCCTGCCGGATATGATGGTTGAGCAGTCGGCGCCCCTTTATATTCGAAGTGCTTATGAAAATGTAGGACTTAATACGGATCAGATCCAGACCCGGTATATCCTTGCAACCGGCGGCAAAATGCTGGCGCTTGCAGCCCTGGGAATGGCCGCAAGCATCCTGGTAGGGCTGATGGCGTCCCGGGTGGGGGCAAGTGTGGGGAGAGGACTCAGAAGAGATGTGTTCCGGAAGGTGGTAGGATTTTCCAATGGTGAGTTTGATAAATTTTCCACGGCTTCGCTTATTACAAGGAGTACCAACGATATCCAGCAGATTCAGATGCTGACGGTGATGATACTCCGTATGGTATTATTTGCGCCGATTCTTGCTGTTGGCGGAATCTATAAGGTGTTTCAGACAAATATGGATATGTCGTGGATTATTGTCCTGGCAGTGGGACTGATTGTGCTGATCGTTATGACCTTGTTTGTGGTGGTGATGCCGAAGTTTAAGATTGTCCAGGAGCAGGTGGACCGGCTGAACCTTGTGAGCCGCGAGATTTTGACAGGCCTTCCGGTCATCCGTGCTTTCAGTACAGAGAAATATGAAGAAGAACGGTTTGATGCTGCCAATCGTGATCTGACCCGGACGAATCTGTTTGTCAACCGTGCCATGACGTTTATGATGCCGCTTATGATGCTGGTGATGAATGGCATTGCAGTACTGATCGTGTGGAACGGCGGTCACAGTGTGGACAGCGGCACGATGCAGGTGGGGGATATGATGGCATTTATCCAATATACGATGCAGATCATTATGTCCTTCTTGATGATCTGTATGATCTCTGTGATGCTCCCAAGGGCGGCCGTGTCTGCAACTCGTGTAGACGAGGTGCTTGAGAGCAGTACGCTGATTCATGATCCAAAGAAGGCTGAGGCATTTCCCCGGGGAAGGGGAGAGGTGGTGTTCGACCATGTATCCTTCCGCTATCCCGGGGCAGAAGAGGATGTTCTGCATGATATATCATTTACGGCAAAACCTGGGGAGACAACGGCGTTTATTGGAAGTACGGGAAGCGGGAAGTCTACGCTTATCAATCTGATTCCCAGATTTTATGATGTGACGGACGGGAAAATTACTGTTGACGGTACAGATATCCGGCAGGTCAGCCAGCATGACTTGCGTGACAGACTGGGATATGTCCCTCAGAAGGGAGTGCTTTTCTCTGGAGATATTGCTTCTAATATTCTGTACGGCAATCCGGAGGGAAGCGAGGAGGAGATGAAGGAGGCTGCCGGGATTGCCCAGGCGGCGGAATTTATCGAAGAAAAAAGGGAAAAGTATGAAAGCTCGATTGCTCAGGGAGGCTCCAATGTATCCGGAGGGCAGAAGCAGCGGCTGTCTATTGCAAGGGCAATCGCAAAGCATCCGGACATTTACATTTTTGACGACAGCTTCTCGGCGCTGGATTATAAGACAGATGTAACACTCAGGAAGGCGCTGAAGGAGAAGACAGCGGACAGTACGGTGTTAATTGTGGCGCAGCGCATCAGCACCATCCTCCACGCAGAGCAGATTATTGTCCTGGATGACGGGGAGGTTGTGGGGAAGGGAACCCACAGAGAGCTGCTTAAGAACTGTGAGGCATACTATCAGATCGCAGCGTCCCAGCTTTCTGAGAAAGAACTGGAAGAAGATATGAAGGAGGTGGTCTAATATGGCAGGACACAGAGGGCCGGGAGGCCACGGACCGGGCGGACATGGGCCGATGTCTGTTGAGAGGGCCAAGGATTTTAAAGGAACCATGAAGAAGCTTCTGGGATATCTTGGAAAATACAGAATTGCTCTTGCGATGGTTGCAGTATTCGCAGTAGGAAGTACGGTTTTCAATATTATCGGGCCGAAAATATTGGGAAATGCGACGACGGAGATTTTTAACGGACTGGTGGGCAAGGTGTCCGGCGGCGCGGGGATTGATTTTGATGCCATCGGTAAGATTCTTCTTACATTGTTATGCCTGTATGCATGCAGCGCACTGTTTGCGTTTATACAGGGCTATATTATGACGGGCATCTCCCAGAAGATGACGTACCGCATGCGGAAGGAGATCTCTGAGAAAATCAGCCGCATGCCTATGAATTATTTTGATAAGATGACTCATGGGGAGGTGCTGTCCCGTATCACCAATGATGTGGATACTCTGAGCATGAGCCTGAACCAGAGTGCGACCCAACTGATTACGTCAGTGACGATGATCCTTGGTGTGCTGGTTATGATGCTTAGCATCAGCCCTCTGATGACGCTGGTAACGTTGTTGATCCTGCCGCTTTCCGTGGGGCTGATCTCAGTGATCGTCAAACATTCGCAGAAATATTTTAAGAGCCAGCAGGAGTACCTGGGGCATGTGAACGGCCAGGTGGAGGAAGTGTACGGCGGTCACAACATTGTGAAGGCATTTAATAAAGAAGAAGACGTGATAAGCGAGTTCGAGCGGGATAATGATATGTTGTACCAATCGGCCTGGAAGTCTCAGTTCCTTTCTGGAATGATGATGCCGGTGATGCAGTTTGTGGGGAACCTTGGGTATGTAGTGGTAGTAATCCTGGGCGGGTATCTGGCTATGAAAAAGACCATTGAGATCGGTGACATCCAGTCCTTTATCCAGTATGTAAGGAACTTTACCCAGCCCATCCAGCAGGTGGCCCAGGTGGCCAATATGCTGCAGTCTACGGCCGCGGCGTCTGAGCGGGTATTTGAATTCCTGGAGGAGGCAGAGGAAGACCAGACGGTTCCGGATCCGGTGCATATTGACGGGCTGGAGGGGCGCGTAGAGTTTGACCATGTGAATTTTGGCTACCGTCCGGATCATACGATCATTCATGATTTCTGCGCTCACGTAGAACCGGGGCAGAAGATTGCCATTGTAGGTCCCACGGGTGCGGGAAAGACCACTATGGTGAAGCTTGTGATGCGTTTCTATGACGTCAACAGCGGGAGCATCAAGGTGGATGGACACGATATCCGGGAGTTTAACCGCAGTGAGCTTCGAGAGATGTTCGGGATGGTTCTTCAGGATACCTGGCTGTTCAAAGGCAGTATCGAGGACAATATTCGCTACGGAAAACTGAACGCCTCCCATGAGGAGGTAGTAGAGGCGGCGAAGGCAGCCTATGTCCACCGTTTCGTGCAGACGCTTCCGGGCGGATATGAGATGGAACTTAACGAGGAGGCAAGCAATGTATCCCAGGGACAGAAGCAGCTTTTGACCATCGCAAGAGCAATTCTTGCCGATCCGCCGATTCTGATCCTGGATGAAGCCACCAGTTCTGTAGATACCCGTACGGAAGTCCGTATTCAGAAGGCAATGGATAACCTGATGAAGGGGCGAACCAGCTTTATCATCGCACACCGTCTGTCCACGATCCGGGACGCCGATCTGATCCTGGTTATGAAGGACGGGGATATTGTAGAGCAGGGAAATCACCAGGAACTCATTGCAAAGGGCGGTTTCTACGCAGAGCTTTACAATTCTCAGTTTGAAAGGAGCGCGTAATGGAACAATCAGAACGCTTAACGAAACAATTTGATTTTATCCGGGAGATAGACAAGGAAAAATTTGTCGGCCGTCAGACATACCTGTCTGACGGTATACGCAAGGAAAATGACGCGGAACATGCCTGGCACATGGCCATTATGACCATCCTCCTCAGCGAGTACGCCAATGAGGAAATCGACGTGCTGAAAACCGTAACCATGCTGCTTATTCACGACATCGTGGAAATAGACGCCGGAGACACTTATGCCTACGACGAAGAGGCCAAAAAGACACAGAAAGACCGGGAGGAAAAAGCTGCCGAGAGGATCTACGGCATCCTTCCCGAAGACCAGGCGGAAAAACTCATGGCGCTCTGGCAGGAGTTTGAGTCCTGTAAGACCAAAGAGTCAAGATTCGCCCGCGCTATGGATAACCTCCAGCCCCTGATGTTAAACGCTGCTGCCGACGGCAGAGCCTGGGAAGAACACAAAGTGCGCCTGACTCAGATCATGGATCGCAACCAGCGCACATGTAAAGGTTCAGAGGTTTTATGGGAATACGCCCTTGCCAATTTCATCCGGCCCAACGTACAAAAAGGCCGTATTATTTCTGAGTGATCTATCCGGGAAATTTTTGCCGGAGCAGTTTGAGGCGCGGGGGGCCCGGGGTTTAACACAACCGCCCCCGCCCCAAATAATAAAATATTATTTTTATTTTAAAAAAATGGGGAAAATAGACGCCCCACCTTGAAGGCCCCG
>CANSCI010000091.1 GCA_947645355.1 uncultured Dorea sp. | reverse complement strand
CTCCAAGAATAAAATCTTCCGACTGGATACCATTTTTGTACCAGGATTTCTCCAGGGCGTTAAAATCTGCGCCCGGAACGAAGGAAGCGTGGTAAAGAGAACCGTCGGTCATTGCCACGTAAAGCCCTGCCGGATAGGCGGCGTTCTGGTCAACCGTATGCAGGATATATTCCTTCATAGCATCAATATCCATATCTTCATAAGAAATGGTATCTCTCTGCATTTCAAGCATTGTCAGTGTTTTATTCATCCAGGCGTTTGTTTCCTGAAGAGCTTTGTCTGTAGTTTCCTGGAGCAGATTCTCGCTTTTAGTAAGCAGTGCATCGGAAACACGGTTATATACGATGAGCAGAAGTGCGGCAACCATAATTATGATTGTCACTACAATCGCACCCACAAGCTTACCGGTAATGCCCCCTTTTCTTTTTCTGGCTTTTGCAGCCTGCTTATCTTTTGTTTTCATGTCTGCATCTCCTTCAAACATTGTTTTAATCTCCTTGATACTTTGATCGTACCATAGTCTATAAAAATTATAAATGAATAGAACCAAAAATACAATACAAATTGCAATACATTGTCATTGTTTTCCTGATTTCAGAGAATACTAACAGTAATTCCGCCTTCTGGGGCTGTAAGGGAGAATATTTGTATAAAATGAGAAGAAACTACTTTCAAATATGGAAAGAAGTAACCTGGATTTGTGCAAAATAGCCAAAAAATAAAATTGAAACAGAGGGCATGCAGAGAGGATTTTGAAAAAGATGAAAGAACTTTCAAAACATGTCAATACTATTGAAAATAATTTCTTTCACAGATATACTGAGTGACAGAAATGAAGAAACGAGACAAGGAAGGGGAAAAAAGATGGAAGAGTTGGAAGAACAGTTAAAGGGCAGGCTGGTAGTATCCTGTCAGGCGCTGCCGCACGAGCCGCTGCATTCCTCCTTTATCATGGGAAGAATGGCGCTTGCAGCAAAGGAAGGAGGGGCGGCAGGTATCCGTGCCAATACAAAAGAGGATATCAGGGAGATTCAGTCGCAGGTCGACCTCCCGGTGATCGGGATTGTCAAGAGAGACTATGACGACAGCAAAGTGTATATTACGCCTACTATGAAGGAAGTGGAGGAATTGATGGAGGTCAAGCCGGAGATTATTGCGGTGGACGCGACAGGTGCGCAAAGGCCGGGGGGGCTGACGCTGGATGAGTTTTTCACACAGATCAAGGAGAAATACCCGGATCAGCTTCTGATGGCGGACTGCTCTACTGTAGAGGAAGCAGTTCACGCAGATCAGCTGGGGTTTGATTTTATCGGAACCACTATGGTGGGGTATACCGAACAAAGCAAAGGGGACAGAATTGAAGAAAATGATTTCGAGATTCTGAGACAGATTATCGCACAGGTAAAAGGGAAGGTAATCGCAGAGGGAAATATCAATACGCCGCAGAAGGCAAAACGGGTGATTGAACTTGGTGCATTCAGTGTTGTGGTCGGTTCGGTCATTACGAGGCCGCAATTGATTACCAGATCATTTTCAGAGGCGCTGGATACGTTCGAAGAAGAGGGGACATCATATTTTAAGTCATAAAAGTAACCAATCCAACCAAATAATTACAAGAAAAGGAGAGAAGAATGATGAGAGACCTTAACAAGTACAAAGGCGTGATCCCGGCATTTTATGCATGTTACGACGAGGCGGGAGAGATCAGCCCGGAGGGGGTGCAGGCTCTGACAAAATATTTCGTCAGGAAAGGCGTAAAAGGGGTCTATGTGAATGGGTCCTCCGGGGAATGTATTTATCAGAGTGTAGAGGATAAGAAGATCGTCCTGGAAAATGTAATGAAGACGGCGCAAGGGAAACTGACAGTTATCGCACATGTTGCCTGCAACAATACGAAGGACAGCATGGAGCTTGCAAGGCATGCGCAGAGCATGGGCGTGGATGCTGTCGCTGCGATTCCGCCGATCTATTTCAGACTTCCTGAGTATGCCATCGCAAAATACTGGAATGATATCAGTTCTGCCGCGCCGGACACGGATTTTGTGATCTACAATATTCCGCAGCTGGCAGGGGTTGCCCTTACTATGGGACTGTTTGCCAAGATGAGGGAGAATCCGAGAGTGATCGGTGTGAAGAATTCCTCCATGCCTGTGCAGGATATTCAGATGTTTAAGGCACAGGCCGGTGAAGACTATGTGATCTTTAACGGGCCGGATGAGCAGTTCATCAGCGGACGTGTGATCGGGGCGGAGGGCGCCATCGGAGGTACTTATGGTGTAATGCCGGAGCTGTTTCTTAAGATGGATGAATATGTGAAGGCCGGCGAGCTTGAAAAGGCAAGGCAAATCCAGTATGCCGCAGATTCTGTAATCTATAAGATGTGCTCTGCTCACGGAAATATGTACGGTGTCATTAAGGCGATCCTTAAGATCAATGAAGGTCTAAATCTCGGCGGGGTGAGAGAGCCGTTGCCGGCACTTATCGAAAGCGATATGGCAATTGTAGAGGAAGCTGCAAAGATGATCCGCGACGCTAAGGAGACATATCTGTAAACGACAGGATAAGAGCTGTATGCCAGGCAGAAGATGGATGTGGCTTTGGCGCCTGGCAAAAGAGAATGAATGAGAATCAGGAGGAGAAAAGATGCAAGGCTTTACAATCATTGATTTAGTGATATTAATCGTATATCTGGCAGCGGTATTGTTTGCCGGCCTTCATTTTGCAAAGAAAGAGATGAAGGGAAAAGAGTATTTTAAGGGGGACGGAACCGTACCGTGGTGGGTGACCTCTGTATCCATATTTGCAACCTTATTAAGTCCGATATCTTTCTTGTCTCTGGCAGGGAACTCCTACGCGGGTACATGGATCATGTGGTTTGCGCAGCTTGGCATGCTGCTGGCAATCCCTCTGACGATCCGGTTCTTCCTGCCGATTTACAGTAAGCTGGATATTGATACCGCGTACCATTATCTGGAATTGAGGTTTGGGAGCAAAGGGCTTCGTGTGCTGGGCGCCGTCATGTTTATTATCTATCAGGTAGGGCGCATGTCCATTATCATGTATCTGCCGTGTATGGTTCTTGGGAGCCTGACCGGCATCAGTGTCAATCTGTTGATCATTATTATGGGTGTGATTGCGATTATTTACTCCTACACAGGCGGATTAAAGTCTGTGCTCTGGACAGATTTTATCCAGGGTTCCGTATTATTGATCGGTGTGACCTTCGCGCTGGTATTTTTGCTGGTCCACATTGACGGGGGTGCAGGAGCAGTCTTCCAGGCGCTTACAGACGGGCAGAAATTCCTGGCGGCAGATCAGCCTGTCTTTGATATCAATATTTTAAAAGACAGTGTATTTATTATGATCGTCGGCGCGGGATTCAATACAATGGGGTCTTATGTGTCAAGTCAGGACATTGTCCAGCGCTTTACGACTACGACAGATACAAAGAAACTGAACAAGATGATGCTTGCCAACGGGGCACTCTCTATCTTTATCGCAACTGTATTTTACCTGATCGGAACCGGATTGTATGTATTCTATCAGCAGAATGCACTTCCGCCGGCAGCGGCACAGGATCAGATCTTCGCATCTTACATTGCGTTTGAACTTCCGGTAGGTATTACAGGTCTTCTTCTGGCAGCCATCTACGCAGCTTCCCAGTCTACGTTGTCTACGGGGCTTAATTCTGTGGCGGCAAGCTGGACGCTGGATATCCAGGCGCGTCTGTCGAAAAAAGAATTAAGCTTTGAGAAGCAGACGAAGATCGGCCAGTATGTGTCTCTGATCGTTGGGATTTTTTCCATCGTAGTGTCTATGGTGCTGGCAAACGGAGGCGTTAAATCTGCATATGAATGGTTCAATGGATTTATGGGGCTGGTGCTTGGTATCCTGATCGGGACATTTATCCTGGGGGCATTTACGAAAACTGCAAATACGTTTGGCGCAGCGCTGGCATTTATTGCGGCATCTGCCGTCATGGTGGGAATCAAATACTTTACGCCGGCGGGCGCAGTTTCTATCTGGTCTTATTCCTTGATCTCCATCGCGGTTTCGTTGGCAGTCGGCGTTCCGGCAAGTATCATCTGGAGAAAGCTGAAAAACGATACGTCGGTACCTGCACCGGATACGACCGTTTACAGAAAGTAACGAAAGGAATGGCCGGAAGCGGCAGAAAGGAGAGGGAGCATGATATTTGGAAATATAAATCACCTTGAGGAATATCCGTTCCTTGAAGAAGCAGTAAAGCAGTGTTTTGAGTATGCAAAAGGGCATGACCTTGCCGGTTATGAAAAAGGACGGCACGACATTGACGGTGAACGGTTGTTTGTCAATATCGCGGAGTATGAGACGGAAGAGGCGAAAAAGCGTTTCTGGGAGGCGCACAGAGCGTACCTGGATGTGCACCTGATGCTTGACGGAACGGAACAGATTGACCTGAATTTTATCCAGAATATGGATGTGAAGCAGTATGTCCCGGAGGATGATTTTCTTCCGATGGATGGAGAGAAGAACAGTTCTGTCATACTGAGGGACGGGGATTTTCTCATCTGCTGTCCCAGTGACGGCCACCGCACGGCGGTTGCTGTGGGCGGATCCGAGAAGATAAAAAAGGCAATTTTTAAAGTACGTATATAGGTCGCGGCAGGGAGGCAAAACAGGGGGAGTATCGGTTTTGCCTCTTTGTGCTGTATATCAATGGAAAGACAGAGGTAACAAGGATGGATTTGGCACTGTTGACGGAGCAGAACAATGTAAGGAACTGTAAAAAACTGCTCAGAGGTGAGATTGCAGAAAATACAGGGATATATTATAATGGAGAAAGAATAGCTGAACTTCGGGAGTCGGACGATTTGGAAGGGGCATGTAAGTTCTTTAGAATGCTTGGGGAGGCAGAACAGTGATTATGAAAAAATATGTAAGTATCGATATCGGAGGCACAGCGATCAAATATGGGCTTATCAGTGAGGCCGGTGAGATCGTAAGGCGGGGCAAGATGCCGACGGAGGCGTACAAAGGAGGGCCGGCCATTCTGGAGAAGGCGTCCGGGATCGTGGAGGAATTTGCCGGGGAAGAAAGGATTCACGGAATCTGCATTTCTACGGCCGGCATGGTAGATACTAAGAAAGGTGAGATCTTCTACTCAGGTCCTATGATCCCGCAGTATGCGGGAACGCAGTTTAAGAAGACCATGGAGGAGCGGTTCCGGATTCGGTGTGAGGTGGAAAATGACGTGAACTGTGCAGGTCTTGCAGAATCTATGACCGGTGCGTCGAAGGGCAGCAGTGTATCTTTGATGCTGACCATCGGGACGGGGATCGGCGGCTGCATCGTGATCGACGGGAAGATTTTTCACGGATACAGCAACAGCGCCTGCGAGGTGGGATATATGCACATGGCAGGCAGTAATTTCCAGACGCTGGGGGCTGCCAGCATTCTTACGCGCAAAGTGGCGGAGTGGAAAAATGAGCCGGAGAGCGCCTGGAACGGCTACCGCATCTTTGAAGAGGCGAAAAAGGGGGATGAGCTGTGCATCCGTGCCATTGACGATATGGTAAATGTATTTGTTCAGGGGATCTCCAATATCTTTTATGAACTCAACCAGGAGGTAGTGGTGCTCGGATGCGGGATCATGGCCCAGGAGTAATAACTGAATTTACGTATGGAGGAGGCTCTCAAGAGGAGTCTGTTCCCATGCATCGCCTCCCGGACGAGGATTGCATTTGCAAAGCACCAAAATGATGCCGGGATGCTGGGTGCATTTTATCATTTTATGCAGAAGGATAAGGAATAGATATACAATGGAATATTATGTGAAATCAGTCGTTCCGATGATTGAATCGAACTATGATAATTTTACGAATGTAGAGAAGAATATTGCCGACTTTTTCATACAGAACCGGAAAAGGGTAGATTTTTCTGCCAAGGCAGTTGCGCAGAGGCTGTTTGTGTCGGAAGCATCTTTGTCGCGCTTTGCAAAAAAATGCGGGTATCGGGGTTACCGGGAGTTCGTATATCAATATGAAGAAACATTTGTAGAGAAACAGGAATCTATGACCGGCAATACGAGGATGGTACTGAACGCCTATCAGGAACTGCTGAACAAAACCTACAATCTGGTGGATGAGGCGCAGATCACGAGGATCGGACGGTACTTAAACGGGGCGGAGCGGGTGTTTGTATGTGGAAAGGGCAGCTCCGGGCTTACAGCCAGGGAGATGGAGATCCGGTTTATGAGGATCGGTGTGGACATTGATTCACTTCAGGATACGGATATGATCCGGATGCAGGCTGTTTTTCAGGACCGCCGGAGTCTGGTGTTCGGGATCAGCATCAGCGGAGAGAAGGAGGACGTGCTGTATCTTCTGAACGAAGCCCACAGGCGGGGGGCAAGGACGGTACTGCTGACAGCGAAAAACAAAGGGATCTTTGATGAGTTCTGTGACGAGGTAGTGTTGGTGCCGTCCCTCAGATACCTGAACCACGGCAATGTAATCTCACCGCAGTTTCCTATATTGGTCATGCTGGATATTATTTACTCCTATTATGTGGAGCAGGACAAATTTGCCAAGGAGATCCTGCACGATCATACGCTTCGGGCGCTGGAAGAAGGAAGTAAAAAAATAAATGCTGGGAGGGCAGGATATGATTATTAAAAATGTAAAGGTGTACACGGAAGACAAAAGATTTGTGGACGGAGAGATTGTGATCCGGGACGGGATCTTCGCAGAAAGCCAAGCTGCGGAGAAAGAACAGGACACAGAAGAAGTCCTTGACGGGGCGGGATGTTATGCTATCCCCGGGTTGATCGACCTGCATTTTCACGGGTGCAAGGGATTTGATTTCTGCGACGGGACCAAGGAGGCAATTGCCGGGATTGCGAAGTATGAGGCCTCTGTGGGTGTGACGGCCATCTCACCTGCGACGATGACGCTTCCGGTGGATGAACTGGAGAGGATCCTTGCTGTCGGGGCGGAATACCGGAGAGAGGCAGCGGGAGAGAAGCGAAAGGAACATGCCGGGGAGGCAGATCTGGTTGGAGTTAATATGGAAGGTCCGTTTATCAGTGAGAAGAAAAAGGGAGCACAGGATGAACGGAATATCATTTGCTGCAATGCATCTGTCTGCCGACGTTTTCTTAACGCATCGGAAGGGCTTGTGAGGTTCGTCGGGGTGGCGCCGGAAAACAGTGAGGATGCGGAAGCATTTATCAAGGAGATGAAAGACCGTGTAAATATCTCTCTTGCCCATACGAATGCAGATTATGATACGGCTATGGCGGCGTTTGCGGCCGGTGCAGACCATGCCGTACATCTTTACAATGCCATGCCGGCGTTTACCCACCGGGCGCCGGGGGTTGTAGGGGCAGTGGCGGACAGCCCAAAAGAAAATGCAGACCTTATAAGTGAAGGTGTGCACAACCATACGGCAGTGGTGCGCGCTACCTTCCGGATGCTGGGGGCCCACCGGATCATTCTGATCAGTGACAGTATGCGTGCCACCGGGATGCCGGACGGACGCTATACATTGGGCGGGCTTGATGTGGATGTGGCGGGGAACCGTGCCACGCTGGCGTCGAACGGTGCACTGGCAGGCTCTGCCACCAATTTGATGGACTGCTTAAGGACGGTGGTCAAGAAGATGGGGATCCCGCTTGAGACAGCGGTTGCCTGTGCGACCATGAATCCGGCGAAAAGCCTGGGAGTGTATGGAGAGTATGGGTCGATTGCGCCGGGGAAAAAGGGGAATGTGGTGCTGCTTGATGAGGAACTGGAGGTGAGAGGGGTTATTAAGGACGGGGTGAGGCTGTCGGTATAGTTAGCCGCCGCTGTTCATCATTGATTGTCAGGGGAGGAGTAATATAGTAAACTATGATATGGAGTGTGATACGAGGGATCCTAATCCCATTTTTAGGTACAACGCTGGGAGCGTCCTGTGTATTGTTTGTGAAAAATAAGCTGAATGCCTCTGTACAGAGGTCATTGACTGGATTTGCGGCCGGAGTTATGACGGCGGCTTCTGTCTGGAGCCTTCTGGTTCCTGCGATAGAGCGCTCCCAGGCGATGGGGCAGTGGGCGTTTGTGCCTGCAGTGGCCGGATTTTGGCTGGGTATCTTATTTTTGCTGGGCTTAGACCGGACGGTTCCGCATCTGCATATGGACAGCAATGGGGCAGAGGGGCCTGAGAGCCGTCTGCCAAGGACGACGATGCTGGTGCTCGCAGTGACTCTTCACAATCTGCCGGAGGGCATGGCCGTGGGAGTGGTATATGCCGGCTGGCTGTCCGGGGAGACAGGGATTACAGCCATGGGGGCCCTTGCCCTGTCTCTCGGGATCGCCATACAGAATTTCCCGGAGGGGGCGATTATCTCTATGCCTCTGAAGGCAGAAGGTGAGGGCAGAGGAAGAGCATTTCTCTATGGTACACTATCAGGAGCAGTGGAGCCGGTGGGGGCATTATTGACGATTCTGGCGGCAGGGTATGTGATTCCGGTGCTGCCGTATCTTTTAAGCTTTGCCGCAGGTGCCATGATCTACGTGGTGGTGGAGGAATTGATTCCGGAGATGTCATCAGGACAGCATTCTAATGTTGGAACAGTATTTTTTGCCTTTGGCTTTACGGTGATGATGGCACTGGATGTGGCACTGGGGTAATATATACTGATATAAGCTTGCAGAGGAGGAAGAGAGATATATATGAAAAGGAAAAAAATAATTGAAGGGCTATTCATTGCCCTTTTAGTTGTCGGATTATTTACCGCAGGATGTTCTGAAAAAACCTCAGGATCCGGAAGTACCCAGGCAGGGAAGGAGCAGACAGAGAGCGGCCGGTCCGAAAGCAGCGAAGATGACGGTATACAGGCGTCGCTCAGTTCTTTTGAAGCCGTCACGCTGGATGGCGGCAGTTTTACACAGGAGGATCTTGCATCAAAGGATGTGACTCTTATAAATTTTTGGGCACTGACCTGTCCGCCGTGTATCCGGGAAATGCCGGAGATTGCTGCATTTTCAGATTCTCTTCCTGATAATATTCAGGTAGTTACCGTCTGTCTGGACGGCAACACAGATGAAGAGTATACGAAAAGTATCTTAGATGAGGCGGGATTCCATGGGGTTACACTGATTGCAGGCAGCGGCGACTTTATGGATGTTATTTATGAGATTCAGTATACGCCTACGACGATCCTTGTGGATAAAGACGGAAATCTTGTCGGGGATGTTATCATCGGCGGACAGGAAGATCTTGCCGGAACGTATACAGATGCAGTGAACCGGGTGCTGAAGCAGATGGGGAAGGCTGAGTTCACAAGTATAGAAGGATAAAAAGCGGATAAAGATATGGATGCAGGCGGAGAAAAAGAAGGTGGAATGAGAGATGCAGAGGGACAAAGAGAAGACAGACTTTAAGGCTGTAAGGTATGGTGTTTTTGTGATTTCTGTTCTTTTTATCGGAATTGGTATTGTAAACCAGGAATATTGGGAGGTTTTACAGAAGGCGGTGAGAATATGTCTGGAATGCATCGGGATCGGGTAGGAGAAAAGAGGAGAAAAAAGATATCTGCCCAACGGATCCTGCAGGTGATTGCTGTGGTACTGGTGAATGGGTATATGGCAGGGTTTCGGGAGGGGAGGATCTTTGCAGGCAGGAGCAAAGCGTTTTGTGTCCCTGTTTTGAATTGCTATTCCTGTCCGGGGGCAATCGGCGCCTGCCCCATCGGTGCATTGCAGACTTCCATTGGGAGCCGCAGGCATTTTCCGTTTTACGTTCTGGGTACATTGATGCTTTTCGGCGTGATTCTTGGACGGGCGGTATGCGGACTTTTGTGTCCGTTTGGGTTCATCCAGGATCTGCTGCATAAGATACCCGTTCCCAAATGTAAGGTTCCAATAAGAATTGACAGGGTCGCCAGGTACATCAAATACATGGTGCTGGTTTTGGCTGTATTTCTTATTCCGGCTCTTTTTGTGGCTGAACCTGGAATGATACCGCCGTATTTCTGCAAATATATCTGTCCGGCCGGGACGCTTGAGGGCGGGCTTCCCCTTATGGCCGCCAACCCTTTGCTCAGGGAGCTTGCCGGGGCGTTGTTTACCTGGAAGATGCTGGTGCTGGTACTGGTTCTTGCAGCATCTATGCTTATCCACCGCCCGTTCTGCCGATACCTGTGTCCGCTGGGGGCATTTTATTCGCTGTTCAACCGGTTTAGTTTCTATCAGATGCACATTAACCGGCAGGCGTGCATCGGGTGCAGGAAATGCGAACGATCCTGTCCAATGGAGGTGGAAGTGACAAGGGATATTAATAGTCCAGAGTGTATCCGGTGCGGGAAGTGCCGTGCGGTATGCCCGACGGGGGCCATTTCTGCAGAGTTTGCCGGAACGCGCAGGGCTCTAAAACATTTGGATATCGAATGATATTCTTTTATTCATAGGATTGGAAAGGGGGAAGCGTTGTGGAGTATGAAGGACAGATTTGCCGTGCGCCTATGGAGCGGGGGTCGTTTATGCTGCCGGTTATGGTAGGATGTTCTTATAATCGCTGCCGGTTCTGCACTCTGTTCAAGCATTTGAAGTACCGGGTGCTTCCGCTGGAACAGATTGAATCGGAACTTATGCGGGTAGAGCGGGCGGGAGGAAAGCCAGAGGTGATTTTCCTGGGTGACGGAAATGCGTTTGACCTTCCGGTTTCCCGCCTGTTTGAGATCCTGAGGATGATAAGAGGGCATTTTCCTGATTGCCGTGCGATCCATATGGATGCTACGGTAAGCGGAATCGAGGGGAAAACAGACCGTGAACTTAAGAGGCTTTGTGAGATGGGGGTCCGACACCTGTATCTCGGGATTGAGAGCGGTCTTGAGGATGTGCTTGCCTTTATGGAAAAGGATCATGGCATTGAAGAAGCCCGCAGGCAGATCGACAGGCTTAAGGCTGCCGGCTTGGTTTACGATGCCCATATTATGACTGGTGTGGCAGGGAGCGGACGTGGAATTGAAAATGC
>CANSCI010000090.1 GCA_947645355.1 uncultured Dorea sp. | reverse complement strand
AAGTGTAGATGTCAACTTATCTGTTCCGCAGATGGCGGTAAATATGCTGGGCGGGATCTTAAGTCTTCCTATGGCAACCATGGGGATCAATTCTGACAGGATTATGATGATAACAGGCAAATTTAAAATAGGTGAAAGAGAACTTGACAGTGATATGCTTCTTTTGCCAGATGTAGAATCACTGAATGTTCTGATGAAAGAGCTAGGAGTTGAGTGATAAATGGGCAAACAAATATCAGTGGGAATTGCAGATATGAAGCTTACAAGGCGGGAAGGTATGTTGATTACATACGCTTTGGGATCATGTGTCGGGATTTCCTTTTACGATCCTATGATTAAGCTTGGGGCATTGCTGCACATTATGCTTCCTGAAAAGAGCCAGTCCAACGAAGCAAATATTTTTAAATATGCGGATTCTGGAATCCGGGAGACGCTGCGGAAAATGACTGCTTTTGGAGCAGTCAAGGGCAGGATGGTCTGTAAGATCGCAGGCGGGGCAAAGATGTTTGACATGAAGGGCGGCGGCAATCTTGGCAACATCGGGGAAAGAAATGTCCAGATGGTAAAGAAAACACTTGCGGCAGAGGGGCTCCGAATTACGGGAGAGGATACGGGTCTGAATTATGCAAGGACAATGCTGATCGATGTAGAGACAGGGCAGGTAAAGATCAGGACGGTAGGTAAAGCAGAGCGGAGTCTGTGAGACGGATAACAGAACAGAAGGTACTGTGCCAATATATTAAAAAGAACGTAAAGGAGAGAGTGTGTAATGGCTGATACTGAAATTTTATTAGAATCGGGGACAAATGAGATTGAGATCATGCAATTTACCATATTTGGCGAGTTATATGGGATTAATGTTGCAAAGGTGCGGGAGATTATGATGGCAGACAAAGTAAAGCCTATTCCTCACTCCCATGAATCGGTAGAAGGTATCTTCAAGCCGAGAGATATTCTTATGACGGTGATCGACCTGCCCAAATATCTGACCGGAAGGACAGAAGGGAAGGACGAGAGGAACCTTTTTATCATTACGAATTTTAATAAGGTGAATATTGCATTCCGCGTTCATACGGTAGTAGGAATCAGCAGGATATCCTGGGAGGACATCCAGAAGCCTGACAATACCATCAGCCGCGGAGAAGAAGGGGTAGCTACAGGAATTGCCCAGTGCGATAAGAATCTGGCCACCATTCTTGATTTTGAGAAGATTGTGGCTGAGATTGCTCCTGAAACGACCATCCAGATCGACGAGATCAATAAATTGGGCAAACGATCAGACAGGCTGTATAATATTATCCTGGCGGAAGATTCGATTCTCCTGTCAAAGATGATCAAGGATTCACTGGTGCGTGCAGGATATAAAAATATTACAGATTTTAACAATGGGAAAGAAGCATGGGATTACCTGTGTTCTATTAAGGATGACCCTGAATTTGACCAGCTGGCAAGCTTGTTGATTACAGATATTGAGATGCCGGAGATGGATGGGCATCGTCTGACGAAATTAGTGAAGGATGACCCGAAGATGAAGAGGATTCCGATTATTATCTTCTCATCATTGATCAATAGGGAGATGCAGATCAAAGGCAAGAAGTTGGGGGCTGATGAGCAGCTGTCTAAACCGGAGATCGGCCATCTTGTAGAAGTAATGGACAGTCTGCTGGAGCGGAAGGAGAGACAGTTGAATGGATAAGTGTGTAGTCAGGCAGGCAATTAAGGATGCAGAGACGGATGCCATTATCGGATATGAGTTAATGGTTCAGAGTGATGAAGAAAGCCTATACAACTCCAGTGCGGACAGTATGGCGGCAGGTGCGGTGATTGCGTTTTTGTCTGAGAATTCCAACAGGATTTTCAATGAAAAACAGACATTTATGACGTTTACCCCGGCGCTTTTGTTCCGGAATACCCCGAAGATCTTTGATAAAGAGAGGATTGTTATCCAGATTGAGGATAATATTGTCATCCACCCTCTCGCGGCGGTACTGATCGACAGGTTTAAGGGAGAAGGATATCGTTTTGCAATTAATGATTTCCAGTTTGCACCGAAGTATTTCAGCATGCTGGAGTATGTAGATTACATCAAAGTCGATATTTCCAATAAAACGAGTGAAGGTGACAGGCGTTCTCTGGAGAATCTTGTGGAAATGGCACACGGGTTCCAGAAGCAGTTTGTTGCCACAGGGGTTAATTCCAGGGAAACATATGAATACGCAAAAGCATTAAGCGTAGATTATGTTGAAGGAAATTATATATCGGATACGATGATAACTAAGACTAATAAGGTGGAGTACCTGCAGGGCAACCTCTATCAATTGATCATTGAGGTTACGAAGGATGAGCCTGATATAGAGGTTCTGGAGGAAATCGTAGGGAGGGATGCTTCGCTTACCTATGCACTCCTTAAAATGGCCAATTCTGCGTACTTTGCAGCACACCATGAGACAGCATCTATCCGGCAGGCAATTGTGCGTGTAGGTATCACACAGCTGAAGCAGTGGATCTATCTTTTGAGCTTCAAAGAAGGAGATACCGGCTCGGAAGAACTGCTGAAGGCATCGTTTATGCGTGCTAATTTTGCTTCGGCGCTTGTCAAGAAGCTGAAGAAATTTCCGATCAACAGTACAGATGCATACCTGATGGGAATGTTCTCTACATTGGAATATATGATAGACGCGACAATTGAAGAGATCTTAAATGAAATCCCGATCCTCGATGAAGTGAAGGCAGCTCTTATATCCGGCGAAGGAGAAGCCGGAAAGCTGTATAAGCTTGTTATGTGCTATGAGCGGGCCGAGTGGGGAGAGATTAAGACTCTTGCGGAAGAATTAGGTCTCCAGACAAATGTGATGGCACAGCTCTACATGGAATGTGTGGAAGAAGTAAATGAGATCTGGGAGAATATTGTACTCGAGAAGTAAAAAATAATCCCCGCATCCGTTCATAAAATGAACGGATGCGGGGATTGCTTTAATGTCTTGGTTTTTCTTTGACGATCATGCAGGCTTTTGTGGCTTCGACAATAACATCCGCAGTATATTTGTTGGTGAAAAAACTCATAAGCGGATCCACAGCGGCCGGCGCGGTGACAATATAGCGGGGCTGAAGGCCGGTCAACGTTAAAGCTATTGAATCGGCACGGCAGCGGTCACATTTACATACCTCAAACTGATCCATAAAATAGTCGATCTTTTCTTTTACGATGCGTTCCATAACATTAACATGAACAAAGTCCGGCTCTGGAGCAGGTGCCTTCGCAGCCGATGTCTCCTGCGGTTCTGAATCTTTCTGGGAAGCAGCGGCCTGCGGCTGCGCATCTTCCTTCGCCTCTGCGGCCGGCATTTGCTCAGAAGGCTGTGCCTGATCGGCAGGTGCCGGCTGTGCGGCAGGCTGAGTTTGTACATCGGATGGCGGCTGAACGGAAGTCTGTGAATGGTCCGCAGATGCTGCGGACGTGTCCGGCTGCGCCTGGTCGTCGGATGACGGCTGAACAGAAGTCTGCGCATGGTCCGCAGATGCTGCGGACGTGTCCGGCTGCGCCTGGTCATCGGGCTGCGGTTGTGCTGCGGCTGTGTCCGGGACTTCGGATTGCACTGGATGGGCAGACTCGGCTGATTCATCTGTCGGAGTATCCCCGGACAACTGTTTTTCAAATTCATCGGATAATTTATTCTGGATTAATTCTGCCAGGGGATCTTTCTCTGTAGTGTCAATAACGGATACTGTCTGGGAGGCTGACGCTCCGGGAGTATCATTGGATGAAGATCCGGCAGCCAAGGAAGAGGGTGTTTCTGCCTGTGCGGCTTCGGCTTCAGTTTCAGGTTCTTCCTTCGTTTCTGTCTTTGTGTCATGTCCGGATAAAAGATTCAGGACATGTTCGGTCTTATTGCTTTTTCTAGCCATGCTGTTGTACCTCCTAAGCATTCATAGTATCTGATGTCAGATGAAATACTTCCTTTACAAATGCCTGATAGTCCAGGGAAGGGTTGGACCACGCCGAATGGTCATATATACTGAGCCCATGTGCAGGGGCCTCTGCAACAACGACGCTTGGGCGGATCTGCCGTGCAAATACCCTTGTCCCCATCTGAGCGGCCATGTTTTCTGCCATTTCCTTTACCTCCTGGGCAAGAAGGGTGCGTTTATTGAATCTGGTGAGAACGATGCCAAGAACATTCAGTCCGGGATTCAGGCTGTGTTTTACGGACTCGATCGTCTCTCTTAACTGGGTAAGCCCTAACAGGCTCAGAATCTCGGGAGCCATAGGGATAATCAGATGGTCTGCCGCCGCATAGGCATTCACAGTAAGGATATTAAGTGCAGGCGGAGTATCTATTACGATGTAATCATATTCATTCATAACTGGTTCCAACGCCTGCTTCAGAAGAAGCTTCCTGTCGGCAGCGGTAAATTCTAGTTCTGCGCTGCTCAACAGGATATTGGAAGTGACGATGTCACAATATTCGGTTGTCTGAACCGCTTCTTTTATAGGGAGCTTTCCTGTGAGAACATCATAGATCGTGGAACAGTCTTCAATGTTCAGACCAAGGCTGAACCCCAGGCTGCCCTGGGGATCTAAGTCAATAGCAAGTACTTTTTTATTATAAAAGGAGGCCAGGCCGGCAGCCAGTGAACTGGATGTGGTTGTCTTGCCTACGCCGCCCTTTTGGTTGGTAAGAGCAATGGTAATAGCCAAATTAATTTCCTCCATTCGTAATTAAAACTCTGTAAAACCCTTATTTAAAGTATACTATATGCCGATAAATAAGTACAGAGGAAATTTGAAATTATCAAATTGCAGTATTATCTGCACAATATTAAATGACAAAGGAGAGATGAAGGATGTCTATAGGTGGATTAAGCAGCACAACAAGCAACAGCATCAGGGGTTATGGCGGATTAAGCAGTGGTCTGGACAGAGATACCCTGATTGAAAGTTTGACATATGGAACCACCAGCAAGATTGAGAAGCAGGAGCAGAAGAAGACTCAGCTTGAGTGGAAGCAGACTGCGATCAGGAATATTACGGATAAGATGTTGGCATTTGCAGACAAGTACACTGCAACCCTTACATCATCGACGAACCTGTTTAATTCTGCTTTCTGGGGAAAGAGCAAGCTTTCCGTATATGGAGCATTCAGCAATTTTGTGAAGGTTTCGGGAAGTTCAAATTCTGCCAATGATATTGCGATCCAGGGCGTGAAGCAGCTGGCTAAAAAGGCAAGCTGGAGTACGACGCCGGCTTCCGGTTCCAAATTTGAATCGGCAGGAGCGATTGATACGAACGGTGATATTCAGGTTGAAAATCTTGCCTGGAAGGATCTTACATTTGGCTATGCAGGAAAAACTTATGCCGTAACACTTCCGGACGGCGAGGGCTATCAGTACGACACTGTTGAGCATATTAAAGATTCCCTCAATAAGGTGCTGGCTAATTATAAGGTTTCTGATAAGGAGTCTCTGGGAGATATTATCGAGGTAACTGCAAACGGAGATAAGCTGGAGTTTACGAATAAATCAGGCACAACCAACGAGCTTACCCTTAAGGGGGGAAGTGCACTGGAGATGCTTGGATTCGGCTCTGCCGAGGATTTTGAGGAGATCGACTTTGCAGGGGCTGCTGCTTCTCCGGCTCAGGATATAGATACAAGCGCACTTATCAGCAATGTGGATTTTAAACAGTATGCGGCGGGCAAGGAACTGACATTTGAATATAATGGCAAGACTGCAACCATCACGATGCCGACAAAGGAAGAGATGGAGGCAAGCAGTGATGTATTAGGGACGATCAAGAGTTCCCTTCAGAGCCAGATGGATAAGGCCTTCGGCAAGGACAGGGTTAAGGTAGAAACGACAGCGGCCGGCGGCTTAAGCTTTACAACAATCGACCCGAGTACAAAAGCTCCGGATACGACATCTTCACTTACACTCGTTGACGGGGACCGCAAACTTCTGGATGCTATGGGGCTTGAGACAGGTGCAAATAATCGTGTAAATACGACTCAGAAGCTTTCTAAGTTTGGCATTACCGACGGGTCGGTATTAAAGATTAACGGCAAAGAGATTCAGTTTTCTGAAAATGATACGGTTGATACCCTGCTTGAGAAGATCAATTCACAGAGTGATGTTCAGGTGTCTTATCAGAAGGCTTCCGGGAAATTTATTTTTACATCCAAGGAAGACGGAGCGAGCGGAACAATTAACTTCGAGGGTTCCGATGCGGCATTTGATCAGATTTTCGGAGGAATGTCCAGCGCCGGAGAGATTAGAGGACAGGACGCAATTATTGCAGTAAAATATGGCGGTTCCGATGAAGCGGTAGAACTGAAAAGAGGTACTAACAGCTTTACTGTAGACGGTCTTACAATATCTGTAAGCGGAACCTTCGGCTATAACGGTGATGTCGTTGATAAGACTTCTGAGGCTGTTACCTTTGACGCTAAGATTGATGTCGACAAAGTAACCAACAGCTTTAAAGAAATGGTAGAGGCATATAATGAGATCATCGAGCTTGCAAATAAGGAATCCTCTACGAAGCCTGACAGGGACTATGTACCGCTCACATCTGCCCAGAGAAAAGAGTTGAGCGAGGATGAGATCAAGACTTATGAGGAGAAGGCGAAACAGGGGCTTCTGTTCGGCGACAGTGATATCAGGGCGTTGACCCGTGACCTTCGATTTGTTATAACCGGTGCGGATCAGGAAGCATTGAGGGCGATTGGTATTTCCACATCCAGTTCTTACAAGGATAATGGAAAGCTGGTGTTTGATGAATCCAAATTCCGTGCGGCATTAGAGGCTGATCCGGATCAGGTAGAGAAGTTGATTACGCAGAAAGCGACAAAAGATAAGGACGGCAATGTTACAGGTGTTGACGGACTTGCACAGAACCTGAAGAATGTAATGTACAAATATGTGAATAACATTGGAGAGTATGGAAGTCTTATCAGGAAAGCCGGGTCATCTAAGGCGCCGAGAAGTATTACTGACAATGCGATTTACAGAGAGATCGAAGAGATTAACAAGAAGATTAAGCAATTCGAGTCCAGGCTTGAGATGGAGCGCGACAGATACATCAAGCAGTTTACAAGCCTTGAGACATTAATCTCTCAGATGAACAGCCAGAGCAGTTACTTAAGCCAGTTCGGAGGATCATACTAGGCTTAAAGAAGGGGAAAAGTATGTATCAAAATGGATATGAACAGTATAAAATGCAGACCGTCAGCACGATGACGAAGGGCGAGATGCTTCTGCTTCTCTATGACGAATTGCTTAAGCGTCTTACCCGTGCAGAGATTGCTCTGAAAGAAGAAGAGTATGATTTGTTTGACAAAGCTGTCGAGCGGTCAGAGGAGATTATACGATACCTGGATAAGACTTTGAATATGGAGTATGAGATCAGTGCGGATCTGAGAAGGATGTATGAATTTTTCCTGTATGAGATCAGCAGATTAAAAGCCGGGCGCAAGGTGGCGGTGATCCAGGAACTGAAGCCGCTGGTGACAGATCTTAGGGATGCATTTAAGGAAGCCAGCAAAATAAGCGGAGTATCTTAGGAGGAGCCATGAAGAACCGTGAAGAGCTTTTAACAGAGATCATAAGGCAACTGCAGAATAATTATGTACGGTTTGTGGAGATCGAAAGGCTGACTAAAGAGTTGGGCGATGCGTTATCATCGGATGACCGTGAAAGTGTTCAGCTTTTGTTCGGGATGCGCAAGGAAGAGATGGATAAAGCCGGTGAAGGAAGAGAACGGATTATCACGATCCTGGAGGCGCTTGAGGAGACTGACCAGGCAGAACTTCGGGCAATCCTGAATGAAGAAGATGTGCAGAAAGCAGAGGACTTTGAGTCCAGGAAAATCATAGAGCTGAACGGACAGATCAAAAATGTCCTGAACCGTACCATCAGTATCGACAAGGTTATCAGCCGTAAGCTGGCCGGGGAACATTCATATTATCAATAGTAGCTGTTTCATAAAAATATACATAGCCTGCGGTTTTTTGGCCGTAGGCTATTTGTTTGGCCAATCTGTATTGACTGTATTGTTTTAAAACAGTATAGTATATTTAGCTGATGACATTGCAGGTTAGGAGTAGATATGGCGGAAATTATTTTTGAACATGTTACGAAGATGTTTCAGGATGAAATTGCCCTGGAGGATGTATCCTTTGAGATCTCCAAAGGCGAGTTCGTATTCATTACAGGGAAGAGCGGGGCAGGGAAGAGCACATTGCTGAATCTGATCATTAAGCAGGAAGAGGTTACCTCCGGCTGTATTATTGTGAAGGGCAAAAGGCTGGACATGATGAGGAAAAGCGGGATTCCCTATCACCGCCGCAGGATCGGAATGATGTCTCCGGATATAGGAATGCTGAATGACCGCACGATATATGACAATATTGCACTTGCACTCCGGGCAGTTGACAGACCCGAAAAAGAGATGAAAAATATCATCGGGGGAGTGCTCAGTCTTGTGGGGATCGTGGGAAAGGCAATGTCTTATCCGAAAGAACTCTCGGGAGGTGAGCTTGGCCGCGCGCTTCTTGCACGTGCGCTTTCGGTGGGGCCGGAGATCCTGATTGCAGATGAACCTACAGCCAATCTGGATCCGGACACTGCATGGGATCTTATGCAGCTTTTGGGGGAGATTAATTATAAAGGGATGACGGTGATCGTGGCAAGCCATGCCCGGGAACTGATTACGATAATGAAGAAAAGAAATATTACACTGGTGGCCGGAAGAGTGATTTCCGATGAAAAGAATGCCGCGTATAATCCGCATGCAGCAGACATTTTTGAAGAACGCCGGATATTGAAGGAGCGCCAGGAGAGAAAAGAAAAAGAGAAAAAAGGTTATTTTATTGTGTAAATAACCTGTAAATAAAACTATACTGTGACAAGGGAGGGATTATCATCAATTACGAATCAAGATATATGATGATATTGCTGAAAGATGTCATTAACGGGAGACCTGTTCAAAACTTAAAAAGAAGAGTAAACTGGGAGACCATGCTAAAAACATGTGATTACCAGAATATATCTAATCCTATATATTTTGGGATGATCGGCATAGAGAAAAATATATCGGCAGATTGTGAGGCGCGGTTTTATCAAAGGTATAAAAGAGAACTTCTGCTTGCGGACTCCTATGACAGCGCGCAGGAAGTTATCCTCTGGCAGCTGGAGAAATACAGAATCCACAGCCTTCTTCTTGGCAGCGCGGGTATCCGCAATCTATATCCGCGTCCTGAGCTGGGGTATATAGACAAACTGGAGATTCTTGTGGGAAAGAAGGACATCCCCATGGTTCTGCATCTGATGCGGGATATGGATTATGAGGAAAAGCAGGAAAGGATGCAGAAGGGGTATCTGTTCGTGAGGCAGCCGGGGATCCGTGTAGTAATCTATGAGGAGCCGCCGATTGAGAGCCGGGTGCTCAGGGAGGTATTCCAGGATCCGGTAAAGAAGTATCTCCCATATCAGGAATATAAGTTTATCCACGTTCCGTCTATGGAAGAGGAATATATTTTTCGTCTGGCTCAGATTGAAGAGGCATACCTTAACAATATGCTGAAGGTAAGGCACATTTTGGATTTCTGGCTGTACAGGCAGAAGGTAGATGAAGAATTCCTGTGGAAGGAAGTGCATGAATACGAGGGGAAAGCAAAGCTTTTGGAATTCGTAAAGCAGATTGAGATCCTGTCTGTTATGTGGTTCGGCGGCGAGGGACACTATGAATATACGACGGCTCTGGAGCTGGAGGAATATATTCTGTCGAAAGATATGGAGAGTCGGGAGCTTGATGCCAAGCTCCTGCCTTTTGCCAGGATCGGGCTGGATTTTTATAACCGCGACAGAGAGGAAGAGTGGACAATAAAGAGGAAAGAGTGGTTTTTTCCGCCAAGGGAATATATGGAGCAGTTTTTCCCTGTATTGAAAAGGTTCCCGTTTTTACTTGCATTTTTTTGGATCGTCCGTGATGTACGTTTTTTCCGCAAGGCATTTGTAAAGAAGTGTAAGCGGATGTGGGAGAGGATCCTTGAAAAGTTCCGGAAAGTGAAGGAGCGTGTAAGAAGGATTTTCAAAAGAAAAGGCCCGGAAGAGGAAGAGGCACAGGGCGAGGAAGTGCTTAAGGAGGCAGAGGAGCAGGAAGGAGCCGCTGAACTGCAGGAGCAAAAGAAAGAGGGAGTGCAGGAAGTTTCTGGGCAGACAGCAGAGACAGAAGCTGTGGAGCCCTATGATGCACTTGCCCCAGAAAGAATCCAGGATGGGAATATCGACGGATAGTTTCAAAGTATCGCCGGAAAGTGAAGAAAGAAACCGCATTTTTGTGCTTTTAGTATAGAATTTTAAAGCACGAAATGCGGTTTCTTTGTGTAATATTACATATTTATCGACAAAATCAATAATAACTGTAGATACATGAGAATTATCTATTATCGTCAGGGGGAGGTGATGCTTTATAATAGCAATAACATGTGAGATTCAAAGGAGGAAATGAAAAATGATGAACGTAAAAATGGGGGCAAAAGAGGTTAGCCTGAGAAAGATCCAGAAGGATGCGGAGGATTCCTACAGGGGAGGTTTTTTCTGTTGTGAGGCAGTGATGGATGCGATCAGAAATAATTTTGAGATTGATGTGCCGAAAGAAGTGATCGGCATGGCATCGGCAATGTCGGTGGGTGCAGGACGCTCGGGGTGCATGTGCGGAGCGCTTAATGGCGGTATCCTTGCGCTTGGGATGATTTTCGGCAGAACCGAGCCGTTAGGTCCTAAGGATCCGGATGTAAATAAATGTATGTCTTATTCCAACGAACTTCACAGCTGGTTTAAGGAATACAACGGTAAGAAATCCGTCTGCTGCAGAGTTCTTACAAAAGAATTTGATATGGGCAAGGGAGAGCACAAGGAGCAGTGTATCTACTATACTGGTTTGTGTGCATGGAAGGTTGCAGAGATCGTATGCCGCGAACTTGGAATTAAGAATACAGACGAAGAGACAGAGCCTGCCGAGAGGAGTTAACACGAAGAAATAAGGAGATGAGGTAAACCAGATGAATGTGATTAAAAAAGTTCCAATACCATTGTGCGGCGTTATGCTTGGCACTGCTGCGCTTGGCAATCTGCTGCAAAGCTATTCTGAAGGGGTTCGGTATGTATGCGGCGCCGCTGCCGGGGTGCTCTTGCTTCTTGTTCTGCTGAAACTGATCCTTTTCCCGGGAGCGGTAAAGGAGGATATGAAGAACCCGATCATGGCCAGTGTATCCGGTACCTTTCCTATGGCGCTTATGATACTGAGCACTTATGTAAAACCATTTATCGGCCAGGGAGCTTATTATATCTGGCTTTTTGCGATAGCA
>CANSCI010000089.1 GCA_947645355.1 uncultured Dorea sp. | reverse complement strand
ATCCGCGCCCTGTCGGATATTAAGGGATATGATGATAAGGCAGATTCCCTGTACGCCCAGCTGGTGGAAGTGGACAGCCTGTTAAATGATTTCAACCGGGAACTTTCGGATTACAGTCAGTCTTGTGAATGCTCGGAGGAAGAATTGTATGAGACAGAAAACCGTTTAAATGAAATTAACCATTTGAAGGTAAAATACGGAAACAGTATTGAAGAGATTCTTACATATTGCCGGACACAGGCGGAGAAAATAGAAAAATTAGAAGATTACGAGAATTATATTTCAAAATTAAATTCCGATTGCGAGCAGGCAAAGCGTACGTTACTCGGTGCTGCCGGGAAGCTTACGAAGATCCGGAAGGAACAGGCTGCTATTTTAGAGCATGCGGTCTGTGCAGGGTTAAAGGAACTGAATTTTCCGGATGTACAGTTTGAGATCCGATTTGAAGAGCGAAAAGAATGTCTGGCAGACGGGGCGGATGATGTGGAATTTATGGTTTCCCTGAACCCGGGGCAGCCGGTCATGCCGCTGGTAAATGTGGCTTCGGGCGGAGAACTGTCCAGGATTATGCTTGCCATCAAGACTGTGATGGCAGACAGAGACGCTGTGGAGACGTTGATCTTTGATGAGATTGATGTGGGGATCAGCGGGCGTACTGCCCAGAAGGTATCTGAGAAGATGGCAGTTATCGGGAAGAACCGTCAGGTCATCTGTATTACGCATCTTGCACAGATTGCGGCAATGGCGGCTCATCATTTCGTCATTGAAAAAAAAGTGGATCAGAAGGAAACTACCACAGGGATCCGGCAGTTGAGTGAGCAGGAATCAGTCAGTGAACTGGCTCGGCTTCTCGGGGGTGCAAAAATTACGGATGCTGTGGTTAAAAATGCCAGGGAAATGAAAGAACTTGCAAAACAGCTTCGAGAATCCTGATTGAAAAACAGAAAAACTCCACATAATAAGAAGGATATCCTCAGTAAGACAGGGATATCCTTTTTATTATTATAAAGTTCGGTCATTGTAAGTTTTTGGCCGGATTTTTCATAGAGGGCAGGAGGAGTGTATGTATGAATATCAGAAAGTACTGGTACCGTAGAATATTGATCATGATTGTTGCATTTACCGTGTTTGTGGGAGGAAGCTATTATCTCATTGAGGAAGAGCAGGACCGGCTGCGCCGGGAGGTCAGCGCAGCGGCTTCGGATCAGACGATGGTAATACCCGGAGGCATGCCCATAGGGATCTACCTGGAGACCGAGGGGGTGATGGTACTTGGGACGGATGAGGTGAAAGGGATGGACGGGATGTTTTACGATCCTTCCAGGCACCTGGTAAAGCCCGGAGATTACATTGTGGCCATCGACGGGCAGGAGGTGGATACGAAAAAGGAGCTGATGGAGGAGATCAGCCGGATCGACAATGAGGAAGTGATATTAAAGGTCAACCGCAATCAGGAATACATTGACATCAAGACCAGGGCTGTCCGCATGAACGCTAATGAGTATAAACTTGGGATCTGGGTGAGGGACAATGCACAGGGACTTGGAACCGTGACGTTTCTTGACACCAACAGCCAGTTTGGGGCGCTGGGCCACGGCATCCATGATGTGGATACCAATGAGCTGCTGAATATCGAAGGGGGCACTGTCTATACGACAAGCATCAAGGATATCCAGAGGGGAGAGCATGGGATGCCCGGAGGGATGGAGGGCATCATCGTGTACAACAATTATAATGTACTGGGAAAGATTACCCAAAATACAGAGGCAGGGATCTTCGGGACAATTGAGCGGATTGATGCCTTGTTCTCGGATCAGACACCGGTAGAGACTGCGGCTAAGGAGGAGATTAAGGAAGGCCCGGCGGTGATCCGGTGTGCGGTGGACGGGAGCGTCAAGGAGTATGAGGTGGAGGTCTGTCAGGTTGACCTGGATGCCGATGAGGTCAATAAGGGGATCATTCTTGAAGTGACGGATCCTGAGCTTTTGGAGAGGACCGGAGGTATTGTACAGGGCATGTCGGGTTCGCCCATCCTGCAGGAGGGGAAACTGATCGGAGCAGTGACGCATGTATTTGTTAATGATCCGGCAAAGGGATACGGCATATTTGTAGAGAATATGCTGGAGCAGGCGAAAGGATAGATATTCTCTCGACATTTTTTTCAGTTTCGACAACGGGAAAAAGCGGACTTTGCAGGAATGCCCGTGACTTGCGGGCTTTGTAGGATTTGGAGAAAAAGAGAAAAAATTGTAGAAATATGCAGAAAATTGAAAAAACAGTCGTATGCTGTCAAAGTTTTACGACAATAATTGCTTGCTTTAGAATATGGCGAAATATATAATGTGCATTGACAGTTTTATGTAGTTTTTCTTATAAGAAAGGAGGTATTTCACATAATGGGTGAAATAAAC
Organism: uncultured Dorea sp.; assembly: GCA_947645355.1. Classification (GTDB taxonomy): domain Bacteria; phylum Bacillota; class Clostridia; order Lachnospirales; family Lachnospiraceae; genus Dorea_D. The sequence continues at coordinate 9,061 of CANSCI010000089.1, read as the reverse complement.
GTGGCAATTGCCGATGATAATGAAAGAATCCTGGATCTACTTGGCGAAATGATTGATGCCGACAAAGAGCTTAAACTGGTGGGAAAGGCGAATAACGGCGAAGATGCGTATGCATTGATTAAGGATAAACAGCCGGATGTTGTCCTTCTTGATTTGATTATGCCGAAGATGGACGGTTTAAGTGTTATGGAGCTTGTAAATAACAACCGTGAGCTTCGCAAGCATCCTGATTTTATTGTCATCACGGCCATCGGACAGGAGCGGATTACGGAGGATGCCTTTAAGAAAGGGGCAAGCTACTATATTTTAAAGCCTTTTAATAACGAGATGGTGTTAAGCCGGATCAAAAATGCAAATACGTCCGGCCGCCATGAGGTAAAACAGATTTCCGGTGGTGATGCGGGTCTGCCTGCCCAGCTGGAAATGAATCTGGAATCCCGGGTGACGGATATGATCCATGAGATCGGGATCCCTGCACATATCAAAGGTTATCATTACTTAAGGGATGCCATTATTATGGCTGTCGAGGACATGGATGTCTTAAATGCCATTACGAAAGTGCTGTATCCTACGGTCGCCAAGATGCATCAGACGACAGCAAGCCGTGTGGAGAGGGCAATCAGGCATGCCATTGAGGTGGCGTGGAGCAGAGGGAAATTAGATACGCTGGACGATCTGTTCGGGTATACTGTGAGCAATGGGAAAGGAAAACCTACGAACTCAGAGTTTATTGCGCTGATCGCAGATACGATTCGTTTGGAATATAAAAACAGATAGGGCTTTTTTTTCTGATAAAAATACGGTATAATAGTTTTATATCGTGAGAGTCGGGAGGAAGAGCAATGAAAAAAATACTATTTGCGGCTTCGGAGTCAGTGCCGTTTATTAAAACAGGAGGACTGGCAGATGTCGTTGGATCATTACCAAAATATTTTGACCAGGAAAAATATGATGTACGGGTTATGCTGCCGAAGTATATGTGCATGAAGGATGTGTGGAAAGAAAAGCTTGAGTATGTGACACATTTTTACATGGACTTGAATTGGAGAAAACAATACGTAGGAATTTTAGAATTAAAGTACGATGGAATTACGTTCTATTTTATAGATAATGAATATTATTTTAACGGGTTCGCGCCGTACGGTGATATGTACGCTGATATTGAGAAATTTGCATTTTTCTCAAAGGCGGTGTTGAGTGCGCTTCCGTTAATTGATTTCAGGCCGGATATTATCCACTGTCATGACTGGCAGACAGGCCTTGTGCCGATCTACCTTGATAATTTCCGGTACGGCAATGAATGGTACCGTGGGATTAAGACCATCATGACTATTCATAACTTAAAGTTCCAGGGCACATGGGATACGAAGCGTGTCAGGGACATTACAGGGCTTCCGCAGTATTATTTTGCGCCGGATAAGCTGGAGGCGTACAAGGACGCCAATTACTTAAAGGGCGGCATCGTATATGCAGACCGTATCACAACGGTGAGCAATACTTACGCGGAGGAGATTAAGATGCCGTTTTACGGAGAGCGGCTGGACGGGCTGATGAATGCCCGCGCGAATTGCTTATCCGGAATCGTCAACGGAATCGACTATGAGGATTACAATCCGGAGACAGACAAGCATATTGTAAGGAATTACAATATAGACAATTTCAGGAAAGAGAAGATTAAGAATAAGATGGCTCTCCAGGAGGAACTGGGGCTTGAGAGGGATCACAAGACGATGATGATCGGCGTGGTCTCAAGGCTGACGGATCAGAAGGGCTTTGACCTTGTAGCTTATGTGATGGACGAGTTGTGCCAGGATGCAGTACAGGTTGTTGTACTTGGAACCGGGGCAGAGCAGTATGAGAATATGTTCCGGCATTTTGCGTGGAAGTATCCGGGCAAGGTATCTGCGAATATCTATTATTCCGAGCCTATGTCCCACAAGATCTATGCGTCGTGTGATGCGTTCCTGATGCCGTCGCTCTTTGAACCCTGCGGATTAAGCCAGCTGATGAGTCTGCGGTACGGAACTGTCCCGATCGTGAGGGAGACAGGAGGCCTCAAGGATACGGTGGAGGCGTACAATGAGTTTGAAAAGACCGGTACGGGCTTCAGCTTTACAAATTACAATGCCCATGAGATGCTGGGAACGATCCGGTATGCGGAGCGCATTTATTACGATAAGAAGAGAGACTGGAACAAGATCATAGAGCAGGGTATGGCAAAGGATTTTTCATGGAAGAGTTCTGCAAAGCAGTATGAAGACCTGTATGAACATATGTAATTGTGCAGGAGATCCCCAGTGGGTGCGGAAGGACAGGCTTTCCGGCTGCCGGGGGTAAAGAATACAAAAGAACATCAGGGGGAACGGCATGAAGATAAGAGAACTATTAAAAAGCACAGAACCGCACATTTCTTTTGAAGTATTCCCGCCGAAGACGGATGCAGGATATGAGAGTGTGAGGTCGGCTACAGAGAAGATTGCCGCGCTGAAGCCGTCGTTTATCAGCGTGACTTACGGCGCAGGTGGAGGTACAAGTAAGAATACGGTCAAGATTGCCTCCTATGTAAGCAATGAACTTAAGGTTACAAGTCTGGCGCATCTGACCTGTGTTTCCTCCACAAAGGAGGAGGTGCACCGGGTGATCGGCCAGCTGAAAGAGCGCGGGATTGAGAATATCCTGGCACTCAGGGGAGATATTCCACAAGAGCATGAATTTCCGCTTCCGGATCAGTATCATTATGCCGGTGAACTGATCGAGGATATTAAGAAGGAAGGGGATTTTTGTATCGGGGCGGCGTGTTATCCGGAGGGACATGTGGAGACAGAGCACAAGAAGGAGGATATTGCCAACCTGAAGAAGAAGGTGGACTGCGGAGTTGATTTTCTGACGACACAGATGTTTTTTGATAATCATATCTTATATAATTTTCTGTATCGCATCCGGGAGAAGGGAATTACCGTTCCAGTGCTGCCTGGGATCATGCCGGTGACCAACGAAAAGCAGATCCGGCGGATCAGTTCGCTGTCGGGGACGGCTCTTCCGGAACGTTTCCGTGCGATTGTCGACCGTTTTGGAGATGACCAGAAGGCCATGCAGCAGGCGGGGATCGCGTATGCGACGGACCAGATCATTGACCTGATTGCCAATGGCATCAACCATATCCATGTGTATTCTATGAATAAACCGGAGGTGGCAGAGGCCATTATGGAGAATTTGTCGGAGATTGTGAAAGTGTAAGGAACATATATGAATACAAGAACGAAAGAGGCAATTCGTTACTTGGGATATGGAAGTCGTGCGGTAGATGATAAGACACTCGCACTGGTTTTGGAGTCGTTTGACGAACTTGACCGGGTGGCTGAGAAGAGGATCATTTACCGCATTTTTCCATTGACGGCACCGGAGACGGATTGGCTTAGGATTGACAATTTAAAGATACACAGCAGAAACCTTTCACGGAATCTTAGGGGGTGTGAGAAGGCCGTGCTTTTGGGGGCCACCCTGGGGATACAGACGGATCGGCTGCTAAAGCGATATTCTTATACAGATATGGCAAGGGCGGTGGTGCTGCAGGCATGTGCGGCAGCTGTTCTGGAGGAAAATCTGGATCGGTGGCAGACCGCACTTAAGGAGCAGATGAAGGAGGAAGGCTATTACCTCCGCCCGAGATTCAGCCCCGGCTATGGTGATTTCTCTATAGAGCATCAGGGGGAGATCCTCCGGATGCTGGACAGCGCAAAGAGGATCGGACTTTCGATGACCGGCGGCAATATGCTGGCCCCGACTAAGTCTGTGACGGCAGTGATCGGGATGGGAAGAAATGATGTGCCTTGTCCTGCCGGGGGATGTGAATGCTGCGGAAAGGATGACTGCCTCTATCGCAGAGGATAATAAAGGAGTAGACAAGATGCTGAAGGAACGACTGGGAAAAGAGATATTATTTTTTGACGGGGGTACAGGAACCCTGCTGCAGGAGAGAGGGCTGAAGCCGGGGGAACTTCCGGAGGCCTGGAGCATAGCGCGCAGGGATATTCTGGTGGATATCCACAGACAGTATTATGAGGCGGGAAGCGACATTGTGCTCTCTAATACCTTCGGGGCCAACGCGCTGAAATATAAGGGCGGGGCATACAGCCTTAAGGAGATCGTGAGGGCTTCTATAGAAAATGTAAAAGAGGCTGCGGTCATCGGGGCAAAGGACGGACGCGAGGTGTATGCCGGCCTTGATATAGGTCCTACGGGAAAGCTGTTAAGGCCCATGGGGGATCTTGGGTTTGAGGAAGCCTATGAGGTGTTCAAAGAAGCGGCCGTCTATGGAGAAGCGGCCGGCGCGGACCTGATTCATATTGAGACTATGAGCGATACCTATGAGGTAAAGGCGGCAGTTCTGGCAGCAAAGGAGAATACGCAGCTTCCAGTATTTGCTACGATGATTTTTGATGAGCGGGGGAAGCTTCTGACCGGCGGGGATGTACCGTCTGTAGTGGCGCTTTTGGAAGGACTCAGGGTGGATGCACTGGGAATCAACTGCGGACTGGGGCCTAAGCAGATGCTTGGGATTCTTGACGAGGTGATGAAATACGCTTCCATACCTGTTATTGTAAAACCGAATGCGGGACTGCCGAGGCAGCGGGACGGTCAGGTGTACTATGACGTGGAGCCCGGGGAATTTGCCGGATATATGGAGGAAATTGTAAGACACGGAGCCGCGCTTGTAGGGGGGTGCTGCGGCACCACTCCTGCACACATTAAAAAAATGGTAGAGCAGGTGAGACAGTCAGATGCATTTTCGCACCGGATTCTTCCGGAGACAGTAGGAAAAACGATGGTATCTTCTTACGGGAGGGCAGTAATCCTGGGGGATCGTCCTGTAATCATCGGGGAGCGGATCAACCCCACCGGGAAAAAGAGATTTAAACAGGCATTAAAGGAACATGACCTGGACTATCTTATACGAGAAGGGATCGCACAGCAGGATGCGGGCGCCCATATTCTGGATGTGAACGTGGGACTTCCGGATATTGACGAGGCGGCATTGCTTCCGGAGGTGGTGGAAAGTCTCCAGAGCATTACCAGCCTTCCGCTGCAGATCGACACGGTAGATGAGGCGTCTATGGAAGCGGCCATGAGGATCTATAATGGAAAGCCTATGGTGAATTCTGTAAACGGCAAACAGGAGTCTATGGACGCGGTCTTTCCTCTGATCAGGAAGTATGGCGGTGTGGCAGTCGGGCTTACGCTGGATGAGGACGGCATACCCGGGGATGTAAAAGGGCGTGTCCGTATAGCCGGGAAGATGATAGAGGAAGCAGAGAAATACGGCATCTCCAGGAAGGATCTTGTGATAGACGTTCTTGCAATGACCATCAGCTCAGATCCGGGAGGGGCCAGGGTTGCCCTTGATGCCTTGCAGGCGGTCAGGGAGACTTATGGGGTCTGTACGGTGCTGGGAGTGTCCAACATTTCCTTCGGGCTGCCGCTGCGGCCTGCCATCAATGCAAATTTTTACACCCTTGCAATGCAAAGAGGCTTAAGTGCCGGAATCATAAACCCGTTGTCCGGCGATATGATGCGCTCCTATTATTCTTATTGTGCGCTGATGAATTATGATGACAACTGTAAGGAGTATATCAGGCAGTACGGGAGCGCCTCTGCTCCCCGGGATATTCCGGCTGCTTCCGAAAACACACAGATCCCGCTTGGGACGGCAATTGAAAGAGGGCTGAAGGAGGAGGCGCATCATGCGGCTGCCGTGCTTGTGAAGACGACAGAGCCTCTTGATATTATCAACCACCAGATGATTCCGGCGCTTGACCGTGTGGGGAAAGGGTTCGAGCAGGGGACGGTGTTCCTGCCTCAGCTGCTGATGAGTGCGGATGCGGCTAAGATCGCATTTGCCGTGCTGAAGGAGGAACTTTCAAAGAGCGGGGCGCAGGATACAGATAAGGATAAGGTGATCCTTGCCACTGTAAAGGGAGACATTCATGATATCGGCAAAAACATCGTAAAGGTTCTGCTTGAAAATTATAATTTTGATGTGATAGACCTGGGCAAAGACGTTCCGCCTGAGCGGATCGCAGAGACTGCTGTCAGGGAGGATGTAAGGCTGGTGGGCTTAAGTGCTCTGATGACTACAACCGTAGTCAGTATGGAAGATACAATTAAACTATTGCGAAAAACAAAGCCAGGGTGTAAAGTTATGGTTGGTGGTGCTGTCTTAAATCAGGAGTATGCTGACCTGATCGGGGCAGATTTCTACGGAAAGGATGCGATGCAGTCTGTGTACTATGCACAGAAGGTATTTGAGGCAGAGGCAGACAGGTCATCTGGCGAAAGATAAACCTGCCGGCACATGAGACAAAAGCATGGAGGAAAAGAAAATGGCATTAATATTACCGGAAAATTATGATCCGCACCTGGATGTACGCAAGACCCAGGAGGCGATCAAATACATCAGAGATACCTTCCAGAAGGAATTCGGCAGGGAGATGAATCTGGAGAGGATCTCAGCGCCGTTATTTGTGACAAAGAAAAGCGGGCTGAATGACAATCTGAACGGAGTAGAGCGCCCCGTCCAGTTTGATATCCCGGGAATCGGGGAAGAAGAGGTGGAGGTAGTACAGTCCCTTGCAAAGTGGAAGCGTATGGCGCTTCACAATTACGGGTTTCAGCCGGGGGAAGGACTGTATACAAATATGAATGCGATCCGGCGGGACGAGGAGCTTGATAACCTGCATTCTTGTTATGTGGATCAGTGGGACTGGGAAAAGGTGATCCGGAAGGAAGACCGGACGGTGGAGACGCTCAAAGATACGGTGCGTACCATCTTCAAAGTAATCAAGCATATGGAGCATGAGGTATGGTATAAGTACCCGGAGGCAGTGAAGCATCTTCCGGATGATGTTGTCTTTCTTACTTCTCAGGAACTGGCCGACCGTTATCCGGATAAAACCCCGAAGGAGAGAGAGAATCTGATCACCAGGGAATATGGATGTGTGTTCTTGATGAAGATCGGGGAGAAACTCTCGGACGGAAAGCCTCACGACGGACGCGCGCCGGACTATGATGACTGGCAGCTCAACGGAGATATCCTGTTCTGGTTCGAGAACCTTAACTGTGCCCTTGAGATCTCCAGTATGGGGATCCGTGTGGACGAAAGATCCCTGGAGGAACAGCTTAAAAAGGCCGGATGTGAAGAGCGCAGAGAGCTTCCTTATCATAAGATGCTGTTAAATGGAGAACTCCCTTATACCATTGGCGGCGGAATCGGGCAGTCCAGACTGTGTATGCTTCTTCTGAACCGCGCCCATGTGGGGGAGGTGCAGGCAAGCATCTGGCCGGAGGAGATGCAAAGTGTCTGCAGGGAGCATAAGATTATCTTACTATAAAGAAACAAGTTTAAGATCAGGAGGAATCAGAAGTTATGAGAGGATTGGATACCAGAGTCAAAAGAGTCAGGAGACAAGTTTTTGAGCATGTGGCAAGGTTGGGGTTCCAGGGAAATACAGAGACTCTCAACAGTGATATTGAAGCGATCCCGTATGAGATCGTCACAGAGGATCATACTACATACAGAGAGAGTATTTACCGCTCCCGCGCAATTGTCAGCGAGCGCGTGCGTCTGGCCATGGGAATGTCCCTGCGGCCGGAAAATAAGCCGGTACATCTGACTGCCGGCCTGGAAGCCAGCAATATTTCTGATAATTACTACGAGCCGCCGCTGATGCAGGTGATCCCGTCTGCATGCGAACGCTGTGAGGAAAAAGGCTATGAAGTGAGCAACATGTGTAAGGGCTGTCTGGCGCATCCTTGTATGGAGGTGTGCCCCAAAGGCGCTATTTCCATGGTGAAAGGCCGTTCTTACATAGACCAGGATAAATGTATCGGCTGCGGGAAATGTAAGTCCGTGTGCCCGTATGATGCAATTTCCAAAAAGGAACGGCCGTGCGCCAAAGCATGCGGGGTGAATGCCATTGAGACGGATTCTCAGGGCCATGCCTCTATTAATATTGATAAATGTGTATCCTGCGGTATGTGTATGGTAAGCTGCCCGTTCGGGGCAGTGGCGGACAAGTCCCAGATCTTCCAGCTTGCCAGGGCGCTGACGGAAGGAACAGAGATCGTGGCGGAGCTTGCACCGGCGTTTGCCGGACAGTTCGGGGACAATATCACACCGAGAAACCTGAAAGCAGCTCTCCAGGAGATGGGCTTTTCTGAGGTCTATGAGGTAGCTCTCGGCGCGGATATCGGAGCCGTCGCAGAGGCTCATCATTATGTGGAAAAGGTTACTACCGGAGAACTCCCCTTCCTTCTGACTTCCTGCTGTCCGTCATGGGCCATGCTGGCGAAAAAATATTTCCCGGATATGGTAGATCAGGTGTCTCAGGAACTGACCCCGATGGTGGCGACTGCCAGAACGATTAAAAAGGAACATCCCAATGCAAGAGTGGTATTTATCGGGCCGTGTGCGGCCAAAAAGCTGGAGGCTATGCGGCGGACGGTACGAAGCGATGTGGATTTTGTCATAACTTTTGAGGAACTTCGGGCTATGTTCGATGCCAGGGAGATCGACCTGACAGAATATGAGGCAGAGTCATCCTTCCACAATGCAACGGCAGCCGGACGCGGATATGCAGTGGCCGGCGGTGTGGCGGATGCTGTCGAAAAATGCATCAATGAATATTATCCGGGCACGGAGGTGAAGATCGAGCATGCGGAAGGACTTGCGGAATGTAAAAAGATGCTGTCTCTTGCAAAGGTAGGACGCATGAACGGTTGTCTGATCGAGGGAATGGGCTGCCCCGGCGGCTGTGCGGCAGGAGCCGGCACGAATATCCCGATCACCCAGGCGCAGAAGAAGGTGAAAGAGTTTGTGAAGGGCTCAACGAAGAAGCTGCCGCCGAAGGAGTTGGAAGAAATAGAATTAAAATAAATACAGTATTAGGAGGAAACAATGCAGAAGTATGGAGTAAATGAATTGAGAAAGATGTTCCTGGATTTTTTTGAGAGTAAGGAGCATCTGGTTATGAAGAGTTTTTCGCTGGTGCCCCATAATGATAAG
>CANSCI010000088.1 GCA_947645355.1 uncultured Dorea sp. | reverse complement strand
GATCCGGGAAAACTTTGATCTGCGTCCTGCCGGAATCATCAAGATGCTGGATCTGCGCAGGCCCATCTACAAGCAGACAGCAGCCTACGGGCATTTCGGCCGTACCGATTTGGATCTGCCCTGGGAGAAGACGGATAAGGCAGAGAAATTAAAATCCTATTTATAAAATTTTAATAAAAGTTTATGGGCGCTTTGATGTGAAGCGCCTTTTTTCGTGCTATACTAAAACCCGGAGGAGAGACGTATGAAGTTAAAGACTCGATTAGTCATAGCTTTTCTGACCATTACGCTGGTCCCGATTATTGTGTCTGTGGGTGTGGCCTGTGTGCTGGGAGCATTTCAGATGAATGCCATTGATAAGACCTATGGGATTACCGGGACTACGGTAGAGAATCTGTCGAATTCGACACAGGTATTGTCGAGACTCACAGAAAAGCCTTACAAGGAGTTGGAGGAGCTGGCCAAGGGCAGTCCGGAGCGGATGGAGGACGCAACGGTGCTGGAGGACATTAATCTCATTTTGAATGAGAAGAAATCATATCTTCTGGTGAGGAAGGATCATACGATCACTTATATCGGGACAGACCCGGAGGTTGCCCAGCGTGTGGCCGGACAGCTGCCAGGATACGGCGGATCAGAGACTACATCTGAGAATGGGATCTATCTGGGCGGGGAGGCGCAGGCTCTGGTCAAGCAGGTGGATTTTTTATATCCCCAGGGTGAGCAGGGAAGTGCATTTATAGTCACAGATGTAAGCCGGGTGATTCCGGAGGTGGAAGAGTTTTTTGTAGATGTGCTGTTTGGAATCGTGATCGTATTGATACTGACAGCCCTTCTTCTGTTTTTGTGGATCTATAAGGGGATTATGACTCCCCTTGGCAATATGAGGATCGCAACGAAAAAAATCAAGGACGGGGATCTGGATTTTGAGATACGGACGGACGCGGATGATGAACTGGGGCGTTTGAGCCGTGATCTGGAGGATATGAGACAGAGGCTTAAGGATAATGCGGAGGAGAAGATCTCCTTTGACAAGGAGAACAAGGAGTTGATAAGCAATATTTCCCATGATCTTAAGACCCCTGTCACGACCATAAAGGGCTATGCGGAAGGGATTATGGACGGTGTTGCCGATACGCCGGAGAAGATGGACAAATACATCCGCACCATCTATAATAAAGCCAATGAGATGGATCTTCTGATCAATGAGCTGACTCTTTATTCTAAGATAGATACGAACCGAATTCCATATAATTTTAATATCCTGTCTGTCAATGATTATTTTTCAGACTGTGCCGAGGATCTGACGCTGGAACTTGAGGCTAAAAATGTAGAATTTGGTTATTTTAATTATGCAGGGCAGGATGTGCGTGTCATTGCAGATGCAGAGCAGATCAAGAGGGTCATTCACAACATTGTCAATAATTCTGTCAAATATATGGATAAGGTAAGGGCCAAGATCAACCTGCGGGTTAAGGATGTAGGTGATTTTGTCCAGATTGAGCTTGAGGATAATGGGAAGGGGATCGCGGCGAAGGATCTGCCGAATATTTTTGACCGTTTCTACCGGACGGATGCGTCCAGAAATTCATCCAAAGGAGGAAGCGGCATCGGACTTTCCATTGTGAAAAAGATCATAGAGGAGCATGGGGGCAAAATATGGGCTACCAGCAGAGAGAGCACAGGAACGACCATGTACTTTGTGCTGAGAAAATATCAGGAGGTACCGGCTGATGAGTAAGATATTGATTGTTGAAGATGAAGAGGCGATTGCTGACCTTGAGAAAGATTATCTGGAGCTGAGCGGATTCCAGGTGGAGGTGGCTAATGATGGAGCGGCCGGACTTGAGAAGGCGCTGGGGGAGGATTATGATCTGTTTATCCTGGATCTGATGCTCCCGGGTGTGGATGGATTTGAGATTTGCCGAAAGGTGAGGGATGAGAAGAATACACCGATTATCATGGTATCGGCAAAGAAAGATGATATCGACAAGATCCGCGGGCTGGGACTTGGTGCGGATGATTATATGACAAAGCCCTTCAGTCCCAGTGAACTGGTGGCAAGGGTGAAGGCTCACCTGGCAAGATATGACCGGTTGACCGGAAGTGTGGCGGAGAAAAATAAGGTGATCGAGATCCGCGGGCTTAAGATCGACACTACGGCAAGGCGTGTGTGGGTCAACGGGGAGGAAAAAACATTTACCACGAAAGAGTTTGACCTGCTTACCTTCCTGGCCGGGCATCCCAACCATGTGTACACGAAGGAGGATCTGTTCCGGGAGATCTGGGATATGGAATCAGTAGGGGACATTGCCACCGTTACAGTGCATATCAAAAAGATTCGGGAGAAGGTGGAGATGGATACTTCCAACCCCCAGTATATTGAGACGATATGGGGAGTGGGATATCGGTTTAAAGTATAGTTGCAGAGGAAATGGTTATGTGGCAGAGAAAGAAGAGGATCCGGTGGAATACGATGGGTATTCTGGCTGTTGGTTTCCTGGGCGTAATCCTGCTTGGGGGGATTCTGTTATGGCTTCCTGTATGCAACAGGGAGCCGATACAATTTATAGACGCGTTATTTACCTCTGTGTCGTCGGTGTGCGTGACCGGGCTTGTGACCATAACGCCGGCAGCGCAATTTACGCTGCCTGGCCAGGTGATCCTTCTGCTTCTGATCCAGGTGGGAGGCCTTGGAGTGATTGCCTGTGTCACGGCCTTTTTCCTGCTGCTGCGCAAAAGGATCACGGTCAGAGAACGGGTGGTCATCCAGGAGACTTATAATATGGACAGCCTGGGCGGTATGGTGGGAATGGTGAAGCGTGTCATCCAGGGGACGCTGGTTGTGGAAGGAGCCGGCGCAGTCCTGTATGCCTGCCAGTTTATCCCTGAGTACGGCATCGGGAGGGGGGTCTGGTATTCTGTTTTCCACGCAGTGTCTGCGTTCTGCAATGCAGGAATAGATATCCTTGGGGAGTCAAGCCTTGCCGGGTATGTGGATAACCCGCTGGTCAATCTCACGACGATGACGCTGATTATTCTAAGCGGGCTTGGCTTTATGGTATGGTTTGATGTGATTGGAAACGGGAGGAAGATCCTGAGAAGAGAACTTCCGAGGAGATGGTGGTTTACGCGTCTTAAGCTTCAGTCGAAACTGGCAATTATTATGACCCTGTCTCTTCTGGCAGCAGGTACTTTATTTATCTTTATCATAGAATACAATAATCCGGATACGTTGGGGCCGCTTTCCTTCGGGGAGAAATGGATGGCCTCGGCTTTTCAGTCCGTGACCAACAGGACGGCAGGGTTTTTTACCATACAACAGGGCGCCCTGCATGAAGAATCCAAGCTTTTTAACAGCATCCTGATGTTCATCGGCGGGTCTCCGGGCGGAACAGCGGGAGGTGTAAAGACCACAACGATTGCCATGCTGTTTCTATCCTGCCTGACCTTTGTAAGGGGCGGCAATGATACAGAGTGTATGGGAAAGAAGATATCGGTCGGGAATTTCCGCACGGGTTTCTGTGTGGTGATGGTGGCGTTTGCGGTATTTATTGCCGGGACAATGGCGGTTCTGATCATAGAGCCGGACCGTGTGGCGCTGGTGGACATTATCTATGAGACTTCCTCGGCGATCGGGACAGTGGGGCTTACGGCGGGGCTGACGCCAGAGCTGTCCAGGATGAGTCATGTGGTGCTGATGGTTATGATGTATGTAGGGCGGCTGGGTCCTATGACACTTGTCCTGTTGTTTGCCGGGAAGGTGCATCCCAGGGATAAACTCCGGCGTCTGCCGGAGGAACGGATTATGGTGGGCTAGTGTACTGTCTGCATTGTATCCTGCAAAGGTTTGACGGATATAGCCAGAGAGAATATGGCCGGTGAAGGAAGAGGAGGAACAGGATGAGAAAGCAATATGCAGTATTCGGCCTCGGCAGTTTTGGCAGGAGTGTGGCGGTGACGCTGCAGAACCTGGGCTGCGAGGTGGTAGTTGTAGATAACCATATGGAGCGGATCGAGGATATTTCCGATCAGGTGTCTTATGCGGTGCAGGCGGACATCGGGGATCCGGATGTCATTCGTGCGCTGGGAGCCCGCAACCTGGACGGGGTGGTGGTAGCTGCGTCGGATGACCTGGAGGCGAGTGTGATGGCTACTCTTGTGTCAAAGGAGATCGGCGTCCCCTATGTGATGGCCAAGGCAAAGGATGACCTTCATGCCACGCTGCTTAAGAAGATCGGGGCCGACACGGTTATTTTCCCGGAGCATGAGATCGGGAAGAGCGTTGCGAGGAATCTGGTGTCTAATGAATTTGCAGACTGGCTGAATCTTTCTTCGGATTACAGTATTGCAGAAATTGCGGTACCGGCCGGATGGGTGGGAAAATCCCTGATGGAGCTGGATGTAAGACGTTCCCATGACGTCAATGTGGTGGGTATCAAGAGGGGAGAGGATATCCAGGTGAATCCGGATCCGGAAGAGCCTCTCGGAGAAGGGATCGTTCTGATCTTGATCGGTTCTAATAAGGCGCTTGAACAATTCGGGAGAAAGCAGGTAAAAAAATGATTACAAGCACTGCAAATGTAAAAGTGAAACGCCTTGTCAGCCTGAAAAAGAAACGGAAGGCAAGAGATGAAGAAGGTGTCTTTCTTGTGGAGGGAATCCGGATGTTCCGTGAGACCCCCGGGGATCGGCTGAAGGAAGTCTATGTCTCCAGGTCTTTTTTTGAAAAAGAAAAAAGGTTTCTGGATCAGATGACAGCAGGAGCAGCAGTTCCGGTGGAGGTGCTGGCTGATTCGGTGTTTGCATATGTGTCGGATACAAGGACGCCTCAGGGCGTGCTGTGTGTGGCCGGTCAGATGGAGTATTGTTCTGAGGCGTTATCCGAAGGGGCAGCGCCCCATCTCCTTGTCCTTGATAACCTTCAGGACCCGGGCAATCTGGGTACGATCGTGAGGACGGCGGAAGGTGCAGGCGTGACAGGAATCTTGATGAGCCGGGACTGTGTGGATATATATAACCCCAAGGTGATCCGCTCTACGATGGGCTCCGTCTACAGAGTTCCGTTTGTCTATGTGCCGGATCTGCCGGAGGCCATTGGGGGACTTAAGGAGAAAGGGATTATGACCTATGCAGCGCATCTGGACGGGGGTCTTTACTACGACAGAGAGGATTACTGCAGGCCCTGTGCATTTTTTATCGGAAATGAAGGGAGCGGGCTTCGCAGGGAGGTGGCACAGGCGGCAGACCGATATATAAAAATTCCCATGTGCGGACAGGTAGAATCCTTGAATGCAGCAATTGCCTCTGCGGTCCTGATGTTTGAAGTGCGAAGGCAGAGAGGGAATAAGATGCAGTAATAATTGCGTTTCAAATGGAAGTATAGTAATATAGATGATAAGTAATACTATATTTATCAAAGAAAAGAGGGCTGAATATGCAGACGATAGTATGGTTGGGGCTGTTTGTGATATTGCTGATCATTGAGATCCTGACTATGGGACTGACTACAATCTGGTTTGCAGCAGGGGCGTTGGCAGCGTTCGCAGCAGGCATCATAGGATTTGGTTTTGCAGTGCAGATGGCAGTGTTTTTGATTGTTTCTATTCTTCTGCTGGTTCTGACAAGACCGCTTGCTGTGAAGTATTTTAACCAGGAGCGGCAGAAGACCAATGCGGAAAGTCTGATCGGGCAGCAGGCGCTGGTGACGGAGGACATTGATACACTGCAGTCTGTTGGAAGGGTCGAGGTAAACGGCCAGGAATGGTCGGCGAAGACAGATGAGGCGGACGGAAAGATCGAGAAAAACAAGATCGTTGTGATCAATGGTATCCAGGGTGTGAAGCTTATTGTGAGAGACAAGGAGGAGGATTTGTAATGTTTGGAATAGGAGCGATTCTTGGAGGAATTATACTGCTTATTGGGATACTTGTGGTAATCTCCTGTATCAGGGTTGTAAGGCAGGCACAGGCGCTTGTTGTTGAGAGGCTGGGAGCCTATCAGGCAACATGGAGTACAGGAATTCATTTTAAAATGCCGATTCTTGACCGGGTAGCGCGCAAGGTGGACCTCAAGGAGCAGGTTGTGGATTTTGCACCGCAGCCGGTGATCACAAAGGATAATGTAACGATGCGGATCGATACGGTTGTGTTCTATCAGATCACGGATCCGAAGATGTTCTGCTATGGCGTGGCGAATCCGATTATGGCGATTGAGAATTTGACAGCTACTACCCTTCGTAATATTATCGGTGATCTGGAGCTGGATCAGACACTGACTTCCAGAGAGACGATCAATACGAAGATGCGGGCGTCTCTTGATGTGGCTACAGACCCGTGGGGCATCAAAGTAAACCGTGTGGAATTAAAAAATATTATTCCTCCGGCGGCAATCCAGGATGCTATGGAAAAACAGATGAAGGCAGAGCGTGAGAGACGTGAGGCTATTCTCCGTGCAGAAGGTGAGAAGAAGTCTACTATCCTGGTGGCAGAAGGACATAAGGAATCCGCAATCCTGGATGCCGAGGCAGAGAAGCAGGCGGCCATCCTCCGCGCAGAAGCGCAGAAGGAAGCTATGATCCGTCGTGCAGAAGGTGAGGCGGAGGCCATTCAGAAAGTACAGCAGGCGAATGCGGACGGTATTCGTTTCCTGAAAGAAGCAGGGGCCGATGAAGCCGTGCTTACCATGAAGAGCCTGGAGGCATTTGAGAAGGCGGCGGACGGCAAGGCTACCAAGATCATTATCCCGTCGGAGATCCAGGGAATCGCGGGACTTGTGAAGTCTTTGGCCGAGGTCGGAGCGAAAGAGGAAAAGTAGGTTTGTAGATTCATATGAAGGGGTGATTGCAGTATGAAACCCATCATTGACCTGACAAAAGAATATGGCCTTGTGCTTGACGGCGGCGGGGCAAGAGGTGCGTATCAGATCGGTGCGTGGAAGGCTCTTGCAGAAGCGGGCGTGAAAATAAAAGCAGTAGCAGGGACATCAGTGGGCGCTTTAAACGGCGCCCTTGTCTGTATGGGAGATATTAAGAAGGCGGAAAAGATCTGGGAGGAAATGACATTTTCTACCGTGATGGATGTGGACGACGAAGTGATGGAAGCATTTTTTAACGGGGAGATTCCTACCCGGGAGGCATTAGGAAGGATCTGGCAGAAGATCAGGGAGGGGGGCTTTGACATTACGCCGCTTCGCAGCCTGATCCATGAGATGATCGACGAGGACGCCATACGGAATGGGGACAGAGAACTGTGTCTTCTGACATTTTCTCTGTCGGAGTTTAAAGAGCTGGATCTCAGCGTGGAAGATATACCTGAGGGGCTTCTGGAGGATTTCCTGCTTGCCAGCGCATACTTGATCGGGTTCAAAAACGTGCCGCTGCACGGGAAGAAATATGTGGACGGCGGTGTTGTGAATACGGTGCCGGTCAATTCTTTGTTAAAGCGGGGATATGAGGATCTGATCATCATCCGCATCCATGGGCCGGGGCGGGAGCAGAAGGTCAGACTCCCGGAGGAGAGCACTGTGTATCAGGTCTCCCCGAGAGTCAAGCTTGGGAGCATCATAGAATTCTCTGGGAAGAGGAGCAGACAGAACCTGCTGATCGGGTATTACGATACCCAGAGGATGCTGTACGGTCTGGACGGCTGGATCTATTATGTCAAGCAGACTCACAATGAGGAATATTACAACATGATTCTGAGGCACCTCAAGGAGATTGAGAAGGCGGAGCTTGCATTTGTACTAAAGATCCCTCTTGGCTTTTCAGACAGGGAGCTGTATATGGGAATGCTGGAGGCGGCGGCAAAATTATTCAGAATTCCGAAATATCATATATATACAGTTGACCAATTGTTTGAAATAGTATATAAAAAATATATGACTTTAGAGGATCAGATCAATATGCCGAAGTTTGTGCATGTGCTGATGGAATTGAAAGAGGGATGCAGGATGAATTTAAAAGGAAGACATTTTTTGACACTTAAGGATTATACACCGGAGGAGATCACGTATCTGGTGGATCTTGCGGCGGAACTTAAGGAGAAAAAGAAAAAGGGAATCGCCGTTGACCGCTACAGAGGCATGAATGTGGCGTTGATTTTTGAAAAGACAAGCACCAGGACGCGCTGCTCCTTTGAAGTGGCCGCCCATGATATGGGCATGGGGACGACCTATCTTGACCCGGGCGGTTCACAGATTGGCAAGAAGGAGAGTATCGCCGATACAGCCCGTGTGCTGGGGCGCATGTTTGACGGTATCGAGTACCGCGGCTACGGACAGGAGATCGTGGAAGAACTGGCGAAGCATGCCGGTGTGCCGGTGTGGAACGGGCTTACCAATGAGTATCACCCGACGCAGATGCTGGCAGACCTTCTGACCATCCGTGAGCATTTCGGGGATTGGAAGGGGATCCGCCTGGTTTATATGGGGGATGCGAGATACAATATGGGCAATTCTCTGATGATTGCCTGTGCGAAGATGGGAATGCATTTTACGGCGTGTACGTCCAGGGAATATTTCCCGGATCCGGAGCTTGTGAGCCTCTGCGAGGGGTACGCCAAGGAGAGCGGCGGCTCCGTCACACTTACGGAGGATGTGAAAGCCGGAACGAAGGATGTGGACGTGATCTATACGGATGTGTGGGTGTCTATGGGTGAGCCGGACGAGGTCTGGGAGGAGCGGATCCGCGTACTGTCTCTTTATAAGGTTACAAAAGAAGTTATGGAAAATGCAGGGGAGAGGGCAATCTTCCTTCACTGCCTGCCGGCGTACCATGACCTGAAGACCAGGATCGGCAAGGATATTAAGGAGCGGTTCGGTCTGGATGATATGGAAGTTACGGACGAGGTGTTTGAGTCCGCACAGTCGAAGGTATTTGACGAGGCGGAGAATCGGATGCATACGATCAAGGCAGTGATGGCGGCGACGCTCGGCGAGAGGTAATCGCTGGGACAGCTGCGGCGGCAATTTCTGGAGCAGATAATTATGAAATCAGAGATATTGAGGTTACTTAAGGAAAGCGGAGGTTATGTTTCCGGGCAGCAGCTGTGCGGCAGGTTTAAGGTGTCGCGCACGGCTGTGTGGAAGATGATCGAGCAGTTGAAAAAAGAGGGCTATGAGATAGAGGCCGTTCGCAATAAAGGTTACCGCCTTGTAGACAGTCCGGATGTATTGTCCAGGGCGGAGATCTTAAGTTTGACGGATACGTTGTGGGCTGCCAGGGAGGTAGTCTGTTTTGCGGAGACGGATTCCACGAACATCCAGGCAAGGGCGTACGGGGAGAAGGGCAGTGCTCACGGTACTTTATTTGTGGCGGAAAAGCAGAATGCGGGAAAAGGCCGCAGAGGGCGGGGGTGGGAATCACCCGCGGGCCTGAGCATCTACATGAGCATTCTGCTTCGCCCTGACATACTGCCTCAGCATGCGCCCATGCTCACATTGGTTATGGCGGTCAGCGCGGCCGAGGGAATCCGGGAGGCCGCGGGCCAGGAGGTTCAGATCAAGTGGCCGAACGATATCGTGCTCAATAAGAAAAAATTGTGCGGGATCCTGACGGAGATGAGTACTGAGATTGACTATATTAATTATGTAGTGATCGGAGTGGGCATCAATGTGAACCAGGAGGAGTTCCCGGAGGAACTGCGGGACAAGGCGACTTCACTCAGGATCGAGACGGGACGCTCTGTGAAGCGTGCAGGTATCATTGCCGCGGTTATGGAAAGATTTGAAAAAAATTATGAGATATTTGCAGAGACGCAGGATCTGTCCGGGCTGCAGGAGATTTATCATTCGTTTCTGGCGAATGTGGACTGTGACGTTCGGGTGCTGGAGCCGGGAAATGAGTACAATGCCCATGCCCTCGGAATCAACGAAAGAGGAGAGCTGATAGTTCGTACCGAGGACGGAGAGAGGAAGAATGTTTTCGCCGGGGAAGTGTCGGTGCGGGGGATCTGCGGGTATGTGTAAGCGTAAAGGGCTTTGCAGGTAATGTGAAGGTGCATAAGGGTGTCATTTGGTGTGTCGGGACTGCACCGGGAGAATCGGAGGAGTTGTGGAGTTATGTATGAAGAAAGGATTGTGCTCTGCGGGGCAAACTCTTATGAGGAGAAATATTATCTGAATCCAGATTTTTCCGGTCTGCCGGAGCATGTAAAAGATGAACTTAAGATTATGTGCGTGCTGTACGTGCATGATGTAGGCGGTATTTTGACGCTGGTCTATGAGGAGGACGGGGATCTGTGTTTCGAGGTGACGTCTGAGGAATATGACCCTGCATTTGACGAGATCGGAAGCCAGCTTAAGATCAAGCAGCTTCGGAGAGAAAAGCAGGAGCTTTTACAGGCGCTGCAGCTATACTATAAAGTGTTTTTCCTTGGAGAAGAACTGTAGGAGGAGAGTATGTTATTAGTAATTGATGTTGGAAATACCAATATTACACTTGGGATCTTTGATGGGGATAAGGTATTCGGATCCTTCCGCATCAAATCCAAACAGCCGCGTACGTCAGATGAATATGGAATTACGCTGCAGGAACTGGTTGAGCGACACGGGATCAACAGTAAGGAGATTACAGACGTCATTATAGCTTCGGTAGTGCCTGATATTATGCATTCTCTCGGGAGCGCTATCATCAAATATTTCCACATTAAGCCGGTGGTGGTGTCGGCGGGCATTAAGACAGGGATCCGTATTGTCACAGAGAATCCAAGGCAGGTGGGGCCGGACCGCATTGTGGATGCGGTGGCGGCATATACGCTGTTTGGCGGGCCGGTGATCGTGGTGGATTTCGGGACAGCAACTACTTACGATATTGTGGGGCCGGACGGAACTTTCGAGGCAGGTGTTATCGCACCCGGGATTCGGACCTCCGCCCAGGCACTCTGGGGTGAGGCGGACATGCTTCCGGCCATAGAGATTAAAAAACCGGCTTCCATCCTGGCGAAAGAGACGATCTCCAGCATGCAGGGAGGTCTGATCTACGGGCAGATCGGTCAGACAGAGTACATCGTTCACCGGCTGAAGGAAGAATCCGGGTATACCGGGGCAAAGGTAGTGGCAACCGGGGGGCTCGGCAAGATGATCGTGTCGGAGACAGATGTGATAGATGTGTACGATCCACAGCTGACGTTGAAAGGACTGCGGATTATATTTGAGAAGAACAAAAAACGTTAAAAAAATAACGGGGGACGTAGTAAAGTTAAACTTTACTACGTCCCCAATTAACGGAAGGGGTGTACCTAAATGAATATTGGTGAGGTTTCCCTCAGCAACCCATACATCCTTGCTCCTATGGCTGGGGTGACGGACCTGCCGTTCCGGCTGCTGTGCAAGGAGCAGGGGGCCGGCCTTTTGTGTATGGAGATGATCAGTGCGAAGGCGCTGCTGTACAAGAATAAAAATACGAAGACGCTGCTTGAGATCCATCCGGAGGAATCTCCGGTGTCCCTGCAGCTTTTTGGCTCTGATCCGGAGATTGTGAGTGAGATCGCCAGGAGG
>CANSCI010000087.1 GCA_947645355.1 uncultured Dorea sp. | reverse complement strand
CCGGCGGCAACGAAGGCGGAGGCACCACGACTCCCGGCGGCAACGAAGGCGGAGGCACCACGACTCCCGGCGGCAACGAAGGCGGAGGTACCACGACTCCCGGTGGCAACGAAGGCGGTACAACCCCTTGATCTTCCCCACGGGAGCCGATAATTCTGAGATTTAAAAAAGAAAGGCTGTCACATCACACGGATACACGGGAAATGCCTGAAAAGGCCTATGTGTATACCGCTGTGATGTGACAGCCTTTTTTGCTTTTTTTCTATATCGGCCTTCCATATGCAAGTTCCTTCAGCAGTTCTTTTAAGTACAGCCACGTACGCTCCACAGACGCTTTGGCCACTTTCTCTCCGGTGGAATGTACGTCGAACAGATCCGGGCCTGTCGATATCAGATCCATCTCCGGCTTCTTTTCAGCCCAATATCCACATTCCAGGCCGGCGTGTATCGCAGCCATCTTTGCTTTCCTATGGAACATCCTTTCATACACGGCCGCCGCCGTATCCCGAAGAGGAGAATCCTTCCGGTACTTCCACCCCGGATAATCACTCTCAAAGATACACTCATCGCATTTGGCGTCTGCAATAATCTGTATCTTATCACGAAGAAAATATTTTTGTGATGTCACCGAACTCCGAAGCGCCATTAGAAGAGTCAGCCTGCCATCCTCCATAGTCAGAGAGCCCATGTTCATCGAAGTCTCCACCAGGCCCTCCACAGCAAAGGAAGATCCCGCCACCCCATAAGGAAGCAACATCAGGCTGTCCCTGACCTTCTCCTGGTATTCTTCCGTATAGACTTCCGCCCCTGTCTGCCCCTCATATTCTGTCAGGTCAAAAAAAATCGTATCCGTATAACATAATTCCTCCTGGAACAGCTTCTCGATCTCCCCGACCCTGTCCTTTACACGCTCAAGATCCCCCGGCAGTACATACAGATAAAGGCTCCCTCTGTTGGCGATAGCATTTGCCTTACCCGCCACATCTAACTGATTGACCCGCACAGGCATGTCCTTCAACAAATATAAAAGCCTGCCCAGAAGTACAATGGCATTGCCCAGTCCTTTATCTATTTGATCTCCGGAATGTCCGCCCGACAGTCCTCTGAAAGCCACCTTCAGCGGTACTCTCTCCTCCTTTAGCTTCTCCGTCTCAACGTTCCAGATCAGCCGTGACCTCAGGCCGCCGGCACAGCTGGTATAGATAATACCTTCCTCCTCAGAATCCAGATTGATGAATCGGGTTCCCTTCAGGGAAGAAATATCCATCGTCCTCGCACCGACCAGCCCTTCCTCCTCCCGCACGGTAAACACCATTTCCAGATCCGGATGCGGAATATCACTGCTGTCCAGAAGTGCCAGACAGTATGCAACCGCAATTCCGTTATCGGCTCCTAAGGATGTTCCCGGTGCAAAATAATAATCATCATCCTCTGCCACTTCAATCCCGTCCTGGTACACATGGTTTTTCCCGTCTTCCACCACATAGACCATGTCCAGATGTCCCTGGAGAATTACCGGATCCCCTGTGCTTTCCACCGTGGCAGGTTTACGGACGATCAGATTATAATTTTCATCCTGAGTTGCTGAAAACCCTCTGTCCCTTGCAAAATCTGCTATATAGTCGCTGATCATCCTTTCATCCCCTGATGACCGGGGGATCCTGCATATCCTTTTAAAGAATTCAATTACCTTTTCCGTATCCATAGACCTTAACCTATCCTAGTATCAACTTTGCCGCGCCGCAGATTCCTGCATCATTGCCAAGCTCGGCAATCTCAAATATGGTTCCCTCGTTCGCGAAGAACGCCTTCTCCATAAAGTATTTTTCCACATATTTAATCAGAATAGGCCCCGCCTTAGATACCCCGCCGCCAATCACGATCACTGACGGATCTACCACCGCAGCCACATCTGCAAATGCATAGCCGAGATAGGAGCCAAACTCCTCCACAACATCCTTAGCCACGCGGTCTCCCTGTTTCAATGCATCAAACACCGCCTTCGCAGTAATCTTTTGCCCCCGCAGCAAAGAAGGATCGTCATTCTTTGCAAGTCGAATCCTTGCAAGCCTGGCAATACCTGTCGCGGATGCATACTGCTCCAGACATCCTTTCTTTCCGCATCCGCACTTATCCGTCTCCTGCCTGTTGGCAAGGATATGGCCGATCTCGCCGCCGGCCCCGTTCGTACCTACAAGAGGCCTGCCGCCGATGATCACGCCCCCGCCGACACCGGTTCCTAATGTTACCATAACCATATTGCGGTGTCCCTGACCTGCCCCGAGCCACATCTCTCCCAGGGCAGCCATGTTGGCATCATTGCCCACCTCTACAGCAAATCCTGTAAGCTCCTCAAGTTCCTTCTTTACCTCCTTGTACCCCCATCCAAGATTCGCAGTATTGTGTACGATCCCTTCCTCATCTACAGGCGCCGGTACACCGATCCCGATTCCGACAATATCTTCCCTGCTTAATCCTGCCTGGACATATTTTTCCTCCACCAGCTTTGCAATATCCGGCAGGATCGCCTGTCCTTGTTTTTCCTTTCTCGTGTCGATCTCCCATTTTTCTACAATCGTGCCGTCCTCTTTCAACAGCCCTGCTTTAATCGTTGTGGCGCCAACGTCTATACCGAAACAATACTTCATAGCTTCCCCTCCTATCGCTTTTTTGTCATATTCTGCTGTACACGCTTATATAATTCCTGGGCAGCATTGTAACCCATATTCTTCTGCCTGTGATTGATGGCCGCAGTCTCAACGATGATCGCAAGGTTGCGCCCCGGCCGAATCGGAAGCTGATGGCACACTACCTGATTGCCCAGAAATTCCGTATGCTGCTGTTCCAGCCCGAGTCTGTCATACTCTTTATCTCTGTCCCAGTCCTCCAGTGTAATAACAAGATCAATATTCTGCGTCTCTCTGACGCTCTGCACGCCGTACAGCATCTTAACATCTACAATTCCGATTCCGCGAAGCTCAATAAAATGCCTTGTTATATCCGGAGCCCGTCCAACCAGAGTTTCATCACTGACCTTCCGGATCTCTACCACATCATCACTCACAAGCCGATGCCCCCTCTTGATAAGCTCCAGGGCAGCTTCACTCTTCCCGATACCGCTCTCGCCCATGATCAGCACACCAATGCCGTAAACGTCCACCAATACGCCATGGATAGAAATACAGGGCGCCAGTTCCACATTCAGCCAACGTACAATCTCTGCCGTAAATGCAGATGTCTTCGTCTCAGTAGAAAATACCGGAACATTGGCCTTCACCGCCTTCTCAAGCAGCATTTGCTCCGGCTTAAGGTTCCTGCAGAATACAATACAGGGAATCTTGTAAGACAACAACATATCATAGACCTTTTCCTTTTCCCCGGCATCCATCGTCTCAAGAAATGTATATTCCACATAACCGATAATCTGCACACGTTCAGATGCAAAATGTTCAAAAAACCCCGTAAGCTGCAGCGCAGGACGGTTCATATCCGACACTACTACCTCTTTTTTCGACATATCCACATCCGGCGTAAGGTTCTTGAGATTCATCTTCTCCACAACTTTACTCAGTTTCACACTATTAGCCATGTCACTCTCCTCTTCTATCCTTTTATATGTTAAGTTTCACATATTATATCATACTTCCCATGCACAATACTATACTAATGGAAAAACTTGTAGACATCCGCCGCAGATTTTTCATTCATAGACGGAAGTTTCCTAAGCTCCTCTATGGTTGCTTTTTTGATCGCCTCTATATTTTCAAAATGCCTCATCAGATCCTTTCTCCTTGCCGGGCCGACTCCGGGAATATCGTCCAGAATAGAATGAATCTGGCTCTGGCTTCTGAGCTGCCTGTGAAAGGTGATCGCGAACCTGTGGGCCTCATCCTGGATTCTGGTAATAAGACGGAAGCTTTCAGACTGTTTGTCTATGGGAATCTCTACATTCTGATAATACAGACCCCTGGTTCTGTGATTATCATCTTTGACCATGCCGCACACCGGTATATGAAGCTTCAGGCGGTCAAGAACCTGCAATGCAATATTCACCTGCCCTCTTCCGCCGTCCATCATAATCAGATCCGGAAAAGCCGTGAAACTGCCAAGCTCTTTCCCCTCTTCCTTCTCCTTAAGTCCATGGGTGAATCTTCTTGTCAGAACTTCCTCCATACTCGCATAGTCATCCGCCCCCTGAACACCTTTGATGCGGAACTTACGGTAGTCGCTCCGCTTTGGCTTTCCCTTTTCGTACACGATCATGGATCCCACAGATGCAAAACCGTTGGTATTGGAAATATCATAGGCTTCCATGCGGACGATTCCCGTAAGGCCCAGCAGCTTCTCAAGTTCTTTCACCGCGCCGATGGTCCGCCCCTCCTCACGTCTCAGCCTCTCTTTGTCCGTATTTAAAACCATGGCTGCATTTTTCGACGCCAGTTCCACAA
Organism: uncultured Dorea sp.; assembly: GCA_947645355.1. Classification (GTDB taxonomy): domain Bacteria; phylum Bacillota; class Clostridia; order Lachnospirales; family Lachnospiraceae; genus Dorea_D. Next base: position 7,093 of record CANSCI010000087.1, on the reverse strand, counting down.
GCTTCTCCTTTGTCCCTTTTTTGGGAACCTTGAGATAGACCTTGTGCCCTCTTTTTTGGGCCAGCCATTCCTCAATAACCGGCCGGTCCTCGATTTCCTCCGGCAGCATCAACTCTGACGGTATATAAGGAGTCCCGGCATAAAACTGTTTAATAAAACTCGACAGAATCTCTTTCGGTGTCTCCCCGGGCGTGATCCTAAGATAAAAATGATCTCTCCCGATCAGCCTTCCCCCACGGATAAAGAACACCTGCACCACCGCGTCCTCCTCTTCCGCGGCAACAGCCAGAATATCCCGATCTTCCCCGGCAGTATCTGTAATTTTCTGCTTCTGTGCAATTTTCTGGACACTATGTAAAAGTTCTCTGTATTCCAGTGCTTTCTCGAATTCCAGCGCTTCCGAGGCCTTTTGCATCTTCCCTTCCAGCTCCTTGAGGATAATTTCATAATCCCCGTTCAGAAAATGCAGGACCTCTGTAATTGCCTTCCTGTACTCCTCCTGGGAAATATACCCCTGGCAGGGGGCATTGCACTGGTGGATATGATAATTCAGACAAGGGCGCTCTTTCCCCTTATCCCTCGGCAAATTCCGGCTGCAGCTCCTGATATGATAAAGCTTCCGGATCAGTTCAATCGTGTCCTTCACAGCCCCGGCACTGGTGTACGGCCCGAAGTATCTGGCATGATCCTTCACCATTTTTCTTGCCAGCATAATCCTTGGAAATGGTTCCTCGACCGTAACCTTGATAAACGGATATGACTTATCATCCATCAGCATGGTATTATACTTCGGATGATGCTCCTTGATCAGATTACACTCCAATACCAATGCCTCCAGCTCAGAATCTGTAACAATATACTCAAACCTCGTGATATGGGTAACCATCTGCTCAATCTTTATGCCCTTATTGCGGCTGCTCTGGAAATACTGCCGCACACGGTTTTTCAGGCTGACAGCCTTTCCCACGTAGATGATGGCATCCTTTTCATCGTGCATGATATACACACCGGGCTTTCCCGGAAGCTTTTTTAATTCCTCCTGAATATCAAACATGGAATTTCTTCCCCTTCCTGCGGAAAAAGATGAAAAACCCCGCTTTAGGATTCCTCATCTTTTCGCTCTTTATTTCATATATAATTACGCCATTCAACGTCTTACTCTTCCTTACAGCAGCCGTTTCTACAATGCACTCCTGTGCCCATCTTCCGCCGTCGGCAGCCCTGCGTCCTGCTCCTGCGGCTTCTTCTCCTCCGATGGTATCTCTGTGTCCTGTCCCTGCGGCTTCTCCTCCAACGGAGTCATCGTAATACGTTCCTGCGTTTTTCCTTCTTCATTTTCCGGCTCAATCCCCTCAACCTCATGGAAAATATCCATAAATTCCTTTCCGGTGATGGTTTCCTTCTGAATCAGGAAATCTGCGATCTTATCCAGGGACGTTCTGTGCTCGCAGAGCAGCTTTCTGGCCTCCTCATAAGCCTCCTTCAACATCTTCATAACTTCCTGGTCAATCTCAGAGGCCGTCTCTTGGCCGCAGTTGCTGACAGGCCTTCCATCCAGGTATTTGTTCTGAATAGATTCCAGACCGATCAGGCCGAATTTCTCACTCATTCCGTACTGGGTGATCATAGCCCTTGCAATCTTCGTTGCCTTTTCTATATCATTGGAAGCGCCCGTGGTCACCGTGTCAAACACGATCTCCTCTGCCGCACGTCCCGCGAGCATGCCTACCAGCATTGCTTCCAGTTCCTTCTTGGTATTTAAAAACTTTTCTTCCTCCGGTGTCTGCATCACATACCCGAGAGCTCCCATCGTACGCGGCACAATGGTAATCTTCTGCACCGGTTCGGCATCCTTCTGGAGCGCGCTCACCAATGCATGCCCCACCTCATGGTAGGACACAATCTTGCGCTCTTCCTGGCTCATAATCCGATCCTTTTTCTCCTTGCCCACAAGGACTACCTCTACCGCCTCGAACAGATCCGTCTGGCAGACTGCCTGTCTTCCGTTCTTGACCGCATTGATCGCAGCCTCATTGATCATGTTGGCCAGATCAGACCCCACTGCTCCGGACGTCGCAAGAGCAATGGCTTCCAAGTCCACTGTCTCGTCCATACGAACATCTTTGGAATGCACCTTCAGTACATCCACACGCCCTTTAAGATCTGGTTTCTCTACAACGATCCGGCGGTCAAAACGGCCGGGCCGCAGAAGCGCCGGATCCAGAATCTCCGGCCTGTTTGTCGCTGCCAGGAGCACCAGTCCTTTGTTGCTCTCAAACCCGTCCATCTCTGCAAGCAGCTGGTTCAATGTCTGCTCACGCTCATCATTGCTCCCCAGTTGATTGTCACGGCTCTTCCCGATCGCATCAATCTCGTCAATAAATATAATACACGGCGCCATCTGCTGCGCCTGCTTGAACAGGTCGCGAACCCTTGACGCCCCAACGCCTACATACATTTCTACAAAAGCGGAACCGCTCAGAGAAAAGAACGGCACATTTGCCTCACCCGCCACAGCCTTTGCAAGCAGTGTCTTACCGGTTCCCGGAGGCCCCACAAGCAGCGCCCCCTTAGGAAGCTTCGCCCCGACGCTTGTATATTTCCCTGGATTATGCAGGAAATCCACCACCTCCTGCAAGGACTCCTTGGCTTCATTCTGCCCTGCCACATCCTTGAATGTAACGCCTGTCTGCTTTTCCACATACATCTTGGCATTGCTCTTTCCGATCCCCATCATGCCCCCGCCCTTGGACATCCGGCGGGTCATCCATACAAGCAGCCCTACGATACACAGCACCGGAAGGAATGTAAACATCAGCTGCATTACAACCGCGGATGTTGCATCTGGAATCTTCTGGGTGTACTCCACATGCGCCTTGTACAGTCTATCTGAGAGACTGTCATCCCTCACGACACCTGTATAATACTCTTTGGCGGTTTTTGCACCCTTTTCCTTTTTCATAGTAATGATAAGCTTATCACTTTGGATCTCTACTTTGTCGACCCTCCCCCTGTCTACATACTCAAGGAATTTATTATAAGTAATCTCTGAATCTGCGCCCTTTCCCTCGAACTGGTAGAGCGCCCCCACTAAAATTGTAGTGATCAGAGTAACTAAAATCACAAAAGAAAAACCCTGCTTATTGTTATTCTTCTTGGGACTTTGATTATTTTTGTTCTGGTTGTCCATGTTTCTCCTCCTGTATTACCCTTATCATTATACGGACAGCCTACTTAGAAATCAATAAAAACATTATGAAAAGATTGTAAACTTCCTATACATTGTAGTATACTTGACAGGGAAATATTTCATACTGAAATACAGAGATTTTTAAAGGACAAGAGGGATAAGAAACATGAACATAGGATTTGACAACGAAAAATACCTGCAGACACAATCCGCACATATCATCGAGCGAATCGGCCAATTCGACAACAAGCTTTACCTGGAATTCGTCGGAAAGCTTTTTGACGACAACCATGCATCCCGCGTGCTTCCGGGTTTTCAGCCCGACAGTAAGATGCGTATGCTGATGCAGCTTTCCGACCAGGCAGAAATCGTGATAGCCATCAGCGCCGAAGATATTGAAAAAAACAAAATGCGCGGAGACCTTGGCATTACCTATGACCTGGATGTCCTGCGCCTGATGTCCATTTTCAAAAAACATGGTCTGTATGTGGGAAGCGTAGTCATTACCAAATACAGTGGTCAGGAAAGTGCATCTCTGTTCCGCAAACGCCTGAAAAAGCTTGGCATCAAAGTATACCGGCATTATCTGATCTCCGGGTACCCTTCTAATATTCCACATATTGTCAGTGAAGAGGGTTATGGTAAAAATGATTATATAGAGACTTCAAGACCCTTGATCGTGGTCACAGCGCCCGGTCCAGGAAGCGGAAAGATGGCTGTCTGCCTCTCTCAGCTCTACCATGAGCACAAGAGAGGGATTTGTGCAGGCTACGCCAAATTCGAGACCTTCCCTATCTGGAATATCCCGTTAAAGCATCCGGTCAATCTGGCATATGAGGCCGCCACCGCAGATCTCAATGATGTAAACATGATTGATCCGTTTCATTTGGATGCATACGGGGAAACTACCGTCAATTACAACCGGGATGTAGAGATATTTCCGGTTCTGAACACAATGTTTGAACGGATCTCCGGGGAAAGTCCTTACAAATCTCCTACCGATATGGGGGTAAACATGGCCGGAAACTGCATCTGCGATGATGAAGTCTGCCGGGAAGCCTCCAGACAGGAAATCATACGCAGATACTATGATTCTCTGAGGCGTCTTCTGGTGGGCGCATGCTCCGATGAGGAAGTATACAAGCTGGAAATGCTGATGAATCAAGCAGGCATCACGGTGCACAACCGCCCGGTAGTGGACGCCGCAATGAATCGGGCCGAACAGACGGGCGCTCCCGCCGCCGCGCTTGAACTGCAGGACGGACGCATTGTTACAGGAAAGACCTCCAAGCTCCTCGGCGCTTCTGCGGCACTTCTTCTTAATGCCTTAAAAGAGCTGGCCGGCATTGCCCACGAGGTTCATGTTATCTCACCGGAAGCCATAGAACCTATCCAAAAGCTGAAGACCCAGTACTTGGGAAGCCGCAATCCGCGTCTTCACACCGATGAGGTTCTGATCGCACTTTCTGTCAGTGCGGCCTCCGACCCTATTGCACAGCTTGCCCTTGATCAGCTGCCAAAGCTTAAAGGCTGCCAGGCACATACCTCTGTTATGGTCGGCACCGTAGATATGAAGCAGTTCAAAAAATTATCTATACAGGCAACCTTTGAGGCTAAATATGAGAAAACCTCCGTACTTTTTCATGGAGAAGAAAATTAATAATACCGAATTATACTGGAAGAACATGCCGGTTTACTGTCTCTGCCTCCTTCACACATTAATCCTCCCTGAATATATTATAGCGTCAGCAAATAATAAGGAGGAATTTTATGAAAAAGCAATTTGTAGTTCTCTGTCTCATCATAGCATTGACTGTCACATCACTGCTTGCATGCTCACAGAAAGAAGAATCAGATCCCGCGGCTGCCGCACCTGAAAGCACAGAAAAAGAAAACCTTCCGGAATCTACAAAGGTGATCTTAAACGAAGTAGCACATTCCATCTTTTATGCACCAATGTATGTAGCAATTGAAGAAGGGTATTTTGAGGAAGAAGGGATCCAGCTTGAACTTGTAACAGGGTTTGGGGCAGACAAAACTATGACCGCCGTCTTATCAGGCAGCGCCGATATAGGCTTTATGGGATCAGAGGCATCCATCTACACTTATAATGAGGGCGCCAATGACTATGTAGTCAACTTCGCCCAGCTTACCCAGCGGGCAGGAAACTTCCTGGTAGCACGCGAGGAAATGCCCGATTTTAAGTGGGATGATTTGAAAGGCAAAAATGTTCTCGGCGGAAGAAAGGGTGTCATACATATATTAATGTAAATTTAGAGAGTATTGTAATTTTATGTAACTGGGTGGATGGGATGAATAGTGCGAAAGAATTTCAGACATTGAAATAAAAAATATCCTGAAATCAAAAGAGGAGCCAGATTTCTCCGGCTCCTCCAAGTATGTGTCCGCAAACACATACCCCAATTGCTATTAATAATATACTATAATAACGAAAAATATGCAATAGATTAGATTGAATTTTTTAATATTGTCATCCGCGAAAACAAGTCTGGATGAACGGTGATTGCGGCTACGGCAGAACTAACCTGCCCCTCATATTCTTTAGTTATTTTTTCAAATTCTCTTATAAATGCTTTGATTTCAGTTTTGGACACTTTCAACAACTTTAAGAAATAACATATAAGAATGATATAATCTCCTATAGTCTTAAAATTTATGTATGGTAATCCCATTTCTAACATTAGACATTGCTTCATAGGTTTCGATGGATCCATTTTTCTAAAACGTGTATCATAAACAACATCATTATGTGCGATAGCATTTCTTAAATCTTTTAATGCATATACATATTTATAGACTAACGTACAATTGGTATCGCTGGACAAATTCAAACCAATATTTCTTGAAATCTTTTTTCTGACATCTTGTGTTAAGCAGGAAAGAAGATATCCAAAATCTCCCATTGTCAAAATTTCAAAGATTGCCCAGATTGGGACTTCATTATAATTCACAGTATTATAAAAATGTGTAATTTTCGGATTTTCTTTTCGGTATGCTGCTGCAATAGAATTTTGAATAGAACCCTGTAAATTCAATTTATTGTTCTGAAATTTTTTCTTAATGTCTTCCGAAGTTCCTGGTAAAGCATTTTTGTAACTGCTGACGGCTTTGTCATACATATCATAAATGCTGTTTGAATTAATCTCTGCCATAATGGTATTAAGGGCAATGTTTTTAAGAGCAGTTTCAATCAACATCATTTTACCGTATAACAATGATTTCAATTTTGTGTCGTATTGGATCGTAGCATTAATTTCATTGTATGAGGTAAAAGGGATTCTACGATTGGACGAAACAAAAAAACGGTATCCCTTATATCCGTGAAAATATCCTGTATTAATTAATTGTTGCTTTTGTGAACTGCCTGAAATAGCAATTCCATTATTCCGAAGATGACGCATTAGTGCATCTGTTGATTTATAATTTGACATAAATTCTCCTGTTTAACATTTAAAACTATTAATTGTGATACAATCGATTTTTAGCCTGTAATAAAGCGAATGTTTTCCTTCAGTTCATCGCTAAATTCTTCTAAATCGTTCATAGTGATTGCACCTTCATTTAAAAGTGAAACAATGTTAGCAATGCAATTAGAACGACTCATTCTTAACTGCACACCGGTATCTTTTTTATCATTGCGAATACGTTCTTCTAAAGTCCAAAATTTTTCGGAAGGAGTTCCTCCACCATTTAGCAATTCAATATATTCTTTATTCAACTTATCCATATAGGCTTCTTGCCAGTCTGAAATTTTCTCTCTGAACAAAGACCAATCCTTTTTGGTAAATCCGTATTCTGACATTTGTATCCCCTCCACTTTGATATAAGGTAAGCGCAAAATAAACTACCGGAGTGACAGAACCTGTTTTTTACCCCATAATA
>CANSCI010000086.1 GCA_947645355.1 uncultured Dorea sp. | reverse complement strand
TAGATGTCTGAATCTGAAAGCAGCCACTTTGCCAGAACCACCTTCTGCTGGTTGCCTCCGCTTAAGGAGACTACCCGCTGCACTGGGCCGCTGCACCTTACGTCCAGGGAATCAATCATTTCCTTTGTAAGCTTCCTTCTTCGTTTTCTGTGAAGAAACAGCTTCCCGCGGCCGATCTTTTTCTCCACCACTGTCATCATGTTGTCCTCGATAACCCCGGCCAGGTTCAGTCCGTGACGCTTCCGATCCTCCGGGATCAACGCCATCCTTCTTTTTACCGCCGCGCCGGGACTTCGGACAGATATCTCCTGACCATGGATAAAGACCTTTCCGCCGGTTGCCCTGCGGTCTCCGAACAGAGTCATCATTACCTCCGTCCTCCCTGCGCCCACCAGGCCGGAAAATGCAACTACCTCTCCTGCGCGCACCTCAAAAGAGACATCCTGGAACTCCTCACCCCTGGAAAAATGCTCCGCCTTCAGTACAACCTCTCCGAACACGGTATTTTTTTCCGGAAATACATCTTCGATTTTCCGGCCTACCATCAAGCGGATCAGTTCATCCTGCGTAAGGCTGCCGGTGGCATCCTCCTTCACCACATGCCCGTCTCTCATAATGACGATGGACTCCGTAAGCTCAAACAGTTCCTCCAGCTTATGGGAGATATAGATGATCCCGATTCCCATCGCTTTTAACTTCCGCACTACCTGGAATAATTTTTCTACCCCGTCCTGTGTGATAGATGAGGTGGGCTCATCCAGAATAATAATCTTAGAGCCGTAAGAAACAACCTTTGCAATCTCCACCATCTGCATCTCGGAGACGGTCAGATTCCTCATCCACTCATCCGGAGAGAACGGCAGGTCCAGCGCCTTTAGATATTCTACCGTCCTCTGGTTCATTTCCCTCTGATCCTTCCATCCGTACTTCTTTATCTCGCGCCCGATAAACATATTCTCGGCAATGGTCATATCCGGGGCATTATTCAACTCCTGGTAAACCATAGCAATCCCCTCTTTCAGCGCAATCCCCGGCGTAAGTGTATCCACCTCCTCCCCAAACAGACGGATCTGGCCGCTGTCTCTTTGATACTCCCCGGTAAGGATCTTCATAAGAGTGGATTTCCCGGCCCCGTTTTCCCCGATCAGGCCTTTGACCTCCCCCGCATGGAGGGAAAACGAAACATCAAAGAGCACCTGCACATTGCCGAAGCTTTTATTTATATCTGTCATCTGTAAAATTACATGATTATGATCCATAAATTTTGCCTCCTTATACATCAGAGAACAATCATTCCTTTGATTTTTTCTTTCTTGCCGGAATGCATAAATTCAATCCCCTCCCGGGCTCTGTCAAGGGAAAATGTGTGTGTGATCAGGGGTTTTAGTTTCAGCTTGCCCAAAGAGAGCACTTTGATCGCTTCATCCCAGGTAAAGGGCGCAAGCCATGAAAACTTCAGCGTCTTATCACCGGTCAGAGTCTCAAGAGCCGGAACCTCTATGATATCTTTCTCCCCCGGAAGTCCGAAAAAAACAATGGTCGAACCCTTTCCCGATACGTGGAAGGCATCTGCATATGCCTTCTTTGCGGCTGTCGCCACGATCACTTTGTCTGCCGGCATGCCTCCGTTGATCTGTGCCACTGCTTCCCTTATATCGAAGGTATAGTACCCGGAAGACGGATCCACGGTGTTAAACACTGCATCAGCTCCCACTTCAAGTGCTTTGTGCAGAGGATAATCCCTGGTTGCAGTTACAATCACCCTGCCGGCTCCCCGGATCCGGATCAACTGCGCCATCATAAGCCCGACAGCGCCGGCGCCGATGACGACTACCGTATCTCCTGTCTTTACGTCTAAGTTCTTCACACCGTAGCAGGCACATGCCAGCGGCTCTGCCATTGCGCCTTCTTCATATCCTACCCCGTCCGGCAGCCGGAATACGTTCGCGTAATTCACCTTTACATATTCTGCGAACCCGCCGTTTACACTGACCCCTACCGTCCGCGTATGTTCGCACAGATTCACCTTTGTCTTCCTGCAGTTTGCACAGACATTGCAGGGCTGGGGCGGATTCACGGTTACCCTGTCTCCCGGCTTAAAATATCCCTTTCTCTCTACCTCCCGGCCAACCTCAGCCACTTCTCCGCAGATCTCATGTCCGATGATCAACGGCCCCTTGCCGTCCGTTGTTTCCAGCGGACTGCTGCCGTAATAATAAGCAATATCCGATCCACAGATCCCGCATGCCTTCACACGGATCAGCACCTCATTTTCCCCGGGCTGCGGGATCGGAAGCTGTGTGAAGTCCATCCTTTCTTTTTCATAAAATACATTTGCAGACATATTGCCCTTCATTTTCTTCCCTCCTGTTCTCCCTGTACAAACCGCTAATCCTCTGTCTCATATTTGTCCTGCAGTGCCTTCACATAATCGTAGCACTGTCTCGTCACCTTCCATGCATCCGCAAAGAAGCACAGATCAATGGAAATGAACTCCCCCTGATAGATCTCAGGCTTTAAGATTTCCTGGTAGATCTGTTCCATGTCAAGACAGCCTGTCCCAAAAGGAGCATGTGTCGACGTGTCATTGTCATGGAGCGTACCGTCCGAATCAATGAGATGCACCATCCCTATATGCCCGGCAAGCAGGTGAAGAAACTCTGTCACTCCGCCTTCTAAGATTTCCCGCTCCCCCATCTGCCTTGCACCGACCGCCGCACACATATAAGCATGGCAGGTGTCAAACAACACGGTAAAATTGTTATGCCCTACATCTTTTATAATGGATATGATTTCCCCTGGTTTATTGAACAGAAAACCTGGCTCAAATTCCCACACCACTTTTACGTGATGATTTTCTGCAAACTCTGCCAGACGCTTAAATGTCTGGACGGTACGTTCATAGGCCAGCTCATAGCTGACTCCCCCCGGAAGGCAGGGCGGACATGCCGTGTCCAGACGAAGCATCGTAAAGCCGCATTTTTCCAGGAATAAAATATTCCTCTCCATCCGCTCTATATATGGTTTTGGATCAAGCACCGGATTCAGCCCGCACGGATCCGGTGAATACTCTGCTGCAAGCAGGCGGTTCTTTTTCAGTACAGCCTGAAGCTGTGCGATTTTTTTGCTGTTGTCATATTCGTCCACCAGAATGTGCGGGGAAAATCCCGCGATACTGATGGCATCAAACCCAATCTGAGAGGTGATTTCTGCAACGGTCTCAAAATCAATGGGAGTTTCTGCATAGGGACCGAAAATGTACGCCCAACTGCCAACTGCTATCTTTTTCTTCATACTGCTCTCCTCCTTTATCTGTAGATCTCCTTTACCGCCCCGTACAGGCGGGAATATTTTTCATAGGCCTCTTCAAACTGCCCCAGTTTCTCTTCTTTTGGATCACAGGCCTTTCGGCAGGTCACCATGGCCGAAGCCGCCTGCTCCCATGTCTTAAAATCTCCGATTCCTTTTGCAGACGCAATTGCTGCACCAAGTGCGCTTGCTTCCCCGCACCCTGCAAGATAAATGGGCATCTGATAGATATTGGCCTTGTACTGAAGCCACAGCCTGGACCTTGTGCCGCCTCCCACTGCCACGATTCGGCTGCACTTGATTCCGTGTTCCTCCCACAGCCGAAGATTCTGCTTCATTTCGTAACAGACATTCTCCAAAACAGCCCTGTGCAAAAGCTCCAGATCGGTATGAAGATTAAGCCCCACAATTGCCCCTGTGGAAAGTGGATCCATGCAGGGTGTGCCTGAACCTGAGAAATGAGGTAATACCAAAAGCCCCGTAGGATCAGCCGCCCCTTCACACTCTCTGTCCAGCACACCCATCTTCCCTTTCGCCATCTTCTGATACAGCCATTCCACAAGCCTTCCGGCAGTATGAGTGTATGCCATGGTATCGTAGACTCCTGTCTGCAAAAAGGGCTCGTTTGCGAAATTTCCTCCCTCCACAACCGTCTGTAAAAGCCGGGTATTTCCAAGATTCACTGTGATACATTCCGAGGTTCCGATACTGTCGGAAGCCCACCCTTTCTGCAGGGCTCCCGTGCCAACCGCCGCGCAGGGCTGATCGTGCCCTCCTGCAAAGATCAGCGTATCTTCCGGCAGATGGAGCGCTGCGGCACACTCCGGCAAGATTCTGCCTACACAGGCATCTGCATCCACAGGCTCGGAAAACCACTCCGGGTCTATCCCTTGCTCAGCTGCAAAGAACTGCTTCCTTTCCAGATCGTACGCCATGGTACGGGAGGCCAGAGAATGCCCGATCTTTTGCTCCCCGGTCAGGCACCATCCAAGGTAGTCGCCGAACAGCATGACCCGGCTGATCCGGGAATAGATATCCGGCCTGTGCCTCCTCATCCACAGCAGTTTGCATACCGTGTAGGTTCCGTTCACCGGAAGCCCGGTACGGCTTGAAAGATCGCCTTTGTTCTCCAGTGCCTCTGCTTCCCGCGTCCCTCGCACATCTCCCGGCAAGATGGCGCGCTCCAGTACATTTCCGTCTCTTCCAATCAGCACCGCCGCCTCACCCAGAGAACTGATGCCGATGGTTCTGATCTTTTCTTTCCCCTCTCCCATTTTCCTCAGGACATAAAACGCAGCGTCCCGTACCTCCAGGGGATTAAGTTCCAGATTCCCCTTTTCCCCGTGCACCGGATAAGCTTTTGATGCCTTTTTCTGCACCTGTCCATCCTGTGAAAAAAGAACCGCTTTTACAGACGACGTACCTACATCAAGACCGATATACAACTGCTTTCCCTCCTTTACCGGACTTCCCTCCGGAATGTCCGGATATGCTCCGCCAGGTCTCCGTCTGTAAAAAGACAGGATGTCCCGGCCACAAAAATGTCTGCCCCGGCTTCGCGCATTCTGACAGCATTTTCAATACTTACATTGCCGTCTACCTCAATAAAGACCTCTTCTCTCCCTTTCTGATCCAGATATCCCCGAAGCCGCCGGATCTTATCCAGCGTACCGGGAACAAGCTTCTGTCCGGAAAACCCGGGATTCACCGTCATCACCAACACTCCGTCTATCTCATTTATGATTTCTTCCAGCATACAAAGCGGCGTGCCCGGATTCACGGCGGCTACCGGCCTCGCTCCGCACTGCCGGATCCCGTCCAGAACCTTCTGCAGATGCCTGGTACTCTCTACATGAATGGAAACCAGGTCTTCTTTTTCCGGGGAAAACCACCCCAGCTTTTTCTCCGGTTCCTCGATCATCAGGTGGAGATCCAGAGGTATGTCTGAAATCCTGCGGATCCGCGACACATAATCCGTCCCGAGCATATAGTTGGGGACAAACTGCCCGTCCATAATATCCATATGGAGATATTCGATCTGTTCCTCCTCAAATGTATGCAGGGTCTCCCTTAACCGGAGCAGATCCGCACACATCATAGAAGGTGAAAGTTTTACCTTCATCTGCTATCCCTCCCACGGCTCTACCACCACACGCATACACTGCCTGGACGCCGCCACATCAAAGGCCTGCTGAATCTCTGACAGTGGATAATGATGCGTAATAAATGGTTTCACATTGATGATTCCTTCCTGGATCAGGTGGACGGCTTTTCTGTGGTGTCTGGGGAGCGAACCGTGAGTGCCGCACACCTGCAGTTCTTTATAGTGGATCAGATTCGTATCTAAGGACACCTCACAGTTGTTGGCCGGAAGTCCTCCGAAGAAGTTGACCCTTCCCCGGTTCCTTGCCATCGTCAGTGCCTTTTGCTGCATCTGCGGAACCGGCGTCGCCGTCAGCACCACGTCTGCACCGATCCCTCCTGTCTGACGCATTACCTCATCCCGCATCTCCTGGACGGATGGGTCTATGATGACATCTGCACCGCTTTCTGATGCAATCTTCTGTCTCTCGGAATTTCTCTCCACACAGATTACCTTCCCGGCGCCCATCCGTTTTACTACCGGAATCATCATACAGCCAATGGGACCGCACCCGATGATTGCCACCGTATCCCCGATAGTGACCGGAGAATTCTCCATCGCGTTTAATATGCAGGCCAGCGGCTCCGACAGGGTATATTCTGCAAATACTCCGTCGTCCGGAATCCTGTGGATAGGGCCGTACAGAATTGTCATCTTATTCAGCACCATATATTGTGCAAAGCCTCCCTGGAACTGGTATCCTATGGCATGGTTGCTCTGGCACACATTTCCAATCCCCTCCTCACAGAAAACGCATTCTCCGCAGGGGACATCTGCTCCCAGAGCCACCCGGTCACCGACCCGGACCCTTGTGACATTCTTTCCCACCTTTACGATCTCTCCGGAGATCTCATGCCCGATGATCTGAGGCAGGTGCACCCTGGAATTTCCGGTGCGGTAGATCCTGAGATCAGAGCCGCAGACCGCACACGCACGGACCTTTAACAGCGCACTGTCATCATCAATTTCCGGAGTTTTCACTTCTTTCACAACAAGTTCTTCTAGTTTTTCTAAAACAGCTGCTTTCATTCTGCTCTCTACCTTTCTTCGTTGATAAACATCACCTTGACTGCAAATTCTGACCGGTTCCTTAGTACCTCAAATGCCTGCTCCTGCTCTGCCAGGGAGAACCGGTGCGTGATCAGTTCCTTCAAACAGATCTGTCTGCTCTGCAGCGCCTTCATAACCTTCTTCCAGTCACTGTTTCTCCCTCCGTACTCGGAATTCCAGGTTCCGCACACCCGAAGTTCCTTTCTCAGAATGTTCCAGTAGGCCTTCTGCCCAAGTCTCATCTCCCCCGCCGGGTTTCCCACCGCCACTACCGTTCCGAACGCATCCACTGCCTTCAGGCAGTTCTCAAGGGAACCTGCGATGCCCACACACTCAAAGGCACAGGAGATACCTTCGCCGTCTGTCAATTCTGCGATGCGCCCGGTAAGAGACTCAGCTTCCAGACACACCACAGACGGAAATCCTAATGTCTTTGCAAATTCTAATTTCCGCTCATCAATATCCGCCAGAATAATTCTGGAAGCGCCGGCTGCCCGAAGCCACATGGCCGTGATCAGTCCGATCGTACCGGCACCGGAGACTAAGACATTTTCCCCGGATACATTTCCCCCATGAGCCGCCGCGTGATACGCCACCGCTGCCGGCTCGCACATAGCCGCCTCCGCAAGATCCACCCCTTTTGGAACCTCCACAAGATTCCACGCAGGCACTGAAATATACTCACTGAAGCCGCCGTCACGGCGGGACCCGAAGTAGTCATAATTCTCACACTGTGCATACCGTCCCCTCCGGCAGGCCTCACATGCACTGCACGGAAGCAGCGGAAATACTGCAACTCTTTTCCCGACCCATTTCTGATCCTCGTCTGCCCCGGCTTCCACAACAACACCTGCAAACTCATGTCCCGGAATCGTCGGAAAATGATAGGTTCCTTTGGTAAATATTCTCGGCAGGTCACTTCCGCAGATTCCGCATGCCTTTATCTGTACCAGCACCTCGTTCCCCCGGCAGACAGCTGTTTCTGCCTCCTGGTAACGAAGATCACCGACCCTATGTAACACACAAGCTTTCACGACATTCCCTCCCTGCTGTTTGTTGGTTTTTGTTCATTTCTTGATTGTGTTTCCGGGAAAAATATACTATAATCTATATGCATTGGAAATATTCACATATTTCATGCCCAAAAATACGATTATTTTGTCTGTTTTTCCCATATCTTTGTTCTCATTATATTTTCATTGCTCAAACTTGTCAACAACGTGCGGAAAAATTGATAAATAATCATAATTTCGAGTTAAATCTTACACAAATGAACAATTTCTTTCGTACAGGAGGCACAACATGTTTACTTTAGAACGCCAAAATGCAATCATGGCCTTGATAAAAGCCAAAAAAACCGTCTCTGTCCATGAACTGTCCGGCCGTTTTTTTACAAGCGAGGCCAGTATCCGCCGGGATCTGACATCTTTAGAAAAGCAGGGGCTGATTAAACGAACCTACGGGGGAGCAGTTCTTCTGGAAGGCAGCAACGTGGAGATCCCCGTCAATGTCCGGGAACAAGAACAAATGGATACCAAAACCCAGATTGCAAAAATAGCAGCCACACTCATACAGAACCAGGATACGATCTTTCTGGACTCTTCCACAACTACAGGACAACTGACCAAATTCCTGCAGGATAAGGACAATCTGACAGTGGTAACCAACGGGATCCGGGCCATCATAGGATTGGCGGAGCTGCCTGATATCTCCATATACAGCATTGGAGGAAAACTCCGAAATCATTCCCTGTCCGTCGTCGGCGGGCAGGCTGAAAGCTTTTCCGAGAATTTCTGGGCGACAAAGCTGTTCTTTTCCTGTACCGGATTATTGGAGACCCTCGGAGCTATGGACTATTCCTCGGAAGAAGCGGAAGTAAGAAAAAAAATTATGAAAAACTGCCAGACAAAGATTCTGCTGGCAGACCACACAAAGTTCGGCCGTCCGGCCTTCTATAAGATCTGTGGATTTGACAGGATTAATATTTTAATCACGGACCAGAAGCCTGCAGACCACTGGATGGAGATTCTTGAAAAACATAATATACGTCTTTTATATCCTTAAACAGACAGCAAGACAGCCGGGGACTCCACTTTCCCCGGCTGTCTCGCCGTCCTCATCTCTCATTTGGCATACTGCCGTCTGCCGTTTACTCTGCCACATCCTTCATAGAGAAGGAAAATCTTCCCATCTTATCCTTTCCAAGGCAGACCACCTTCACCTGATCTCCCAATGTGAGCACGTCCTCTACACGGCTCACCCTGTCCCTGGAGATCTTGGAAATGTGCACCATTCCTTCTTTCCCCGGTGCAAACTCGACAAATGCACCGAACTCTTTGATGCTGACGACCGTCCCTTCCAGAACCTGTCCGGCCTCGAAATCTGTGACAATAATATAAATCAACTTCCTTGCCGCATCCATGCCTGCCGCATCCGTGCCGCAGATGGATACACTTCCGTCGTCTGTAATGTCGATCTTTACACCGGTCTGCTCGATGATTGCGTTGATCGTCTTGCCCCGCTGTCCAACCACGTCGCCGATCTTCTGCGGATCAATCTGCATCTGGATAATCTTCGGCGCATACTCTCCCACTTCCGGCCTTGGCTGGGTGATAGCCCTGCTCATAACCTCATCCAGGATATATGTCCTTGCCTTTTTCGTTGCGGCAATCGCCTCCTCAATGATCGGCCTTGTCAGCCCGTGGATCTTAATATCCATCTGGATAGCCGTAATACCTTTGTGGGTACCTGCAACCTTAAAGTCCATATCCCCGAAGAAATCCTCAAGCCCCTGAATATCTGTAAGCACCAGATAATCGTCATCCGTCTCGCCTGTCACAAGACCCGCGGAGATCCCTGCTACCGCCGCCTTAATCGGCACACCTGCCGCCATCAGAGACATGGAGGATGCACACACACTTGCCTGGGAAGTAGACCCATTGGACTCAAACGTCTCCGACACCGTCCGGATGGCATACGGGAATTCACTCTCACTTGGAAGCACCGGAATGAGCGCACGCTCAGCCAGCGCGCCATGTCCGATCTCCCGGCGTCCCGGCCCTCTGGACGGTCTTGTCTCACCTACCGAATAGGACGGAAAATTATAATGGTGCATATACCGCTTAGATGTCTCAGCTTCGTCAAGTCCGTCAAGCCTCTGCGCCTCCGCAAGCGGAGCCAGGGTCGTAACGGTACAGATCTGTGTCTGACCGCGGGTAAACATGGCGGAGCCGTGAACCCTCGGAATCAGATCAATCTCTGCGGACAGGGCGCGGATCTGATCAATGGCCCTTCCGTCCGGGCGCTTGTGATCCTTCAGGATCATCTTGCGGACGGTCTTCTTCTGATACTGATAGATTGCTTCTCCGAGAACGGCGAGCCATTCTTCATTTTCTGCAAAAGCTTCTTCCAGCTTTTCAGTAATCCGGCGGATATTCTCCTCCCTCACCTGCTTCTCATCGGTAAATACAGCCTCTTCCATGGCCTCCGGCGGAACAATCTCCTTGATGGCGTCAAATAACTCCTGCGGCACCGCACAACTCTCGTAAGTGTGCTTCTCCTTGCCGCACTCTGCGATAATAGTATCAATAAACGCGATGACCTTCTGGTTCAGCTCATGAGCCGCAAAAATTGCCTCAATCATCTGCTGCTCCGGCACTTCATTGGCGCCGGCCTCAATCATAATGACTTTCTCCCTGGTGGATGCAACAGTAAGAGCCATATCGGAGGCTTCCTTCTGTGCAGCCGTGGGGTTAAATACAAATTCCCCGTCCACCAGGCCTACCTGTGTGGCAGCGATCGGACCGTCAAAAGGAATATCAGAGATACCGGTTGCAATAGCAGCGCCCAGCATAGCCGTAAGTTCCGGGGAACAGTCCTGATCTACAGACAGTACCAGGTTCTCCAGTGTCACGTCATTGCGGTAATCCTTCGGAAACAGCGGCCGCATCGGACGGTCGATGACACGGCAGGTAAGAATCGCATTCTCAGATGCTTTTCCTTCCCTCTTATTAAATCCTCCCGGAATCTTCCCTACTGAATACAGCCTTTCGTTGTACTCTACACTTAACGGGAAGAAATCAATCCCCTCTCTCGGCTTTTCGGATGCTGTCGCCGTACAGAGCACCGTCGTATCTCCGTAATGCATCAGAACTGCACCGTTGGCCTGCTTTGCTACTCTGTCCACATCTACGCAGAGTGTCCTGCCTGCCAGCTCCATTTCAAACTTCTTGTACATAGTATTCTCCTCTTAAATTTTACATATTTTGAGGAAAGGGAACACCGAAACTACTGAAAAATACATTTTTATGGGTAAATATACTTTTCAGTGGTCTCGGGTGAAGCCTCCCTGTCCACAATCTTAAATATTATACCACATTCTGAAAAATTGCGCCACTACTATTTTCTCCACCGCCCTCCACCGCCTGCCTCCTTATATACAGGAAATATAAAATCCACCAGGCAAATCAATACTGGTGGATTTTCTTCTACATATTCAAAATTATTTTCTAAGACCAAGTCTCTCGATCAGGTTACGGTATCTCTCGATATCTACCTTCTTAAGATATGCCAGAAGTCCTCTTCTTTGTCCAACCATCTTAAGGAGCCCTCTTCTTGAGTGGTGATCCTTCGGGTTAGCCTTAAAGTGCTCTGTCAGGTCATTGATCCTTGCTGTCAGGATTGCGATCTGCACCTCCGGAGAACCTGTGTCTCCCTCTGACCTTCCATAATCCTTGATAATCTGTTCCTTCTGTTCTTTTGAAATCATTGTCATTTCCTCCTTATTCTTCACTGTACTGCATCACCTGATATTAAGTAACGGCTGGAGTAAATCCAGTTACCGAACATCGGCTCTCACGTTGGAAAGTATAGCATATTCCACCGGCAAAGTAAAGCAGTATTTCCTATATTTCATCGTCATCGTCGTCCATTCCCTGCTCCGGCTCCATAATCGCAAACGCAATATTGGTTGCATGGTCGGCCACACGCTCAAGCCCGGATATCGTATCTGAGAAGATCATCCCTGCCTCAGGCGTGCATTTATTTTTTGTCAGCCGCTTTACATGGGATCTTTGGAGTTTCTTCTCTATGGCATCAATCTCATCCTCCAGCCTCAGAATCTCCTTCATATGCCTCGGGTTGCCGTATGCAAACATATCCA
>CANSCI010000085.1 GCA_947645355.1 uncultured Dorea sp. | reverse complement strand
TAACAAAAAAATATCCTTCATTTCCCCCGACCTTATCCTGGGGCTCCCCGGCTGCACAGAGCGCGGCAGCCCGCTTTTCAAGCTTTATCATTTTTTCATGGGTCATGACAAGGCATACCCCCTTCATATCCCACACCGCACATTCCAATCCGGTAATATCTTTTATATCCTGTATTGTCTTGTGTAAAATCTGATTTGTCAACACGGAAACTCCTCCTGTCATTGCTGCATACATGTTTTATTTTATCATACCATGCCCCCAATGTACAAGGGGCACACGCCGTATTATACGCCGAGGCCCTCCTCTGGTTTACAGGGGCATACATAATTTCCCTTTGGAACTGCCAAAGATCATATCTTGACCCTGCATCACTTAAAAAACCGGCTCCTGCCGTACAGGAACCGGTCTCTCATGGTCTGAAGACTAGTATTAGTTTGTAATTGTCTCTTCTGTCTCTTTATCAAATACGTGAATCTTCTCTGCATCCAGTGCAAATTTAACAGTATCACCTGTTCTTGCTGCTGTCTTAGGCTCAACTCTTGCTGTCATGCTAGATCCCTCATAGTCAAAATACAGGAATACTTCTGCACCAAGCATCTCATATACACGAATCTTAGCTTCGATAACTGTATCCGGAGATTTAGCAAGGAATTCAGCCTCATCATGTACGTCCTCCGGACGAATTCCGAGTACAACTGTCTTTCCGTCATAACCGCCGTCGATCAACTTCTTAGCCTTCTCCGGTGAAAGCTTGATGGAAGAAGGACCAGCCTGAAGGAATACGTTATTTCCCTCTACCTTACATACAGCATCAACAAAGTTCATCTGAGGAGATCCGATGAATCCTGCTACAAACAGGTTGCACGGACGGTCATACAGTGTCTGCGGTGTATCTACCTGCTGTACGATTCCGGCGTTCATTACTACGATCCTAGTTCCAAGTGTCATAGCCTCTGTCTGGTCATGTGTTACATAGATAATGGTTGTGCCCAGTCTCTGATGTAATTTGGAGATCTCAATACGCATCTGTCCGCGAAGCTTTGCGTCCAGGTTGGAAAGAGGCTCATCCATAAGGAATACTTTCGGGCTTCTTACGATTGCACGTCCCATGGCAACACGCTGTCTCTGTCCGCCTGACAGAGCCTTTGGCTTACGATCCAGCAGCGCTTCCAGGTCAAGGATCTTTGCAGCTTCTCTTACCATCTTATCGATCTCATCCTTCGGTACTTTTCTCAGCTTAAGTCCGAATGCCATGTTGTCATATACAGTCATATGCGGATACAGAGCGTAGTTCTGGAATACCATCGCGATATCTCTGTCCTTTGGCTCAACGTCGTTTACCAATTTGTCCCCGATCCTTAACTCACCTGCTGAAATATCTTCCAAACCGGCTACCATACGAAGTGTTGTAGACTTACCACATCCTGACGGCCCTACAAAAATGATAAATTCCTTATCCTCGATCTCAAGATTGAAATCCTTAACTGCCTCGTATCCGTTGGGATATGTTTTGTTAATGTGTTTTAATGATAAACTTGCCATTTTAATCTTCCTCCTAAAATCGTGCTCTGATACGCACTTTCTTCGTTCTCTCTGGTTATGAGTATATAAAAAATGCTCTTTTCCGGGTATACCCAAGTTGAACAATCTTTTTTTCTTTTTCTATACAAGTTGAACAACACCTTCATCCAAGCTGCTGCAGCAATGCCTGATAGATATCCCTTTTGCTGACTCCGCGGTCTTTTGCCACCTGTTTCATGGCCTCCTTTTTGTTCATGCCTTCCTCCAGATATCTTTCCATGTGCTCCTCAATGCTGATCTCCCGAAAACGGGCTGCCTCCTCCGCCCGGATCTGAGCGCGGCTCTTCCCCTCTACCACAATGACGCATTCCCCCTTTGGTTCACAGGACGTATAATAGCGGATCCCCTCACCAAGTGTTGTGGCAAATACCGTCTCATGCTTCTTCGTCAACTCCCGGCAGATACTGGCCTTTCGGTCCCCCAGGGTTTCATGCAGGACCTCCAGTGTTTTTACCAGCCTGTGGGGGGCTTCGTAAAAAACCATTGTTCTTGTCTCGCTCTTTAATTCCTCAAGAACCGCCTGCCGCTCCTTCTTATCAGAAGGAAGAAATGCCTCAAAAGCAAAACGCCTAGCGGCAAGTCCGGAGATCGTAAGCGCGGCAATACACGCGGCGGCTCCCGGGACTGCCGTGACTCTGATCCCCGCTTCCCGGCACATCCTTACAAGCTCCTCCCCCGGATCTGAGATCCCCGGGGTACCCGCATCTGTGACAAGCGCGATATTCTCCCCGGCCTGCAGCCGTTCCACTAACCTGCGGCCCTTCTCGATCTTATTATATTCATGATAGCTGGTCATAGGCGTCTTTATCCCGAAATGATTCAAAAGCCTGATACTGTTGCGGGTATCCTCCGCAGCGATCAGATCAGCTTCTTTTAAGATGCGAACTGCCCGGAATGTTATGTCCTCCAGATTCCCGATAGGGGTCGCACATAAATATAATATTCCTGCCATTTTCTACCTCCTGTAAAAGACTGCACCGCAAACCTCACTTTTATCTCATTACTTTCCGGTAATAAATCCCCATCAATTCAGTGGTATAATCTCCGTCTCTCTCATATACGATCAGCGGCGGCTCCACTGTCATTCTCGGATTCCCGCCCCTTCTCCCCTCGATCAGCACCATGTTCGGCTCCTTATCCACATAGGGATACACCAGGCGCATCCGCTTAGGCTCGATCCCGTATCTGCACATTTTCACCATAATCTCCGGCAGTCGAAACGGACGGTGTACCATGTAGAACCTTCCCTGCTCCTTCAACAGCGCTGCGCTTTCCCTCAGAATATCATCCAGGGTACAGAGGACCTCATGCCGGGCAATATATAATGCTTCGTTCTTATTCTTAATTCCATGTTCCCCGATCATATAGGGCGGATTCGTTGTAACAACCTCAAAAGAGGCGCGCCCGAACCGTTCAGACGCCCCCTTGATGTCTCCTGTCACAATATCAATCTTTTCTTCCAGCCTATTATACCGCACACTTCTTCTGGCCATATCCGCACTTTCTTCCTGAATCTCCAGGCCGGTATAGTGGATCCCCTGGTTCTTGGCCTCCAGAAGAATCGGCAGGATCCCTGTGCCTGTGCCCAGATCCAGTGCTTTCTCATCCTTGCGTACAAGAGCAAAGTCCGACAAAAGCGCTGCGTCCATACCAAAACAGAACCTGCCCGGGCTCTGGATAATCTCATATCCTTTAATCTGCAGATCGTCCAGACGTTCTCCTTCTTTCAGAGACCATCCTGTACACTGTTCTTTCCTATCAATCTGATTATTCATCATCTAATTTGGATGCTCCGTTTCTCTCCTCCAGAGCCCGAAGCTCTGCCATCTCTTCTTTAGAAATATGCAGATCCTTTTTCCTGCGCCTTGATTTGAACCTCAGTTCAGACGCCTTATACTCCCGGATCTCTTTCTCATCATTGTCTAGTGTCACAATTACCTTCACCAACTGGCGCAGTACATTGACAGACTGCACATCCCCTTTCAGCCCCTCGGGAGTCGTCACAAAATCACCGTTGGACGGCAGGCGGCTGTTAAGTTCCTCATAAGTCTCCTCCTCATTGGTCAGGCAGCACATCAGCCTTCCACAGACCCCTGATATCTTCGTAGGGTTCAAAGACAAGTTCTGCTCCTTTGCCATCTTGATGGACACCGGTGCAAACTCCGCCAGGTACGTATGGCAGCAAAGCGGTCTCCCGCAGATACCAATACCGCCCCGGATCTTTGTCTCATCACGGACACCGATCTGGCGCAGCTCAATGCGGGTGCGGAACACACTGGCAAGATCTTTTACCAGCTCCCTGAAATCAATCCGTCCGTCAGCCGTAAAATAAAACAGCACTTTATTATTGTCAAATGTATATTCCGCATCAATCAGCTTCATCTCCAGCCCATGCTTGCGGATCTTCTCCAGACAGATCTGAAATGCCTCTTTTTCCTTTTCGCGGTTTTTTTCTTCCTTTTTTAGATCCTCTTCTGTCGCAATGCGGATAACCGGTTTCAGCGGAAGCGTGATCTTATCATCCTCCACTTCCTTCTCCCCCATGACCACAGAGCCGAACTCCACCCCGCGGGCTGTCTCCACGATCACTTTATCTCCATTGCTGATCTCCAGTCTGCCCGGCGCAAAAAAATAAATCTTTCCCGCAGGACGGAACCTTACTCCAATTACTCTTGTCATCTGCTTAATTCTCCTTTATCGTCAGGAACAACAACTCCATAACCAGCTCAAAGTTAACATTGGCCTTTAATCTTAATTTTGCCTTCCCAAGGCTCTCGATAATCAGCTCGATCCCCTCGTAGGAGCTCCTCCTTGCCTGCTCTGTAATATATTGTATCTGATCCTTGAACACTACCTTACTGATGTCTTTTGTTGCCTTATACAGCAGCACATCTCTGTACCAGATCATAATAATATCCAGATAATCACTGATCTCCAGTTTATACACCGTAATATGGTTTACGGCATCCACCACTTCACTCAGTTCCATATCATGAATATATTTTAAGAGCTGAAGCGCCTCCTCCCGAATCTCGTTAAAATGCTCTGAGTTGGCAAGCATAATCGCGCGTCCTACATTGCCCTGGGCAAATGCCGTGCAGACATCGGCCTTATAATCCGGAAGTTCCAGCTTCTGCATCAGATATTTCTTAATGAGCGTATCTTTAATGTATCTGAGCTTCAGCATCACACACCGGGAATTGATAGTCGGAAGCAGCAGCTCTGCATTTTCTGTGAGAAGAAAGATTACAGCATACTGCGGCGGTTCCTCGATCGTCTTAAGCAGGGCATTCTGCGCCTGTACTGTCATACGGTCGGCCTCCGGAATAATATAGATCTTGTACGGACCCTGATACGGTTTAACAGCAATGGTATTATTGACCTGCTCACGGATATCATCCACGCTGATCGTATTCGGTTTCTCATGGGTCACCCGGATAATATCCGGATGGTTCCCGCTTTCCGCCTGTATGCACGAGTGACACATGCTGCAGGGATCCGGCCCCCCTTTTTCACACAAAAGTGTCATAGCAAACAGGTTCGCCAGCATCTTTTTTCCAGAGCCCCTCTCACCATTTAAAATATACGCATGCGACACCCTGTTCTCAGATACCGCATTATGAATATATTGGATAATGTCTTTGTGTCCAACGATATTTTTAAAGCTTCCCATTCTGTATTTCCTCTATAATTTCTTCTAAGCATTGTATTTTGTCTTTGTTTCGGTATCGTCTGGTAATCCCGGCCGTCTTAAGGTTCTCCTCAGAAAAATCCTTCTGGTCCGCCAGGAACCTTCTGCACATCTCATCGTATTTCGGCTGTCTCTGCTCCCGCTCCCGCCTGACGGCACGGCTGAGCCTCTCGCCGTCTTCCACTTCTATATATACAGGCACAACACTTTCCCTGCCATAATACTCCTTCATTCTGCCATAAGACTTAAGCGTGCCCATGACCAGATAGTCGGAATGCTCCAGATCCACCCGTCCATCTTTTATTGTAGCATATTTCCACTGTCCATATACAGTGTCATATGTTCTTTCCTCAATAATTTTTCCTTCTGCACCATACCGGCCCAGCATTTCCTCCGACACAAAAAAATATTCAACGCCATTGCGTTCTCCCTCCCGCATGGGCCGTGTCGTGTAGAGGATCAGGGGCTTAAGTTCCGGAAGCCTCTGCAGCAGTTCTTTATACAGCGTATCCTTTCCGGAAGAACTTTTCCCCATGATATAATATATTTTACCCATCCAGCCAAACCTCAATACTTTCCTGCGTATGCAAGCCTTCGATGGAAAATCCAAGTCTTTGATACATCATAAGTGCTTCTGCCGCCTCTTCTGTCATCCGCTCCCCCGGAACGATCAACGGTGTACCCGGAGGATACAGATATGCATACTCCATGGCAATAAACCCTATACTTTCCTTCCACGGAAGTATCTTCACTGCCCCTCTATGATTGCTCCGCCCCCGAAGCCTTCTCAGCTTTGCGCAAGTGTATACCGTCTCCAGGCGCGGAAGCTTCCCGATCAGCGCATCCTGCCTGTCCGCTGTTTTGCGCCGCAGCGAACCGGCGTTTCTAACTCCGGCTTCTCTGCACAGCCTCCGGTCAATCTCCAGGAGCGCGCCCTGCAGCCGGTCAAACCCCTCCTGTGTATCCCCCACGGATGTCATGGCAAGTGCATAAGTTCCCGCCGCCATCTCCATCTGAAGATGATACTCCTCCAAAAGAAGCCCTGCAAGTTCCCTGCCCGACATCCCTGCATCCTTCACCGACACTACAAGTTTAGACCGGTCATAACGCCGGTCTCCGCCTGTCTGGACAACTTTCAGAACCCTAAGAGACTCAAGACCCCTGCGCAGAGACTCAAGACGCTCTGCATAAGCCGCAAATAACTCCTGACCCCTGGCTTCAAGAAGCTCCACGCACAGATCCATACTTGCCATCAGCACATACGACGGGCTGCTGGTCTGAAGCATACGGAGGTATTCTCTCACCCGGCTCCGGTCGGCAGTCTGCCCGTTCATATGCAGAAGCGCCGTCTGCGTCAAAGACGGCAGCGTCTTATGCAGGCTCTGGATCACAATGTCTGCGCCCAGCGCACTGGATGCCTCCGGGAAATACGGATGAAATCCGAAATGTGCCCCGTGAGCCTCGTCCACGATCAACGGAAGGCCCCTGGAATGCACAGCCTGTGCAATTGCCCCAACATCCGACACCACGCCGTCATAGGTAGGAGATACGATCACAACCGCCCGGATCTGCGGATGCATCTTCAATGCCTCTTCCACATCCTCCGCCGTAATTCCGGCGTTCAGCCCTGCGTCAGTGTCAAATTCCGGATATAGATACACCGGTGTCAGCCCCTGCATATCTAAAGCATGGTACACGGACTTGTGGCAATTTCTTGCCGCAAGCACCGTATCTCCTCTGTCAGTTGTCCCCAGCAGAGCGCTCAGGATTCCTGCTGTGCTTCCATTTACCAGAAAATGCGTCTCCTGCGCCCCGAATACCCCGGCCGCGCGCTCCTGCGCCTTTTTTAAGATCCCCTTCGCATGGTGTAGATCATCAAATCCTTCAATCTCTGTAATGTCCAATTCATAGGGAATCCCTTCTGCGGGCTTAAACACCCGCTTATGCCCCGGCATATGGAACCCATAATAATCCGAGGCACTGTATTCCCTTAAGCTGTCATATAGTGTGCCCATTATAATCTCTTTAATAACTCTTCTCTTTCCTTCTCATAGCCCGGCTTGCCAAGCAGCGCAAACATATTCTTCTTGTAGCTCTCTACACCTGGCTGATTGAACGGATTAACCCCTGAAATGTATCCGCTCACACCGCAGGCAAATTCAAAGAAATAGAACAGCTGACCCAGAGAGAATTCGTCCTGTCTCGGGATCACAACCATCAGGTTCGGCACATTTCCGTCCGTGTGTGCCAGCATTGTACCGTTCATGGCGCTCTTATTAACAAAGTCCACGTTTTTGCCTGCCAGGTAGTTCAGCCCGTCAAGATCAACCGGCTCCTCACCGATAATGATCTCCTCCGAGGATTCCTCCACATTCATAACCGTCTCATACATTATCCGGCTTCCGTCCTGAATGAACTGTCCCATAGAATGCAGATCCGTAGTAAGATCCACAGACGCCGGGAAGATCCCCTTCTGATCCTTTCCTTCACTCTCCCCGTAGAGCTGCTTCCACCACTCAGACACATAGTGGAGGCTTGGCTCATAATTTGCCAGCACCTCTACGGCCTTGCCCTTTCTGTGGAGGATATTGCGGACCGCCGCGTACTGGAGGGCATCATTTTCCTCAAATGCATTGTTGACAGCCATCTCTCTTCCAGAGGCCGCGCCTGCCATCAGCTGGTCAATATCCGCTCCGCTCACCGCGATGGGAAGCAGGCCGACTGCCGTAAGGACCGAGAATCGTCCTCCTACATCATCCGGCACAACAAAGGTCTCATATCCTTCCTCGTCAGCAAGGTTCTTGAGCGCTCCTCTTGCTTTGTCCGTTGTGGCATAGATCCTCTTAGCCGCCTCCTCTTTCCCGTACTTCTTCTCCAGCATCTCCTTAAATATCCTGAATGCAATTGCCGGCTCAGTCGTGGTTCCAGACTTAGAGATAATATTTACAGAAAAATCCCTGTCACCGATCACGTCCAGCAGATGTTTCAGGTACGTGCTGCTGATACTGTTGCCTGCATAATAGATCTCCGGCGTTTTGCGGACTGCCTTCGGGACCATATTATAGAAGTTGTGGCGCAGAAATTCAATCGCAGCCCTTGCACCCAGATAAGACCCGCCGATGCCGATCACTACCAGGACCTCTGAATCCTTCTGTATCTTCTCCGCCGACTTCTTAATACGGTCAAACTCCTCTTTGTCATAGTCTACCGGAAGATCGATCCATCCAAGGAAATCATTTCCCGCACCCTCTCTGCCAAGCAGCTCGTCCTTTGCCGCTGCTGCGATCTTCTTCATTGACTGGATCTCGTGGTCACTGATAAAAGCTCCTGTTTTTGAGTAATCAAATGTAACTTTATTTGCCATAGTAATGACTCCTTCCCACTAAAAATATACTACCTTTTATTTTAGCAAACAGGGAAGTTTTTATCAAGCCATAAACTCCTCCAGGATCTGACGGATCAGAATATCCTTGCTTACCGGCTCTTTCTCCTTTTCTGTATCCTCCTTCGTCTGAGCCTGATTCTGTGCCTGGACCTTTGATATCTGCGCCTTCGCCTTCTGCGGCTGTGCTTTCGTCTTTGGCGGCTGCGTCTTCGCCGCCTTTACAGGCTCCCCGGCAGGCTTCTCTTCCGGTACGACAGCCGGAAAATCAAGGGTCACCTCCGGTATTTCATAGGGCACCTGCATAACTTCAATCTTTTCCTCTCGTCTTTCTTCCCATCTTTCCTCCTTCTTTTCCTCCGCCGCAGGATGAAGCTCAGGAGCCGGAGCCTCCGGAGCCATTACCTTAAGTTCCTTCTGGCATGTCTTCTCATAACGGTGCAGACATACATTTTCCAGGTAATCTACCATATAATTCTTAACTGCCGCCATCCGATACCCCTCGTCCGTAGTCAAATGGAAAAGATAGACGAAGATTCCTGTCCCAATTCCTGCTGCCGCCGTCTGCAGAACCATATCCTGCATCCCGTGCACACGATATTCCAGAAATGCGCCGGCAGCTCCGAAAACCATACAGCAGATCACCGAAACCTTCTCCATTCGGCGGAAGCTGTGGAGCTTAATGCCGGCCACCTTATATTCATACAGATACTTGTCCACAAATACCCCTACATTTTCCACTGTGTCGCTGACCATACAGGCGTGTTCAAACTTGGCACGCACAAGCCGCATAAATGGGTGGGTGCTCTTGCTCATATTTCCCGCCGCTCTCACCAACCGTTTGAGAACTGCATTCACAATACATTTGCTTACCACCCCCAGCGCCGCTAAAACTCCGATTCCTACAAAGATCATATGCTTGTCCAATATCATTTCTAACATATAAAAAGCCCTCCTTTTATTTAGGATTATACCTGAAATCTAAAAAAAGGGCTTAAAAAGCGTTCCCCAGATTCCGACTTCCCTCTGTCAGAATCTGGATCATTGTTGTATAAACAGCCGTTCCGGCCGCGTCCGCATGCCTAAAGCATCGAAATCAGTTCCTTCACAAGCCGCACATTGTGCGCGATTGCCTGCCGTTCGAACTCCGGATAGTCCATAACTGCACTGTTGTCGGCTTTGTCCGAAATGGCGCGGATAATGACACACGAAACTTTGTTCAGATACGCCGCATGGGCAATTGCCGCCCCCTCCATCTCTGTACACAGAGCATGGAAATTCTCTGTGATCCTCTCCTTAACTTCCCCCGAAGCAATAAACTGATCCCCGCTTGCAATCCTGCCGGTAAATGTATGGATATCCGGATTCACCTTCCGGTTTGCCTCCCTGGCCTTCTCCACAAGGATCCGATCCGCCGGAAATGCAAAAGTATCCATCTGCGGCACCTGCCCCACCGGATCTCCAAAGATCGTCGCGTCCACATCATGCTGGACAGCCTCAGTGGAAATGACAATATCCCCAATATCAATCTGTGCATCCAGGGAACCTGCAATACCGGTATTGATCAGCCGGCTGACTTTAAACCGGTCTACAAGAACCTGCGTACATACCGCAGCATTCACCTTCCCGATGCCGCTTCTTACGATCACAACATCCTTTCCGCCCAAAGTCCCGCGGCAGAAATCCATAGACGCATATTCTGCTGTCTCTGCAATTTCCATAGCCTCTTTAAGCGCCGCCACTTCTTCTTCCATTGCCCCGATAATCCCTATCATAGCTTTAAAGCCTCCTTTATATATATTCTCCGCCGCAGACATCCTCCGTCTGCCTGAGATAGTTCTATTATAAAAAAAACAGCCCGGCAGGGCAATACTTTAATTCTGTCGGCCTTATCACATGAAATGAATTATCTCCTCTTCCGCTAAATGAATACACAGCTCTGCAATATTAATATCATTAATACCTTTTCTTAAAGATTTATATGTTATTGATGTTAATTTGTGTATCTGATAAATCATCCACATACTCCTCATGCCGCCATTTAGACAATATGTAATGACCTCCAATTTGTAGTTTCGTGGATTTACCTGTATACTATAAATTGGAAAAATCAAAGGTAACAGGGATTACCGCATACAAATGGAGGTCATCAAATGAATTATAACACAGTTTACGTAGGAATGGATGTACACAAAGAAACTTTTTCACTTTGCTGCTACACAAATGAGCAAGAACAGGCTGAGTACTCTCAGATTTATTATCACTTTTCCCACAATTATCATTATGCACCAGTACCTCAGCATCCCCCACATAATACGTATGGTACTCTTCCACCTCGAAGTTGTGCACCTTCACTGGTTCCCTGGGCTCTTCGATCCAGATGCCTTCTACCGCAAGCCCCCTGCCTTCGCGATCCAGTACGCAGTCTTCCTCCGTTAGTTCTCCGGCCTCCGTCCATCCCTTCCCTTCCACATAAAACGGGTGGGTCTGGGTGGTCACGATCAAATGCCGTTTGAAACCTTGAAGACGCAGTTGTCGTCTCCGTCGTAAAGGGCGGCCGGTATATTTTTGCATATATCTCACAACAAGGTTTTCTACACAATACCTAACATAATTAATAAATTCTTTCTTTGTATGTATTTCTTTCAAATCTTCATATTCATCTCCATACCATAATATAATCCACTCACATAGTTCATACAATTTATCTAACACATGATAAAGCTCGGAAACAATAAATCTATCATAATCTAACGCTTTATCACATAAATCATGAATATTCTCTATAATCCATATATCATAATATCCCTTATTCGGATAATATTTATTTAGTACAGAACGATACAAATCACTATTTATTTTTTGCAAACTAAACCGTTCTCCTCCATATTCTTCTAAATTAGTTCTTGATTTACACATCACAAATTGACTCACATTAATATCCTCCTACATCATCCTTGTTTACTCGTATACGTAATGTTCCCTCTTTTAACACACTATCCGTATAATCAATATCTGTTACAGTTGTAAAATTATCAACTCTCTTAGAACTAGAAACTCCTGTTACAGGATTCGTATTCACTTGCTGCTTATGTGTATGCGGCATATTACCTCTATGGAGATGACTATTATGTATTTGAATGAATTCCCCACCTTGATTGATTAGTGTAGTAGTACTAACAAGATTATAATCCTTACTTGTGTCCATAACTGTCCCTCTAGGCGCTACAACAAAATCCGATTTGCTTGACTGTGCAGATTCCTTACTGCTCCCATCCGCATTCCCAGTACCTCGCCCACAATTATCATTATGAACCAGTACCTCAGCAGCCCCCACATAATACGTATG
>CANSCI010000084.1 GCA_947645355.1 uncultured Dorea sp. | reverse complement strand
TCCCATCTTTGACAGTGTAAATGCGAGGAAACCTGATAATTCAAAGGATTCCCCGCATTTTTAAAGTATGAAAAGTGTAGCTATATATTATTACTTTTTCTTGGTATTTCGGATGACTTTTTTCATGCTGATATCGGTAAGGATTTCATAGTCCGTTCGAAATCCTGCCACTTCATGTAAGGCATCTGTGAGATCAGTCCGGGTATAAGAAGGCAGATACCCAAGTTTTTCTCCAGGGCGGTACACCGTCATTTCGCGGAGTGTTCTTATGATCTGTTCACAGGTGTATTTCTCATCCAGCTTCTTTTCTAAGATCCGAAAGATAAACAATGCAATAAAGCAAGTAAGGAAATGCGCTTTTATCCGGTCTTCACGCTGGAGGAACACCGGCCTTGCTTTAAACTCAGTCTTCATGATCCGGAAACATTCCTCAATCTCCCAGCGTTTTTTATTAATGCGTATGATCTGGTCTATGCCTGCATCATCAAGGTTAGTGCATACCGCATAGAAGCCGTCATATTTTTCTTCTTCGGCGACCACATCCGTGTTAAGGTAAGGCACCTCTTTTGCACATACTTCCCCATCTTCTGTCATCCTATTTCTGGCAATGAAGCGGTGAGGGTCATTCTGGTTTTTGGGGCGCTGCCTGTACCGTCCGCTTTTTATCAATTCCTGTGCGCGGTCTATCTGGCCCTGGCGGATCCTGCGCTGATAGTTTTTATACTTGGGAGAGAAAGAAACAATCAGGTGTTGTTCCAGAGGTTTCGCTCCTTCTCTCATCTTTCTGCCGGACAGGTCCTCTTTGATCCATCGGTCTTTATAAAAAATCTTATCATAATGCTCGTTTTCAACCAGTTCATCAATGTTATACGTCCTGCTGTCACCGGTCAGATGCCAGCCTGACGGTTCAAGGGCAAACTCTTTCAGATAGGCGGGAAGCGTTTTTACAGACTGTGTTGTGATAAAGCTCCTGACACGTTCCCCGCCAACCGACAGGTCATTGAATTTCCGGTTGGTTTTTGATGACAGCCCGGCATCTGTACAGACAATGATCTGTTCCAACCCATAATCCTTAATGATCTTTTTTTCCAAAGGCTTTAAGGTAGGCTGTTCGCTTTTGTTTCCGGGATATATGTCAAAGGCCAAAGGGATGCCGTCATAATCCATAAACAGCCCCATGCCGACAAGAGGTAGGGGCTGATGCTGTTTGCTTTTGCCATAACGTCTCAGATCATCCGCCTCCTCAAGCTCGAAAAAATAGTTGGTACAATCGTAGTAAAGGATATCCCTGCGCCGCGCAACGACTTTCTGGCTGTTTTTGTACAGTTCTGCCTGAATGAAGTCATTTTCTCCGGCAAGGACGGAAAGAGCGCGGTACATGTCGTGCAGTTCGAAAGATGGTTTTTCGAGGAAGGAAGCCGCCTGCCGGTTGGCTGCCAACTTGGAGGAAGGATAGAGGATTCTCGTGTATACAAGCTTCGATAAGATGTCGTTCAGGTCATATTCGAAGAGATGCCTGGAACTAATTGTTTTGCAGACATTGTGCAGGCCGAGGCTGTAATAAATTTTCTGCAGGAAAAGATATCCGCAGTTGTAGGATTTCCGTTCATCTTTTTTCAGAAGTCTGGAAGGGGAGCAGCTTACGATGATTTCCTTTTGTTCTTCATATTCTCTGCGGTTCAGCTCATCTACGTATTCCTGTGCCCATACATAAGGATCCATACCTCCGGCTTTAGCACGGACCTGATCCAGGTTTCCCAATTTTTCAATCGTCACAGTCGTAACAGAACCGTTTGGCTTCCGGATAGACTTCTGGACATAGAAGGAAGCTGAATTTTTTGATTTACTTACGGTTAATTTCATGCCTGATCACCTCCATACCCTCATTATATCACATATAGCTATAAATAGCTACAATAATATTTACAAAATTTGACAAAAAAATAATACCGGAAAACCAGTATTTATAGGGATTAGAGAGGGTTTTAATAAACAGAAAAAAGTGGTTATACTGTCAAACTTCCGAGATAGAGACATTAAAGCATACGAACGAGACTTTGATCTCCACCCTGGATGAAGTGATGCAGATCCAGCAGGAGGGGCGCAGGAAACGGGCGGAGGCCGAGACAGAGATCCGGCGCCTGGAGGAAGAACTGAAGACAAAGCTTGTGTCTGTAGGAAGAAAATGATTCAGAAACCTTGCATTTTTCTTGCATTAGTGCTATACTCATCTATAGTTACATAAGAATCCGGCAGAAGAGTGAACGAAAGTTCACTCTTCTTTGTTGGGAGAAAGGAAGTTTAACATTGTCAAAAAGAGAAATTTACGAACAAAAGACGGAAGAGATTCTGCTCCCCATTGTGGAGGAATACGGGTTTGAGTTGGTGGACGTGGAATATGTAAAGGAAGGGGGCACCTGGTATCTGCGTACGTATATCGATAAGCCGGGAGGCATCAGCATTGATGATTGTGAGAAGGTGAGCCGGCAGCTTTCAGATCTTCTGGATGAGAAGGACTTTATTGATGATACGTATATTATGGAGGTCAGTTCTCCGGGACTTGGAAGGCCCTTGAAGAAGGAAAAGGATTTCAGGCGGAGCCTTGGCAGGGAAGTGGAAGTCAGGACTTACCGCATGACAGATAAACGTAAGGAATTTACCGGGATCTTAAAAAGCTATGATTCGGGTACTGTGACGATCCAGCTGGAAGATGAAACATTAAAAACCTTTGAGAAGGGCGATATAGCGCTTATTCGCCTGGCGTTCGATTTTTAGATTTAGTAGGAGGAGAATAATAATGAACACAGAATTGTTAGAGGCGTTGAATATTTTAGAGAAGGAGAAAGATATCAGCAAGGAGACCTTGCTGGAGGCAATTGAAGGCTCTTTATTAAGTGCCTGTAAGAACCATTTCGGAAAAACAGATAATATCAAGGTGATTATGAACAAGGAGACCTGTGATTATAAGCTTCTTGCGGAGAAGACTGTAGTGGAGGACGTGGAGGATCCTCTGGAGCAGATCAGTGTGGAGGAGGCCAGAGACATTGACGGGAAATATGAAGTCGGAGACATCGTTCAGATCCCTATCGAGTCCAAATCTTTTGGACGTATTGCGACTCAGAATGCCAAGAACCTGATTCTCCAGAAGATCCGGGAAGAAGAGCGCAAGGTTGTCTATGACCAGTACTTTGAAAAAGAGAAGGATATCGTGACCGGAATTGTTCAGCGCTATGTGGGAAGGAATGTGAGTATCAACCTGGGTAAGGCAGATGCTATGCTGACAGAAAATGAGCAGGTGAAGGGTGAAGTATTTAAGCCGACGGAACGTATCAAGCTGTATGTAGTGGAAGTAAAGAATACTACGAAAGGACCGAAGATCCTGGTGTCCCGCACCCATCCCGAGCTGGTGAAGCGGCTCTTTGAATCGGAGGTGACAGAGGTCAAGGACGGTATTGTGGAGATTAAGAGTATTGCAAGAGAGGCAGGAAGCAGGAGCAAGATTGCCGTGTGGTCCAATGACCCGGATGTGGATCCGGTGGGCGCCTGTGTGGGTATGAACGGAGCCAGGGTAAATGCCATCGTCAATGAACTTCGCGGCGAAAAGATTGATATTATCAACTGGAGCGACAATCCGGCAATATTGATTGAGAATGCGTTGAGCCCGGCAAAGGTGATTTCTGTTATGGCGGATCCGGATGAGAAGGCGGCCAGCGTCATTGTGCCGGATTACCAGCTGTCCCTGGCTATCGGCAAGGAGGGGCAGAACGCAAGGCTTGCGGCAAGGCTTACAGGTTACAAGATCGACATAAAGAGTGAGACGCAGGCAATTGAGTCCGGAGAGCTCCCGGAAAATTACATGGAACTGAGCGAGGGCGTGTACGAGCAGGAGATGTATGAAGAGGGCTACGAGGAAGATTACGAAGAGGCATATGGTGAGGAGTACAGTGAAGACTACGAAGAAGAATAAGAAAATGCCGATGCGCCAGTGTGTGGGCTGTCAGGAGATGAAAAATAAAAAAGAGATGATCCGGGTCATCCGTACAGCGGACCAGGAATTTCTGCTGGATGCCACAGGGAAGAAGAACGGCAGGGGTGCCTATCTGTGTCCAGATAGGGAGTGCCTGTCAAAGGCAATGAAGAATAAAGGCCTGGAGCGCTCTTTTAAGCAGTCAATTCCGCAGGAAGTCTATGATACACTGGAAAAGGAGATGAGTGAGCTTGGGGCAGAGTAAAGTTTTATCACTGATAAGCCTTGCCACAAAAGCGGGGAAGGTGGCAAGCGGCGAGTTTTGTACAGAGAAGGAAGTAAAAGCAGGCAGAGCTTCGCTGGTGATCGTGGCAGGTGACGCGTCAGACAACACAAAGAAAAAGTTTCAGAATATGTGTGACTTTTACAAAGTGCCGATCTGTTTTTATAAAGATAAGGATGCTCTGGGGCATGCGATGGGAAAACAGTTCCGCGCATCCCTGGCAGTATTGGATGAGGGGTTTGCAAAGGGAATCCGGAAACATACGGAGACAGAAGATAACTAGGCTGCAAAAAGGAGGTAGTGTATATGGCAAAAATAAAGATTTATGAACTGGCGAAGGAACTGAATATCCAGAGTAAAGAGGTGATCGAGTTCCTGAAGGCTAAAAATATAGAAGTTAAAAATCACATGAGTGTACTTGAAGATGGAGCCGCAGGACAGGTAAGGAAGATGTTCTCCAAACCAGGGAATGCATCACCGGCCAGGCAGGAAGCGTCCGCAGAAAACCAGACTTCTAAGGGGCAGGATGCCGCGGAGGGAAAGTCTGCATCAAAGAAGCCGGCGGCAGAAGCTGAGAGGCCGGCAGAGGCTCCTAAGAAAAAGAATATTGTTCATGTATTCCGTCCTCAGAATACACAGAACGGCGCAAAGCAGGGAAGACGTCCCGGCGGAAAAGCGCCGATGCCGCAGGGCCGCCCGATGCAGGTGAATAACGGACGTCCTGCAAAGGGGCAGACGGGCCCGGGAGTAAGGACGGCGCAGCCGGAGAGACCGGCCTTAAGACCGGCAGAAAAACCGGTGGAAAGGCCGGAAGAAAAGCCGGCAGCAAAGCCGGTGGAGAAACCGGCACCGAAGCCGGCAGAAAAGCCGGTAGAAAAATCGGCGGAGAGACCGGCGGAGAAGACGCAGGCAAGGCCTTCGGAGCGGACACAGACATTTGCAGGAACGCAGACACAGCACGGGAACGACAGGCGTCCGGCTCCGGAGCGCGGGGACAGAGACCGCCGTCCGGGTACAATGCGTTCCGGCAGGCCGGGCAATGACAGAAATGACAGAAATGATAGAAGAGACGGCAGGCCGCAGGGAGACCGTCCGGACAGAGACAGACGTCCGTTCGGTGACCGCTCAGACAGATCCGGCGGAGACAGAAATGACAGAAGGGGCGGCAGGCCGCAGGGGGACCGTCCGGACAGAGACAGACGTCCGTTCGGTGACCGGCAGGATCGTCCGGGCAGTGAAAGAAGGAATGACAGAAGGAGCAGTTCGTCCGGCATTCCGGCACCGGAGACACCGGCACAGAAGCCACAGCGCAGCAACAAAGGGAAGGGTAAGGATGACCATAAGAAGAAGGATTACCGCCATGATGAGGAAGAGAGGCTGCCAAAGGGCAAAAAACAGATGCATAAGCCGCAGCCTAAGGAGCAGAAGCAGCAGGAGGAGATCAAGTCCATCGTAATCCCTGAGGTTCTCACCATCAAAGAGCTGGCGGATAAAATGAAGATTGTGCCGTCTGTCATCGTAAAAAAACTTTTCCTGCAGGGCAAGATTGTGACTGTAAACCAGGAGATCAATTATGAGACTGCCGAGGAGATTGCACTGGAATTTGACATCCTGTGCGAGAAAGAAGAGGTTGTAGATGTTATAGAGGAGCTTTTGAAGGAAGAGGATGAAGATGAAAAGAAGATGAAGAAACGTCCTCCGGTTGTGTGTGTCATGGGCCATGTTGACCACGGAAAGACTTCTCTTTTGGATGCCATCCGTGATACGAATGTTATCAGCGGAGAGGCAGGAGGAATCACACAGCATATCGGTGCCTATGTGGTAGATGTTAATGGAGAGAAGATCACCTTTCTCGACACTCCGGGTCATGAAGCATTTACGGCTATGCGTATGCGCGGCGCAAGTTCTACGGATATTGCGATCCTGGTGGTAGCGGCGGACGATGGTGTTATGCCGCAGACTGTGGAGGCGATTAACCATGCAAAGGCGGCAGGGGTCGAGATTATTGTAGCTGTCAATAAGATTGATAAGCCGAGCGCCAATGTTGAACGCGTGAAGCAGGAACTGACAGAGTATGAGCTGATCGCAGAAGACTGGGGCGGCAGCACAGTCTTTGTGCCGGTATCTGCAAAGACCGGGGAAGGGCTTGAGGATCTGATGGAGATGATCCTTCTCACCTCGGAAGTCCTTGAACTGAAAGCAAATGCCAACAGACGTGCAAGAGGACTTGTACTGGAGGCTCAGCTGGATAAAGGAAGAGGGCCGGTTGCTACTGTCCTTGTACAAAAAGGAACTCTGCGTGTGGGGGATGCCATTGCGGCAGGCTCTGCGCACGGTAAGGTAAGAGCCATGATGGACGATAAAGGAAGGCGCGTCAAGGAAGCAGGGCCTTCTGTGCCGGTAGAGATCCTGGGGCTTAACGATGTCCCCAATGCCGGGGAAGTATTTGTAGGCTGTGCCAATGACAAGGAGGCAAGAAGCTTCGCAGACACATTTATCTCGCAGAGCAAGGTGAAGCTTCTGGAGGATACAAAATCCAAGCTTTCACTGGATGATTTGTTTACTCAGATTAAGGAAGGCAACCTGAAAGAACTGGGCATTGTCGTAAAAGCAGATGTCCAGGGATCTGTGGAAGCAATTAAGCAGAGTCTTCTGAAGCTGTCTAATGATGAAGTGGTCGTTAAGATTATCCATGGCGGCGTCGGTGCGGTCAATGAATCGGATGTCAGCCTTGCGTCTGCGTCTAATGCGATTATTATCGGATTCAATGTGCGCCCGGATGCTACCGCAAAGGAAACGGCAGACCGGGAGGGCGTAGATATCAGGCTTTACCGTGTCATCTACAACGCTATCGAGGATGTTGAGGCAGCCATGAAAGGAATGCTGGATCCTGTCTTTGAGGAGAAGGTGCTGGGACACGCAGAAGTGCGGCAGACCTTCAAGGCTTCCGGTGTTGGTACGATTGCAGGCTCTTATGTGCTTGACGGCATATTTGAGAGAGAGTGCTCTGTCCGTATTACTAGGGACGGCATCGTGATCTACGACGGGGCGCTGGAATCCCTGAGGCGTTTCAAGGATGATGTAAAAGAAGTAAGGGCAGGATATGAGTGCGGGTTTGTGTTTACAAACTTTAATGACGTCAAGGAAGGAGATCAGGTAGAGGCATTTAAGATGGTCGAGATTCCGAGATAAGACGGACAAAGGCATGTCCTGAGTATAGAAAGGAAGATAATTTGAAAAAAAGAAGTATTAAGAATACAAGGGTAAATACAGAGGTTCAGCGGGAGTTAAGCAGTATTATCCGGGGAGGCATCAAGGATCCCCGGGTTGCCCCGTGGACTTCTGTGGTGGCGGCAGAGGTTGCTCCTGACCTTAAAACCTGTAAAGTGTATATCAGTGTACTCGGAGGTGAAAAGGAGCAGAAGGATACGCTTGAAGGACTCCAGAGTGCAGAAGGGTATATCCGCCGTGAACTGGCACGTACCCTGAATATGCGTAATACGCCGCAGATCCGGTTTATCCTGGATCAGTCCATAGAATACGGCGTAAACATGTCGAAAAAGATAGATGAGGTAACCAGAGGAAATATTGTGGAAGGTGATGACGATGCTGAATAGAATTCTTGCACAGGCAGAGGAAATAGCCATCGGCGGACACGTAAGGCCGGACGGGGATTGTACAGGTTCCTGTATGGGGATGTACCAGTATATCAAAGAAAATTATCCGAAAAAGACTGTTCATGTCTATCTGGAAGATATTCCTGATGCATACCGGTTTATCAAAGCTGCGGAGGACATCAGACATGAAATCCCGCAGGGCAGGGTATATGACCTGTTTATATGCCTTGACTGCGGGGATAAAGAGCGTCTCGGGTTTTCAGCCCCGCTTTTTAGCGGGGCAAAGAGGACACTTTGTATAGATCATCATATCAGCAACCAGAGTTTTGCGGATGAAAACTATATTGAGCCGGACGCAAGTTCCACATCGGAACTGGTCTATCAGCTCTTTGACAGGGATAAGATCAGTAAGGAGACGGCAGAAGCTTTGTATCTTGGGATTGTTCATGATACCGGAGTGTTCCAGTATTCCTGTACTGCACCGTCAACGATGCGTGCAGCTGCAGATCTGATGGAAAAAGGAGTGGATACGTCCTCCCTGATCCAGAATACTTATTATGAGAAGACCTATGCTCAGAATCAGGTGCTGGGCAGGGCTCTGCTCGAGAGTATCCTGTTTATGGATAAGAAATGTATTGCAGTGTACATAAAACAGCGTGATATGGAGTTCTACGGTGTGACGCCGAAGGATCTGGACGGAATCGTAAGCCATCTTCGTAATACGAAGGGTGTGGAGGTAGCAGTTTTCATGTATGAGACGAAGCCAAGCGAGTACAAGGTAAGCCTTCGGTCATCGGAACGTGTGGATGTCAGTGTGATCGCACGCTATTTCGGAGGCGGCGGACATAAGAAGGCCGCCGGTTTTACCATGACAGGGCAGCCGCTTGATGTGCTGAACAACCTGTCCCCGCAGATTGCCCTTCAGTTGGAGGACGAGGTATGATACACGGAATCATCAATGTATATAAAGAAAAAGGCTGTACTTCCCATGATGTAGTGGCAAAGCTGAGAGGGATTACAGGCCAGAGGAAGATCGGGCATACAGGGACTTTAGATCCGGATGCAGAAGGAGTCCTGCCGGTGTGCCTTGGCAGAGGTACGAAGCTGTGTGATTTTTTGGTCGAGAAAGATAAAGTCTATGAGACGGTGCTTCTTCTGGGGGTGGAGACAGATACCCAGGATACGACAGGTACTGTAATCCGCAGGAAAAGTACAGAAGAGCTCACAGAGAGACAGATACGGGACGCAGTCAGGTCATTTACAGGAGATTATGGACAGATCCCTCCGATGTATTCGGCTATAAAGGTCGGAGGGAAGAAACTCTACGAGCTTGCCCGGGAGGGAAAGATCGTTGAGAGAAAGCCACGCAGAGTCTGTATATATGAGATCGAGATCCTGGAGTTTGCGCTCCCGAGGGTGCGGATGAGGGTCAGATGTTCCAAAGGGACATATATACGGACTCTGTGCCATGATATCGGACAGAGGCTTTCCTGCGGGGGATGCATGGAGGGACTGACCCGCGTAAGGTCCGGGCAGTTTGACATCCAGGATGCCCATACGCTGGGGCAGATTGAAGAACTTCGGGACGCCGGGGCGCTGAATGAGGTGGTGGTTCCTGTTGACCAGATGTTTCCGGACTTTCCTCAGATGGCAGTTAAGCCCGCCTATGAGAAACTGGCGTACAATGGGAATCCTTTTCCGGCAAGGGCGCTTGAGGGGCCGTACGGAGAAAACACCTGGGGCAGTAATTCGAATACTTCCAAACTGTTTGACAGGGACCAGGTCCGTGTATATGATAAAGAAGGACGATTTATCGGTCTGTTTCAGTACAGGAAGGACAGAAAAGAATATTCGGTCGTAAAAATGTTTTTTGACTATGACGATTTATAAATGAAAGGAATCAAAATGCAATATATTGAAGGTCTGAAAGAATACACAGACATCAAAAGATCAGCAGTGACCTTCGGGAAGTTTGACGGGCTTCATAAGGGCCATCAGAAACTGGTGGAGCAAGTGAATGCTTTTAAAGAACGGCAGGATGTAAGAAGCGTCCTCTGTGCTTTTGATATGAGCAGGAGGCAGATACTTATGACAGCGCAGGAAAGGCATGAGCGCCTGTCGGGGAAGCTTGATTATCTGGTCAACTGTCCGTTTTCGGATGAATTCCGGCATCTGAGCGCCGAGGATTTTATTGGTAAAGTAATCAAAGGGGTCTTTCTGGCCGACTACGTAGTGGTCGGCACAGATTTCCAGTTCGGGTACGGGAAAGTAGGAAACGCAGGATTTCTAAAGAAATATGAAAAACAGTATGGATACCGGACGGTGGTTGTGGAGAAGGAACGTTATCAGGGCCGGGAGATCAGCAGTACCTACATCAAGGAAGTGGTACAGAAAGGGGATATGACACTGGCGTCAGTGCTCCTTGGGTATCATTACGGGGTCAGCGGAGTTGTGGAGCACGGAAGGGCGCTTGGAAGAAACTTAGGCTTTCCGACCTTTAATGTACAATGGCCTCAGGAGAAGCTGGCGCCGCGCAGAGGCGTATATGTAAGTCGAAGTCTGGTGGACGGTATCTGGTACGGAGGTATTTCCAATGTAGGGGTAAAGCCTACGGTGACCGAGGAGGGACGACTGCTGATTGAGAGTTTCCTGTTTGGCTATGACGGGGATGCTTATGGGAAGACAGTGCGGACAGAACTGCTTGAATTTCGACGGCCGGAACAGAAATTCGGGAGTGTGGAAGAGATGAGGGCGTGTGTTAACCAGGATATTGCATATGGAAGAGGTTACTTTGAAGGATAAAAGTTAAAGGAGAATACGGATGGATATCGTGACATTTTTCTCACTGCTTGGAGGCCTGGGCCTGTTTCTGTTCGGTATGAAGGAGATGAGCGACGGGCTTGAGAAAGCGGCGGGAGCCAGGATGAGAGGGATTTTAGAGTTTTTTACCAAGAACCGTTTTGTGGGAATGTTGGTGGGGCTTGTATTTACAGCCATCATACAGTCCTCCAATGCAACGACTGTTATGGTGGTCAGTTTTGTAAATTCAGGGCTGATGAATCTGATGCAGGCTACCGGGGTGATTTTGGGGGCAAATATCGGTACCACGATTACGGGTCAGCTGATCGCGTTTAATTTGTCGGATGTTGCGCCATTATTTGTGATTATCGGCGTGGTAATGCTGATGTTCTGCAAGGACGTAAAAATAAAAAGGTTCGGTGAGGTCGTGCTTGGGTTTGGTATTTTGTTCATGGGACTCAGCACCATGGGAGGCGCGCTTACATCCGTCAAGGATTCTCTGCAGATCGTTGATTTCCTGAGATCACTGGAGAATCCGGTGGCGGCCATGCTGGTGGGGTTTGCAATTACGGCTGTGCTTCAAAGTTCCTCTGCCACGGTTGGTATTGTGATATTGATGGCATCCCAGGGACTTCTGGAATTTGTGATCTGCCCGTTTCTGATCCTGGGCTGCAATATTGGTGCGTGTGTGTCTGCACTGGTGGCAAGCCTCGGCGGCAACAAAGATGCAAAGCGTGCGGCGCTGATTCATTTTCTGTTTAATGCCATAGGATCTGCCATTGCGTTTTTCATTCTGATGGCGGCATTAGGGCCGGTTACAGGAGGTATCCTGCGGCTCTCCGGCGGTAACCCTGCGCGGGCGGTT
The DNA here is from genome assembly GCA_947645355.1 of uncultured Dorea sp. Taxonomy (GTDB): domain Bacteria; phylum Bacillota; class Clostridia; order Lachnospirales; family Lachnospiraceae; genus Dorea_D. Next base: position 554 of record CANSCI010000084.1, on the reverse strand, counting down.
GCCAATGCACATACTCTGATCAAGGTCTTTGAAGTGGTTCTCATGTTTCCGTTCATGGGGTGGGTCGTGAAGGCAACCTATAAGATCGTTCCCGGGAAGGATGCTGCCCAGGAGGACGAGTATCAGCTTCTGTACATCGGAGGCAAATCTATCATCTCTCCGACTACGGCAGTGCATGACGGAATCAAGGAAATCGAGCATATGGGAAATATGGCGCTCACCAATCTGCAGAAGGGCATGAAAGCCCTCTGTGAGCTTGATGAGGAGGCAATGAATGAGGTGTATAAGCGGGAAAAGTATATTAATTTCCTGAACCGCAGGATCACAGATTATCTTGTGAAGGCGAACGAGACAGAACTTCCGCTCGCCGATGCAAGCCTGATCGCAGGTCTTTTCCATGTGGTAAATGATATTGAACGTGTGGGAGACCATGCAGAGAACCTTGCCGATTCGGCCGGACGAAGGATCAGCGAGGGAATCGCATTCAGTGATAAGGCGAAGAAGCAGTTAAGCGACCTGATGGATAAGGTTGTTGTGATACTGGAATATTCCCT
>CANSCI010000083.1 GCA_947645355.1 uncultured Dorea sp. | reverse complement strand
GATGTCTATATGGGGAATAAGTTCCTCGCCCTGCGGAAAAGCGAGGTCGCCAAAGCCGCGCCGGACAGGGCAGGCATTTCGGCAGATCAGTGAGAGGAGGTGAAAGCCGGTATGGAATTTGGCCGGGGAGGTTAACAGGCATATTTGCATGGAGACAGTGAACTGCTCGGACTTATTACGAGGGAGCGGATGCGGCTCTGAACGACAGAGGGGCTGACAAAAATAATGGAGGAGATTAAGAAAATGAATGTAAATGGAATAGGGGCAGGATACCCGGCAGCAGGAAAAGCAAAGGTGCGTCAGGCACAGGACGGGACACAGAGTTTTGACCGGGAATTTATGGGGATGGCATCTCAGACGCCGCCTTCCTTTGTCGGAAAGGTCTGGACGAAAGAGGAACTTATGCAGTCGGTTGATAAGCTCTGTTTCGGTTTTCTGCAGCTTTCCGTTCCAGCAAAGAGGGGTTACATTTAAAACAAAGCAAAGGCATATCTACAAGTAATTGCAACAAGTTCTTCAAAAAGGGTTTTATGGCTGGATATCGAACATGGACATTAGTTTTTTGAAGGTATCTTGTCCATCCAGACAAGTGTCTGTCAGATAGCCTTTCTCCCATTCCCATTCAGAGAGACCTCGATAATAATACATTTTTTTATCATCCTCAATGATAAACGGAATAAGTTTGAAACGCAGGCACTCTTTTAGTGCGATCAGCCTGCCGACTCTGCCGTTGCCATCCTGAAAAGGATGAATGCGTTCAAAGGCGTAATGGAAGTGAATGATGTCGTTAATCGAGACAGCAGTTTTGGCTTCATATTCGGAAAGCAGAGCTTTCATGCGTAGAGCAACCTCTTTCGGCTTTGCAGTTTCATGACCGCCGACCATATTGGCTCTTTTCTTGTAATCCCCAACAGCAAACCATGCAAGTGAGGAATCTTTTGTACTTTGCTTCAAAATGTGGTGGAGTTCTTTAATGATATCTTCGGTAAGCGGTTCTTCCGCCATATCGATACAAAAGTCAATGGCTCGAAAATGATTGACAGTTTCGATAATGTCATCAACAGGAATACCTTCTCCGATATCTATTGTATTTGTTTCAAAAATCAGTCTGGTTTGGTCTTCACTGAGCCTGCTGCCCTCTATGTGATTGGAATTATAAGTCATCCGTACTTGAAGTTCGTGGTACAGGCCTCCAGGCATACGGATGTTTTTTTCATCTCTAAGCGTTTGAAGCAAACGGTTATCCGAGATGGCCTGGCATAGTTCATCTGCAGAACAGCCGAAAAAAACAGCCATTTTTCCAAGAACATGATCAGCGATTTTCTCTCCTCTCCCGATTTTTGCAATTGTACGTGAGGAAATACCAAGCTCCTTAGCCAGTGCAGTTTTCGTCAGACCTTTTTCATTCAGTTTTTGCATCAGATTGGAATATGAAATCATGGTGTTCACCTTCTTTCTTTACTTATTATAACTCAAAAGGCCGAAAAGTAAAGGGTCTTTTGCGGAAAAGTAAAGGGAAAGACAGTCAAAGACTCTGTAACAAAAATATGATTTTAAGGATTTAATGACCTCTGATCTTTTCCTTTTGGCATTACTTATATTTTGTAAGTAGGCATACATAGAAAACCCACCCCTAAATTTTGACTGAGCAGCGGGGGGGATTTTCCTTCTGTTTCTTCAAGAATTTTAAATTTGTTGAATTATTTTAGTTTGCGGTAATCCTGGGCGAGTTCGGTGGATACGATCTTGGTCAGATCTTTGCTAAGAGCCGGAAGAATAGATTTTAATTCGTCTATGAGGTGGTCGTCTGCGTTGCCTTCAATGTTAATGTCAAAATGAAATTCTGTACGTTTATTGTCATGATAATTCGATACAATGGACGCACCAGAAAGCGGCGCCAGATGGATCCCCGGGTTCTGCAAAAGTTCCGGGGCCCGCTCGGCCAGATTCCACAGGTTCTCTGTAAGGCCCCCCGGGATCACGCCGTCCCCCCGTTTCAGCGGCAGCAGCATCCCTCCGTCGGTCTTGCGGATGACGATCTCTCCCCCGTGGACGAAGTCGCGCCCGGTAGTCGGCACGGACTTGCTCCCCTTCCGGTAGCCGGCGGATTTCATCTTACTCAGGAGCCAGGCGTTCTGGGCCGCCGTTCCCGAGTAGTACCCCTGGCCGCCCCAGTATTCGTAGAGCTTGCGCCTGGCGGAACTGGAGGGGTCGTAATCGTGGTAGGCCAGCCGGTCTACGATGGAGGTGTTGGTGTTCAGCTTGTGCTTTGGATAGTAGCTTTTCTTCGGGATAAAAGGGATGCCCCCGGTGCCCTTGGATGAGGTGCTGCCGGTGCCTGTCTGGGCCGGCGCCGCCGTGACCCGTACGGTCAGGGATGCCGCTGCGCCTCCGCCGTCCGAGGCCCTGCACAGGATAGTGGCGCTCCCGGCTTTTAATGCTGTGATCTTCCCGCCGGATGCAGTGGCCACGGAGGGATCCGAGGACGTCCAGGTGAGGGATTTGTTGGCCGCGTCCGTAGGCCGGACCTGGGCCGACACGGCGGCGGACTTGCCCTGTGCCAGGGAGAGGGAGGCGGCGCTTAAAGTGATCTGTGCCACCAGACGGTTGTGGATGTCCGGGGTGTTCCGGATGTCGTCTAAGATGGCGCCGTGGGACGGGGTGTCGTTAATGCTCCCGGTGTTGACGCCGGAGACGGCGTCTGACGGCCGGATGGTGCCCTGGTGGGCGTTCCCGGCAGTGACCTGGTCCTGGGCGCCGGAAGCCGAGCCGAGGGCGTCTGTATTCTGCTGAAAGCCTGCGCCCCCGGTAAACCCGGTATCCCTGATGATCTGTTGGATCTTGCCATAGGCCTGGCCATACATGGACACAATGCTGTTTAACATGTCCGCCACTACCTGCTGCTGTTTGTCTGCGTTGTGGGTCAGTTCCTCCAGGGTGTCGTTCAGGTTTTCATCCAGCTGCTTAGACAGGGCGTCGTAGCCTTCGTCTTTCCTGTCGTCGGCGTGGTCTTTCTTAAGTTCCCGGAGATCCTCTTCCTCTTCTGCAAGTTCCTGCTCAAGCCTTCGAAGCTGTGCCTGGGCGGAGGCGTTTTTGACCCCCTGGAGGGCCGCGATCTGGGCTTTCAGCTGGTTGACGGATCTGGACTGGGAGGAAAGCTTCTTGGAGAACTCATAGTATTTCTCATCCAGGCGGAGGGCCTTCTGGCGTTTCTCATAGTATTCGTCCAGATAGTCGGCCTCGGCCTTCCTCTGTTTCTTGTACAGGTCTATGATGTCGTCCTTGTAGTCTTTCACATCCCCGGCGGCGTCCCGGATCTCCTTGAGGAACCCGGACTGGCTCTTTTCATAGGCTTCTTGTGTGAGGATGCCGTTTCGGTAGGCCTCGTCCAGCTTTTTTAAGCCTTCTGTGTACTCGGCGATCTTCTGTTTGGACAGGGACATCTCCTGGTTTAAGAGGGCCAGGCCTGCCGCCCCGGTGTCGGTGAGACTGCCTGCCGGGTCGAAGAAGGCATCCTTGTCAAGGAGGGAGCGGAAGGACTTGGTGCTTGAGATAGTGTCGTCCAGGCGGCCGGTGACCTCCTCAAAGGGGTCCGTAAAGCGGATGTCCCAGATGGATTTCTTGAGCTTTTCGTTGTCCTCCATGAGTTTGTAGATGTCGGAATCCAGGCCTGCGATCTCCTTGGCCAGCTTGTCGTAGAGGTCGCTGCCCACATCGTAGAGGGCCTGCTTTTTCACCAGGGACTGGCGGTAGGTATAGCTTTCGTCGATGGCCTGGTTGTTGACGTCAATCTGCTTCTGGTTGAGTGCACGTCCGGCCATATCCTCTTCCAGGGCATCAATGGCTGATTGGAACCGTTCGATGTCATCCTGATAGCTATCAGCCTCTCCTTTTGTAGAAGCATTTTCCTGCTTTTCGAGAAGGTCGTCACGCTTTTTTTTGAATTCGTCAATTTTTTTGATGCTGTCATGAATGGCTTCCGAATCGGTGACACTTTTGGCATGGCTGTCGGCTTCATAGCCGTCTTGATAACGGCTGCCGTCGTTATCGTAAAGGCTTGCAAGGCTTTTGTCCGTTTTGTTGAGATAGTCTTCACCGGAAGCATTGGCATTTCGTTCTTTGATGTCTATGAGATTTTCAAAGGCGGTGATCTGGGTTTTGATGGCTTCAGTCTGGGCCTCCAGCTGGGCAAGTTCCAGAGCCTGGGAATCCGTGAGCTGTCCCTGGGACTGGAGGGCGCGCAGTTCTTCGATACGCTGCTGGTTGGTCTGGTATTGGCTGTCCAGTGCCTCCAGATTGGCTTTGGTGTTCTGGAATTCCTGTGCGGCAGCCTGTGCGGTGCTGACAGTCTCGTCATGGGTGACGGTAAGATGGTCAAGGAGCGCCATTATACTGACAGATAGTGTGGCTATGAGGGTCATCATGCCGCCAGTGGAAAGACTGCCAAGAATGTTGGTAAGTCCGCCGAAACCAGAGGAGGCCTGAGCCATGCCTCCGGCTGTGGAGGTGCCGATCTGGGCCATAGCTGTAGCAGCATCGTCGGCGGAGGAGGCAAGGGCAGTCATGCTGTTTGAATTTTGAATAATTTCATTTTGAAGATTGGGGTTTAGCCCCAGGCTATTTAGCCGTTCCTTCGCGGTTTCAATGGGTAAACCATTAATTGAATTGGCAAGATTATCAAAATCGGCTTGACCAGCATCTCCTAAGTTAGAAATAATGTCAGCGCGGGAAGTAAATGACCGGATGGCATTAGCATCTGTACTTGTGTTTCTTATAAAATCAAATGACAGTGTGAAATAAGATAGTCGTTTGCTATGTTAATTGAATCAGCGATATGGTATAATCTGTAAAAAGAGCGTTGAAGAAAAGGAGAGAAACCATATGGGAGATAACAATTATTACTGTAAGATTGATGGAACCGTCTATAACCTGAAGAAGATTCAAGACATCATAGATGAGAATCCAGAAAACATGGGGGGAGTAAAAATAGATCTGGCATTATTTAATGAATATCATTTGAAAGACCCTACTGTTTATGTGTTAAGTAACATCATAAAAAAAACCGGAAAAATCCCCCCAGAGTACAATACTCCAGTGTTACCGGAAGAATATAGGAATCCCACGCATGTTCTTCAGTGCCCACGCTGTGGCAGCACAAATATTGCCCACTATTCCCGCAACGTATATAACTATAGGTGCAGGAACTGCAAACATACCTGGTCCAGATGTCCCAAATGCGGCGGTACGGAAATCACCTGTTACATGTCCTATGAACCCAACGGGGGGTATAGTATGTACTATAAGACATGCAACAAGTGTAAACACAGGTGGATAGAATAAGGATAATTTAAAAGTTCTCTTTCTTACAAATCCTTTCAGGGCTGTAGATGTTGTCCGGTAAATATAGAATGCAAACGACAAAAATAATGAATGACAGTGACTGTCATCCATCGGTAACGTTTATCTGCCTTATGAAAAAGGCAGCACACTTAGAATAAACAATAACAGCCGGCAAAGTAAGGGCTTACCGACTGCAAGGATGGGTATTCGTTGAATATCCCCTCTGTGAAGGATCCTTATCCCGGGTTGGCGGATTATGCGATCCAGACATAAAGCCAGAGGGTGTACTGCTGATTGGGACGTAATACATAATGCGGCAGAAATTTTCAAACCATACCATGTGCTGTCGCCAGCTCTGTTTCGGTTTTCTGCAGCTTTCCGTTCCAGCAAAGAGGGGTTACCTGCCCTCCAATACTCCTTTGGGTATGTTTCAAGAGCCCCCATTAACAAAGCTTGTCTATAACCCCATTTTGTTATGTTCTTACTGTGAAGTGGACCCACTTAAAAAGTGTAACCCTGTGATTTATGAGTTAATCCAGGCTCTTTGAGAGGGAAGATCCAACAGTCTTCAGATTGTTGGTAGTCGTGAAAAGCGAATTAAAGGTGGAGGCATAGTCCATGATGCTTTTGGTGTCGGCTTCCACGGGAATTTTCGCAGGCTGCAAGTCAAGTTGGTTGATTGAGGATTGAATCTGGCTGTTTAAACCAGAGGAATCAATGCCTAAGTTGATCGTGAATTTTTCTTTGTTCAGTTGTTCATGCAGGCTCTGAAGATCCAGAACAGGCTGCACGTTGATGGTAGTATTGTTGTCACTCAATGGATTTCCTCCTTTCAAGGCTGCATAAAAAAAGGTTATGCAGGGAAAGAGTGATGGTTGGCGGGTTACGTTTGGTTGTGTGTCAGCATATGCAGGCTCTGTAGATTCAAGATAACCGCATAATACCGTCTAAAGTTTTATACATTCAATAGAATTCCTCCTTTCGGATTGCATAGATAAAATTACGCAGGCAGAGCATCTGATGGTTAACGGGTTACCAAAGAAGTCACAGCTGCATCTGCAGCGAACTTCCGGGAGTCGGACGTCAAAAGGCGGACGTATACGAGAATTCAGGCAACCGTCCCCGCCCTGTAGGGGAGTCCCGACTTGGCGGGCCATTAGTATTTCTTAGGGTTCTGTAAAGTACCAGCAATTTCCGGACAGGACGTCCGGAAAAGGCTTCTCTGAGCCAGGACGGCGAATAGAAGCCGGTTGCGTGAGGTGTTGTAATCTTTCCAGAACGCTTAACCTTATGATTTACAGGTTAATCCAGGCTCTGTGAAAGTGCATTTTTTGCTGTTGGCAAGAAGCTCAGTGTGGTGCTGATGCTGCCGATGGTATTAATGGCAGTCAGAAGACTGCTGTTATCGGCTTCTACAGGGATTTTAGTAGGCTGCATATTGGCAGTAAACTGGCCGATAGAAGCCTGGATCTGGCTGTTTAAAGCTGAAGTGTCAATATTGACATTAATTTTGAATTTTTGGCTGTTCAGTTGTTTATGCAGGCTCTGAAGATCCAGAACAGGCTGCATGTTGATGGTAGTATTATTGTCACTCAATTGATTTCCTCCTTTCAAGGCTGCATAAAAAAGATTATGCGGGCAGAGAGTGATGATTGATGGGTTACGATTGGTTAGTGAGCGGCTTATGCAGGCTCCGTAGATTTAAAATAGCCGCATAATGCCGTCTAAAGTTTTACACATTCAATAGAATTCTTCCTTTCGAATTGCATAGATAAAACTACGCAGGCAGAGCATATGAAAGTTAACGGGTTATCAAAGAAGTCACAGCTGCATCTGCAGCGAACTTCCGGGATTCGGGCGACAAAAGGCAGACGTATATGAGAATTCAGGCAACCGCCCCGCCCTGTAGGGCCGTCCCGACTTGACCGTCCATTAGTATTTCTTAGTGTTCTGTAAAGTACCAGCAATTTCCGGACAGGACGTCCGGAAAAGGCTTATCTGAGCCAGGGCGGGGGCGGTTGCCGGGCATACCAGTAAACTACCTTTTGCCGCCCGAATCAACAACGAGTCCCTATAAAAAAGGACAGGTATCTGCCGGAAGAAGTACATTCTCGGCTGGCGCTCATAATATTTTTCTTCCCAGGCCTGCATGTCTTGTTTCTATGAGTTCTGCTTCTGTATGTCCTGTAAGGCTTCGATGGCCTCTTTCAGATTGATCTTTTCCGGGTCGAGCCGGTTTATTTTTTCTGCCATTGCGGTCAGCAGGGCGCCGAAGGCATCCTCCCTGTCATGGATCAGCTGCTGCTTGCGGTATTCCACCATTTTATCGGTGTCTGACAGGATCCCGTACATCTGGATGACGGCCTCCTGGTAGGGACAGGTCTGGATGGAATCCTTGTCCCACTCAAAGAATTCGTGGTAGAGTTCCATCAATTCCTCGTCATTGATGACCGTCTCATATACATTTTCCAGGACGATATTGGTGCCTTCTGCCAGATCGAAGCTTAAGCCGTCCACGCAGTGCAGGAAAAATACGTTGATCAGCATCATATCGGCATAGTAAGGCGCGTACTGGATCCGTCCTGCCTCGTCAGCGACAAAATACCCCTCTGCCAGTTCTTGAGGCATCAGGATGCGGTCCTGCATTGTAAGGGTTGGTTTGATTTTAATCTGTTCTTTTTTCATTTAAAGTTCCTCCTTTTTGGGTCTGTTTTCTTTCCATTTCTGATAGGCGTATCTGGTCTCAGATTTGAGGTACCAGCATACGATCCGGCCTTTTTTGCCCGGGAGCTCCGATTCGCATATATGCACCGGCTGGCAGCCAAGTCTTGCATACAGCAGGATCTGCGGGAGCGTGTCGATGGGGACGAGGTTTTCCTCCCCGTAGCACAAAAGGGCTTCTTTTAATGTGTCAAATCTTAATCTGCTGATAATATCACCTGCTTTACTGTGAATTTAAAAAACGTAAAAAATAGGGCAGAGGCCTGCATGTATTGCAGGCCCCTGCCCTGAGGGAACGGACGGCAGAAGTCTTATGCCCCTGCCGTCACTGTGGTATGTGAACAAAACTACAATACTGATTAGTTAGCTTCCGCCTCTTCGATGATGAGGTCGAGCATGTTGTCATCCTTATCTGCCATTAAGTCGCAGGTAATCGTGATGGCTCCCGGCTCGCCGTTGTTGGCGAATGCGAGGGACATCTGTGACTGAGGAACGCATTTGTATGCGATCATTCTTGCCGGAAGGATGTCATCGTCCTCTGTCTTCATGTATGTCTCTCCCTCCACGATAAATGCTTTCGGGAAGCTTGTGGATTTGATGTTGATCCGCTCTACCTTGTCGGATACAGCCTTTGTGTAGTATGCAACTACGACAGAACCGTCTGCTACATCTGTGAAAGTAACGTCCTTTCCGGCAATGACTCCGTTTAACTCGCTGTCGCTTACACAGTCGTCTTTCTCAAGATAGAAGTTAGAGACAGAGCCTTCCGCCGGCGCGCTGCCGAGCGTAATCTTTCCGCCTTCTACGACGTGCTCTTCACGCTTGGTATATTTTGCGTCCTGAGACTTTTTGCCGCCTGTAATCATTTCCCACAGCTTTACAGACTGCATCTGTGTCTCGATCGTGAGAGTTCCGCCCTTTTCTCCGGAGAAGGATACTCTCTTCGGGTGTCCGTGCCCGCCGTATGCAAACATGGTTTCCCCTGTAAGCTCTGTTGTTGTTGTGTTGGCAAAATCCAGGTTGAGGAACGGTTTCCTTGTGTTGTAATCCATAAAGATCAGTTTCTGCACCTCTCTGTTAGCCATTGTTGAATTTAATCCCATCATGTAGTCCTCCTAAGTAAGTGGGCGAACGTTCCATTTTGGCAATGATAGATAAGTTGGATTTACTATATCATCTTCTGGAAATTTCTGTCAGTAAATAAATTCCGATTTTACAATTATTAAAAAACGGGTTGACATTTAGAACACAAGTTCGTATAATGTAAATAACGAACGAACGTTCTCTTGGAAATGATAGATAAGTAGGGTTTCAGTACAGGAGAATATTTGGGATGGATTTCCTGATATTTTGTATAAGGAATAATATCCGGGAAGGACATTCTTTTCTTATAAAACGGAGGCTATGATATGAGCAGTTCAGAGAGTATGACAACATATACCTATGAGGGCATCCCGCAGTACATGCCCCAGGGGGCGGGCGGACTTCGTCCGTCAATGTTCCAGAAGCTGAATATTCTGGCGGATGCGGCGAAGTATGATGTGGCTTGTACGTCAAGCGGCACCGCAAGGAGCAATGACGGGACAGGGATGGGGAGCTGTGAGAGATCGGGGATCTGCCACAGCTATTCGGCAGACGGGAGATGTATTTCCCTGCTTAAGATCTTGTTTACCAATGAGTGCATCTATGATTGTAAATATTGCATCAACCGCCGGAGCAACGACGTCATCCGGACTTCGTTTACCCCGGATGAGGTATGTACGCTTACGATAGAATTTTACAGGAGGAATTATATCGAAGGCTTATTTTTAAGCTCCGGAATCCTGCGAAGTCCCGACTATACGATGGAGCTGATCTATGCAGCGATCTATAAATTAAGAAAAGAATACAATTTTCAGGGGTATATCCATGTGAAAGCAATTCCGGGCGCCAGCAAGGAACTGATTCAGAAAGTCGGGTTTCTGGCGGACAGAATGAGTGTCAACCTGGAACTTCCTACGGCGGAGAGCCTGAAGCTTTTGGCGCCTCACAAGACACGGAAAAATATTCTGACGCCTATGCGCCTTGTACAGAACCGCATGGCAGAGAATAAGCAGGAGCTTGCCCTTTACCGTAATGCTCCCGGGTTTGTGCCGGCAGGGCAGAGTACCCAGATGATCATCGGGGCAACTCCGGAGACGGACTTTCAGATCATGCAGGTGGCCCAGTCCCTGTATCAGAGATTTGAGCTTAAGCGTGTGTTTTACTCTGCGTTTATCCATGTGAATGAGGATTCCCTGCTTCCGGCCCGCACGGACGAGGGGCCGCCGCTTCTGAGGGAGCACCGGCTCTATCAGGCAGACTGGCTGCTGCGGTATTATCATTTCCGGGCAGAAGAACTTCTGTCAGAGGAGAATCCTAATTTTAACGTATTGTTTGATCCGAAATGCAATTGGGCGCTTAAGCACCTGGGACAGTTCCCGGTGGAGATCAACCGGGCGGACTATAAGATGCTTCTCCGTGTTCCCGGACTTGGTTATAAGTCTGCTGTACGGATCGTAAAGGCAAGACGTGTAGGCACACTAGATTTTTCTGACCTAAAAAAGATCGGTGTGGTATTAAAGCGGGCCATGTATTTTATTACCTGCAACGGCAAAATGTTGTACCCGACAAAACTGGAGGAGGACTATATCGCAAGAAACCTTTTGAGTGCGGGTGAGAAGCTGCCGGGAGAGGTTGTGAATATGGGATATCATCAGCTGTCCTTGTTTGATGATGTGGGATTTTCAGGTAAGATGCAGCAGTACATGTGAGATAGTTCTTTATGGTATTTAAGGGGGTGCTTTTATGAAAACTGTATATGTGTGCAGCAACACAGTTACCGGGATTTATTCTGCTATCTATGATGCCTGGAAGGCAAGAAAGGGGGAGGAAGAATGCTCTGTTGCCCTCCGGGGGGCAGTGGAGACGGAACTGTTCTGTGAATATGTGGAGGTGGAGGAGACCGTTCATAAAGCGCAGGCTGTTGAAGCGCTGATCTGCCGTCATCTGGGAAGAGAGGCGTACTGGGATATCTACCATGCGGTTCTTGCAGCGGACACGGGGAAGGGGGATGCCATACTTGGAGCGATGCTGGCGGCAAAGACCATTCCGGACAGCAGAAGGATCATGGAGCATCTTAGTCATCCGAAGGTGGAGAAAGTCTTTGAACTGAGCCGTTCGGTCATCGGGGAGGCTCATTTCCTGAAAGGGGCCGTACGGTTCCGGGAGCTTGCGGGCGGGGTGCTGTATGCCCGGATCTCACCAAAGGCGCAGGTGCTCACCTGCCTTGCACCGCATTTTGCAGACCGGCTTCCGCTGGAGAACTGGATGATCTATGACAGAGTCCATCGGATGTTTGTGATCCATGAGGCGAAGAAGAGGTGGATCCTTGTACAGGATGAATTTCTGGATCCGGAAAGGCTTCCGGACCTCACAGAGGAGGAGAAGGAATATACCAAGCTGTGGAAGGGATTTGTTCATGCCGTATCGGTGGAATCCAGGGAGAACCTTAAGCTTCAGCGTCAGCATCTGCCGCTTAGGTTTCGGCCGGATATGGTGGAGTATATGTAATAGGTGTGTATGCACTATATGGGGACAGATCCTTTGCCCACAGATTGATAATTGAATAGACTTTGCATTCAGTCTATGATATAATTCAAGTTATGAAAACAAAGGAACGGTTACAAAGGGAATGTGTTGTTCTTAGCTGTGAAACATACGTGGTGATACACATAGTGTATTAACACATATGCATTTTCCTTTACTCCGGTTCAAAATGTCTGTGATACAATGTGCAGGGATAGCTGCAGCAGCCAATATTATTTATAGAGGAAATGACATTATGAATAGTTATCAGCCCTTGATCCGCATATCCGTGCGCAGTCTGGTGGAGTTCATCCTGCGGAGCGGCAACATAGACAATCGAATAGCGGCAGTTGAAAAAGATGCCATGCTGATGGGCGGCAAGATCCACCGGAAGATCCAGCGGCAGATGGGGGCGGGCTACCAGGCAGAGGTTCCGCTGAAGTGCGAGATCCCCTGCAGGGGATTTATCCTGGTGATTGAGGGGCGCGCCGACGGGATTCTGGAGACCCCGGCAGGGTTCGTCATTGATGAGATCAAAGGGATCTTGAGAGAACTGAATACCGTGGAGGAGCCGGTGGAGGTCCACCTGGCACAGGCAAAATGCTA
>CANSCI010000082.1 GCA_947645355.1 uncultured Dorea sp. | reverse complement strand
GCTCTTCTTCCCTTCGATCAGGTAACCCCACGCCCCCTCGGTCTCTTCCTTTTCAAATATCAGTTCAAAATCCGACAAGTCGTAGTCCTTCCCAAGATCTACTGTCCACCACTGGTTTAATTCCTCCCCGCTGTGGATCCACATGGTATCCTCGTCTCCGTCATTTCCATAGGATCCCGGATACTGGTCTGTCCCACTTGTCTCTACAGGTTTGCCTAATGCCAGATTATTCCTTGCATACTCAGCATCTATAAGCCGGAGATTATCAAGATATACCCTGGAACTGCCTGACAATGCCCGAACAGATATCTCAACTTCGTCACTGGCAGACTCAAAGCCTGTATCAAACCTGTTATTTGCCGAGGCTGCACAAAAGGACTTTGAAGAACCGTTTGCAGTGACTGTAATCCGGGCAATAGAATCACACCTGGCGGTAAAGCTCTTCAACGTCTTTCCTTTCGGCAGTTTAATCGTACCGGAGGAAACATTATCTGACAGATACAATACTTTTGTCCCGTCAGCCTCCTTTGTATTCCACCCGCTGCTAAAGGTACAGCCTTTGTATTCTCCGTCAAGGGACGCATCTTCCGTACTTCTGTCTTCAAAATCAATTACACCCTGCATTTCCGTAAAGTCAGCGCCGCTGTTATCTGCACCGATATTGGGCCTGTCCTCCGCTGATACCGCATTGCCCCAGTAATCTCTTCCTCCGTTGTCCGAAATAAGGACTCCTGTATTTTTACAAGCCGATCCCGATGACAATTTGTAGCCGTCTGCACTTCTGCTTCCGACAGAACCGCTGCCCAGCGCCTGAAAATCCTCCTTTGTGACAGAGACAGCTCCTTTATCGTCGTCCCGGGTAATTTTCCCGTCACTTCCGCCATATGCATTATTCTCTGCAGTGCCCTTCAGATTCGGATGCCATCCCTTTGAATTTGCATCACTGTATATTACGTTATTTTTAAATATGTAATTATCCTCATCTACCGTAATGCCGTCCCAATTATTTGTGATATAGCTGTCATGCCCTTCACTCAGATAAAAATCATTGTTGTAAACATACATTTTACATCCCGGCACACTGGAATAACCGCCGATGGTGACAATAGCCCCTCCGCCATAGCTGTTTGTGCCGTAGCCGTCATTCTGGCTGATATTATAACGGATATGTGTCGTATATTTTGTACCCAGGGCACATTCAAAAAATGCACCTGACGGATTGTCATGTGTATAGTTATACTGAATGTAATTTAAGGTTGCATTGACATCCGCATCAAATGCCTGAGAGTCCTCCTTAGACTCGGAGGCTCCTGAATTGTAGACTTCATTGAACTGTGCAATGGTACATTCTCCGTTTTCCCACCAGATGGGAACGTTGCCGTTTGGTCCGCTGTTGCACCCATTGGATGTATTATATTCAATCACCACATCCTCATACGCAGAGGGACAGATCGCTGCATTTCCAATATCCTCACAGTAATTGTTCCTTATAACAAGATTGGTGCTGTTGCAGCGCCGTCCTGCGTATTCACTGTCCGGAATTCCTGTTTCATGTGCGAATCTGCTGCTTCCCCAGGTGGACAGGAAATTAATCCCATAATGATTGATGTTCGGGCCTACGATATTATCCTCAACAACAATATCGTTCCAGTTGGTTGGAGTCTCATTACCGCGTATAATATAGATGATCCCTCCTCTTCCGATTCCCGCCTGCTGGCCGACAGGATGGGAGACCACGTCATGCACATACAGATTTCTGCAATACATATGCTCCAGTGTCCCTGCATCCTTTCCCATAATCAGCACGCCATACTTTTTAATATGGTCATCAGGGTTCTCGCCCGGGATCCGGTTGGTAACCTCCAGGGAAGTAATCTCCCAATACTGCTGATTGTAGAAAAATACTGCTGCATTAAAAATTTTATTTTCCAGGTCATCCCCGTCCTCGCCGCACCAGTTGTTTCCCTGGATGAGCGGGCGTGCCTCGGCATTGCCGTAATCCCCTATTACGATAGGCGCCTCTTTGGTTCCTGAGCCCTTCGGGCTCAGCTGGCCGTTCCAGACATCTCCTTTTTGGAATAAGATCCTGTCTCCCGGCTGAAAGGTCGTGGCATTGATCTTCTCCAATGATGACCACGCTTTTTCGGGACTCGTTCCTGGATTGCTGTCATTGCCTCCGTCACTGTCGACGTAATAAGTAGTGCCGCTGCCTTTTGCTTCCGCCTCTGTCCCCCATACCGGCACACAGCCAATCATAAGGACAGCGCTTAAGCATAATCCGGCTATTCTTTTCATAACCTTCTTCATCTTCTTCCTCCTTTCCCATTATCTTTGTGTCAGTAAAAAGTCCAAAAATGTCCTGATACCACCTCCCAGCACTTTTACGCCCTCCGGCCGTTCACCTGCAACATCCGACACATCAAAGAAATCTCCGTCGGCCGTCGCCTCTGTGAACATGAAGCTGTCGCTCCCATATATTCCATTTTCAAGCCCCACATACTCGTCTCCCCAATATGAGCATTCACTGGGCCGGATATCCGATTCCTTTATAAGCTTACTTAAAATTGTATTAACATTATCACTCTTGCTTGAGATACCTACTTCCAGATACTTCGCATCACAGGTAGGAACCACCTCAATCTGATGTTCTTTTCCTTTTTCCTTCGCCAACTTGATCAGGCTGTCCATTCCTCCTTCGATCCCATGGCGCTTTAACTCCTGTTTCAGGCTGTCCAGTTCATTTTCCTGCATAAAAAGCTGATCTCCCCGTACATTAGAAACCATCAGGTCTATCTTACAGTAATTAGGCCTGCTGAAAACAATATCCGTATCATAATCATATTTTTCCTTCAATTCCATATGGATATCAAAGCAGATTCTGTGAATGTCGAGCGCCAGTTCTTTTGACGGGATCACGCTCTCGAAGATATATGGCCTTCCATCTTCAAATGCATAGTTGTAGGCTCCTCTGCCCAGACCAAGATACAGATTTTTAAGCTGCCCTTTCGTAAAATATTTCTCTATCTGCCCTCCCGCAATATTTTCAATGGTCGTCCCACTGATAACTGCCAGCTTTGTGCCTGCAGAAAGCAACGGCCGCATGGCCTCTGCTGCCTCGTCCACAGGCGCCCTCCTGGACAGGACTGCCGTCCCGTCCCAGTCGAAAAAAATTGCTTTATACTTTTTCAATATACGTTCCTCCTTCCTCCGAAATCCTCACTTTTTTTGAATGGACGTAAAACTGGATGCTTTCTCCTTTTTCCAGTGTGAATTCCAGCCTGTCCTTTTCCACACATACTCTCAAAAGAGAACCCCTGTATTTTATTTTAAATGTATACTTTTTCCATAACGGAGGGAGTATCGGTTTAAAATGTAATTCTGAATTACAGCATCTGAGTCCTGCAAACCCATTTACGATAGCCTGCCATGTACCCGCCATATTGGCGGCGTGTATCCCTGCATAGAAATTATTGTGATAATCATCAAGATCCATTCTGGCAGAATCAGCAAAATATCGGTAAGCTTCCTCAACGTATCCAATCTCGCAGGCAACAATTCCGAAAATACACGTAGACAACGATGAGTGGTGCAAGGTAACTTCCTGATAAAAGTCATAATTTCTCCGCAGTTCCTCTTCTGTAAACAGGCTGCTGTGAAGATACATCCCCAAAATGGCATCTGCCTGCTTCGACATGCGGTGACGCATAATAAAAAGCGGATGGTAGTTTTCATACAGCCAGGCTCTTTTTTCCGGCGGAATCCTGGACTCATCCCACGGCCTCCTCATCATAAATCCATCATCCAGAGGATAGATCTGCCGTGCCTCGTCATACGGAAAATACATATTTTCAATGATCCTCTCCCAGAGCCCGGCCTCATCCATAGAAAATCCAAGTTTCTTTTCCAGGGCCTCCAGGCATGCAGGATCCTGTTCTCTTAAGTATGCCACCGCATTTACTGCATCCCTGAGATTTTCCCTGGCCATCAGGTTTGTATAGAAATTATTGTCCACCAGGACATTATATTCGTCCGGACCGGTCACGCTGCAGATACAGTATTTTCCGCCCCTGCACTCTGCAAAGCTTCCTGCATCTGCCCAAACCCGCGCTGTTTCTATCAAAAGCTCCGCACCCTTCTCCTTAAAATAAGACAAGTCGCCCGTTGCCTGAAGATACAGGGCGAGGGCATATGCAATGTCTGCATTAATATGATACTGTGCCGTCCCCAGCGGATAATAGGTAGATGCCTCTTCTCCATTGATCGTCCTCCATGGGAAGAGAGCCCCCTTCTCATGCCCCAGCACTCTGGCTCTTGCCCGGGCCTGCTCCAGAGTCCCATAGCGGTAATCCAAAAGTCTTCTTGCCACCTCCGGATCTGTATAAATAAAGACAGGAAGGACATACATCTCTGTATCCCAGAAATAGTGCCCCTCGTATCCCTCCCCCGACAGCCCTTTTGCACCCATCCCGGTTCTTCCGTCTCTTCCGGCAGACTGAAAGACATGAAAAAGGTTAAAGCGAATGCCCTGCTGCAATTCCATGCTGTTTTCTCCCTCAATCTCAATGTCTGCCGTTTCCCAGAATTGGTGCATATATTCTTTTTGTTTTTCCTCAAGCTGTCGATATCCTCTGGCCTTGGCCTTTCGGAGCATATCACTTACAAAGGTATCCAGACTCCCCTCCGCCGCATCCCTGTCAGATGCATAGCAGATGAATTTTTCCAGGGTAATCTTCTCTCCTTCTTTGCCCTGCACTTCAAAATAAATTGCTCCGTCACAGGCATGTGCCTCATGTGATACTGCCGCAGCACTCTCGGACGGGGAGAGTGTATGGATACTGCCGCAGGCAATGGTAAGCCTGCTTGTCTGCGTAATCCCTTTATAGAAAATCTCCGTATTGTCCGCCCACAGTTCCAGCGGTTTTAGTTTTCTCCCGAACGGTCCATAATCCACAATTGGGTTAGTCTTTCTTGTATGGTTCTCTACATCTGCCTGCAATACCGAGACGATCCGCACCGTCCCTGAAAAGTTGACCGGGAGGATCTCATACTGCATTGCAATAATATGTTTCATATCAAAGGATACCAGCCGGCGTATCTCGATCCGAACTTTTCTGCCTCCCGGAGAAGTCCACAGCAGACGGCGCGTCAGTACTCCGTCCTTCATAGACAGAACCCGCGCATACTCTTCTGTCCGGCCTGCTTCCATGCTGAACTCTTCCTCACCCAGGTAAATCCTCGTCTCCTTCAGGTTTGGAAGGTTCAGTAAAGACTGACTGAGCAGGGGGGAACCGAAATTAGCCTCCCCGTACCGGATCTTTTCACTCTCATAAAAACCATTGACAAAATTCCCTTCCAGTCCGGTGTCAACATCAAACGGGTATGCTTCTTCATAGGTACCCCTTGTGCCGATATATCCATTTGACAGGGAAAATGTTGTCTCATTCCTGTAGTTCGTCTCTCTGCAAAATTCTGTCTCTGTGATCTCCCATTCCTGTACCGGATAGATCGCTTCTTTTCTAACTCCCATACGTCACCTATCCTTTCACTGCACCCGCAGTCAGACTTTCCATAACCTGTCTCTGCAAAATGATGAACACTAAAATAGTTGGCAGGACAGTCATTACCACTGCTGCAAACAAAGCAGAATAGTTGTTGGCAAATGTACCCATATAGTAATTCAATGCAATCGGCACCGTTCGGGCCGTATCACCACTCGTCAGCATCAATGCAAAATAAAATTCATTCCACGTATTAATAAACTGAAGAAGCGCTATCGTCACAAGGCCTGGCTTTGCCAGCGGTAAGATAATATGTATAAATGTCTGCAGGAAGGTAGCTCCGTCAATATATGCAGACTCCTCCAGAGCCGTAGAAATCGTCTTATAATAACTTGTCATAACAAAAAACGACATGGGAATCCCCATTGCAGAATAGACGATAATCAGTCCAAGCTTCGTGTCAAAGATGCCGAGCTTCTGAAAAATAGCAAACAACGGCTGTGAAATTGCCTGTGCGGGAAGCATAAGTGACGCGGAGATCAATAATATGATCAATGTCTTGCACTTGAACTCGAACCTGGAGATTATGTAGGAGCACATCGCCACCAGGGCAACCGTAACAAGCACACTGCAGCCTACAATAATGACACTGTTCAGAAAATATTTTGCAATCGGTGCAAATTTAAAGGCCGCTTTATAGTTCTCCAGATTAAAAGAAGACGGCCAGGAAAGCGCCGATGAATTAATCTCTGCATAGGTCTTAAAGGAACTGATAAAAGCCCAGACGATTGGTCCGACTGCAATGAAAACGAAAAAAATCATAAAAATATACTTTACAACCTTTGATGTAAAAATCACTGTACCTGATGTCTGTTTCATTTACCTTCCCTCCTTCTTTTCACCTTTTTCCCGGAATAAATACTGGACAAATAACACAAGTACAAGCCCGATTATGATCTGTACCGCCCCCACTGCATTTGCCTTCCCATAGTTATTCTCCAGAGTGGCCGCTTTATAAAGGTAGATCGGAAGGTTCAATGTCGTGCTGCCCGGTCCTCCCTTTGTCGTCATATAAATAATGTCAAACTGCGATACCATAGCTACAGAAGCCAGAGTCACGCAGGTGCCGAAAATATTTCTCATCAGCGGCAGCGTAATATACCGGTCGATCTGCCAGGGCTTTGCCCCGTCTACTCTTGCAGCCTCATAGATATCTTTGTCAATGGCTCCCATCTCTGCAAGAAATATGATCGTATTAAATCCTGAATACAACATCCAGGTCAGTGTCACCGTCCAAAATGCATATTTGGAATTGCCGAACAGGTTCGGTACCTGCAGGACCTCGATTCCCAGTGTCTCAAGAAACGGCTTTACCACCCCGAAGGTGGGATTTAACAGCAGTGTAAACATAACACCCGTGGCCGCTGTAGGAATGATGTTGGGAATCATATATGCCGTCCGGACGAATTTCCATCCTGCCGGCTTCCTCCGCAGCACCAGCGCCATTACAAGCCCCAGCGACACATGAAACGTAGACTGCAGGACAACCCACACCAGCGTATTTTTGATGGCAGTAAGGAACTCCGCATCCCCGAATATCGTCATAAAATTTTTCAGCCCGGAAAATTCCGGCCCGGAAAATGTCGTGTAATCACATAACGAAGTATAGATGACCGTTACAATGGGCGCCGCATATACAATAGCAAATAATATCATACACGGCATTGTAAACAATACGATCCAAAAGCCTTTGTTTTTTACTTTCATATTCCGCCCCTTTCAAAAAAGGACCCGCAAATATATCTATCTGCGAATCCTTTTATGTATTTACCCTATTCCTGATTCTTCTCCGCTGATTGCGTTAATTTCTCGCAGAATTCTTTCGGTGTGATATTTCCATACGCAAGTTCCGGAAGTTCCGTTGAGAACGTATCAATTGTATTCTGATACCAATACGCCTGATTCTGACCATACGTAACTTCGGCTTTGTTCTGAATCTCTAATACCTGAGCCATCAGTGGATCACTCTCTGTAAGCTCTGCCGGAATATCCAGGTTATTGGATACCGGCTGTAAGCCTGTCATTTCAAGCGCTTTGATCTGGTTTTCCGGAGTGGTCTCGAATTTCAGGAATGCAACAGCCGCTTTGATCTTATCTTCTTCAGTAGCGCCTACCATATCACCAGGTGTCGGAACCATCTCCATACCATTTCCGGGCATCAGCATAATACCGACTTTATCATAGAATCCTTCTGGTGCTTTCTCTTCCTGAGAAAAGTCCGGGATCATCCACGGGCCGTTCGGGAACATAGCAACTTCACCGTTAAAGAAATGGGTAGCCATCGGATCATATTTTCCGCCTACTGCATCCGCCGTCGTATATTCTTTAAACATTTTCTGAATCGTCTCTGCTGCCTTTTCTACCTCTGCAGTGTTAAAATCTGTCGGATACATTGTATTCATCCATTCATTCCCTGCATCACCGGCTGTGCCGATCAGAGCACTCATCCAAAGGTTTGTAAGCCATCCGGAATCTGCACTGTCCATTCCTACCGGAGTAATACCTGCTTCTTTTAATTTGTCGCATGCTGCAAAGAACTCATCCCATGATGCAAAGGCAACTTCCGGTGCGTCTATGCCTGCCTGTTTGAACAAATCTTTGTTGTAATAGATATAAGAAATCTCTTTTGATACCGGAACACCGTAGATCTTTCCGTCCACTGTGTTGAACTCTAAAGAGGTATCATCAAAAAGAGCCTTCCACTGTGCATCTTCCTCAAAGTAAGGCGTAAGGTCAGCAACTTTCCCTGATTTTGCTGCCAGTTCTGTAATATTATTTCCTCCATTAAACACAATATCCGGCAGATCACCGCTTGAAATCAGCAGCTTTATCTTCTGATTATATGCGTCTGTTGTCGGGATCTCCTCAAAATTAAACTCAACATTCTTCCCTTCCTCTGTTTTCTTGAATTCTTCAAACAGATAAGAATAATAGTCTGCCGCATAATCTGTCCCCACATGGTAATTGATTACGTCCAGCACGACTTTTCCGGAATCGTCAGCATCAGAAGACTTCTCATCCCCACTTTTTCCGCAGGCTGCCAGGCTGATGATCATCGTACCCATCACCGCTGAAGCCAACAGTCTCTTTAGCATTTTACTTTTCATAACGCTCCTCCTTTTTACGTTCCTAAATTTGTTTCTATTATACTTTTAAATTTGTAATTTTTTAATAAACTGGCTTGCTCTTTTCTTGGACTTTTTCGCTCCATTTTCCGTATTTTTTTTAATTTTAACCTGCTTTTCATATTGTCTTTTAAATTTTTGTCTATTTATTTTAAAATCTTTACATTAATACAAAATTTATTGAATCAAACGCCCAGATATGTCATAATAAATCATAATGTGAGGATTCGAGTAGTATTATGTTTGTAAGAAAAGATACTAAAACTCTATCATTGCGTTCTTTCATTACTGTTACGATTTCCTTTACCGTAACAATCATTTTGTTATGTACAATTTTATTTTATTATGTACAGACTGCCTCTATATTGACAGATACTTATAAGCGTTCTGTCACAGCTCAGTTAAATCAATTTAATCAGCAGATCACAGAGCAGATAAGCTCTATTGATTCTATCATACCATTATATCTGTCTAATCATCTGATACAGAATGCTCTGGAAGCTTCTGATTCCAATATTGAAAATACCTTTAATATTGAAAAGCAGATGACCTACATCTATTACAGCACTTCTCTTGCAAGCAAAAATTATACGAGTGCAATATACATTATCGGCAAAAACAACACTGTTTTCCATATAAATACGTCTGCTTCCTCTGAACCTTCCGATTACCATTGCCAGGAACTTCTGAAGCAGATTGATAAAAAGGAACCTCATCTGATCTGTACTGTTCTGCCGCAGGATGATGCACAGCTTTTTTTTATCCGCAATCTGTTTGACAGCAATACCGGAATCTATATGGGAACCATGATCATAAATGTAAATAAAGAGCGGTGGATTTCTTATTGCGCAAAAAAAATGGAGCCTTCCTGGTTCTTCTGTCTTTACAATTCATCTGTCAACATTCTTTCAGACCCTGATATGGAACAGCAGTACAAGGAACTTCAGCGGCTGACAGATTCACAGCAGACAAACAATTCTTTTCTGGAACTGTACCTTGTGAATGATGATTATTTTGTAGCCACACAAAGTCTGCAGGAGATCAATCTGGTTTCTGCCGTAGCCGCATCAAGGACAATCCTTTTAAATGACTTGAACACTACCTTAAAGTCTTATCTTTTCCTGCTGGCTGCCGTTATTTTGATAGCCCTGGCAGGCGCCGTGATCATAAGCCACACGATCACAAGACCGATTGAAAAGATGATATACCACATTGACAAGATTGCCGACGGGCAGCAGACCACCCTTCCCCCGATGAAAATGTACCGGGAATTTGACGTCTGGGCCAGCTCCTTTAATCAGATGCTGAAACAGCTTGATGTCTACTACAATGATAACTTTCAAAAGCAATTGTCCCTTAAAAACGCAGAAATACGGGCGCTGCGTACACAGATGAACCCTCATTTTCTGTTCAACGTACTGAATACCATTGCGTGGAAAGCCCAAATATCGGAAAATGAGGATATTTACCAGATGGTGATCTCCCTGGGTGAACTACTAAAAGCCAATACATTGTCAAAGGAACAGGATTATATTAAACTGGAGCAGGAAATCAGTTATGTCAAATTTTACATCTATCTGCAGCAGATGCGGTTTGAAGATAAAATATCATGTGATTTCCGGATCCCGGAGGAATTTATGCAGAAAAAAATACCCAGTTTCTGCATCCAGCCCCTTGTAGAAAATGCCATTGTCCACGGCCTGGAGCCAAAGACCGGAAAGGGTAAACTGATCATCCAGATACTGAAAACAGAGGAGGGTTATATGGAAATCTCCATTATAGACAACGGTGTTGGTTTCCAAAGAATCCCGGATATACAGTCTATACAAGCTTCTGAACAAGACACACACACGCATGTGGGCTTACGCAACCTCGACAAGCGGCTGGAATTATTGTACGGAAAAGACTCCTGTCTTAAAATAGACAGTATTCCAAACATATATACCATGATTTCCTTTTGCATTCCATTCATAGAGGAGGAATAGTATGACATTCAAGATACTGATTGTAGATGATGAAGCTCTGATGAGAAAAGGGATCTCTAACTTTATCAACTGGGAATCTATTGATTGCGAGATCGTCGGTACAGCCGAAAACGGACTGATTGCTATTGATTTTATTAAAAGAAACCCTGTAAATATTATTATAACCGATATAAAAATGCCGGCTGCGGACGGCCTTGAGATCGCACAGTTTGTCTATGAGAACTGTCCTGAAATAAAAGTAATCTTGTTGACCGGATATGCAGACTTCGAATATGCCAAGACTGCGATAAAGTATAATGTATCCTCTTTTATCTTAAAACCGACAAATAAAAAAACTTTGCTGGACGCAGTGCAGGATGCCCAGGAGCAGATCATCACCTCCAAGACTTATGCGTCCATCACAAAGGAAGAACTGGCCTTTCTAAAAGACCAGCTTCTGCAGGAGATGACGATTTCACCGTACAATCCCTCTTTTGAACAGCGTCTTCAAAAGCTGGATATTTCTTTGAATTATTATTTCGCGGTGGCCTTCCAGCTTGTTCCCCTGGGGAGTGATCTGTCTTCTTTGAAAAAGATCATTATTGATGAGAAAAAGAATGCCTATTGTTACCGGTACAACAACCTGATTATTACTATATATTTCCTGACGAAACCTTCTGCGCGTGTGCCCGAAAGCATTATAAAGAATTGTTCTGAGATTACGACCATTACACAGACTCTGGACTCCCGCCAGATCACGATCGGCATCAGTTCCTGCCATGAAGGGGCTGCTGAATTTCAACCGGCTGTATCTGAGGCAATCCATGCGCTGACCCTTAATTTTTATTCAGAAAAAAATATTGCTCTCTTTACAGATTGCGGAAAAACAGCAGAATATGATCTGACCGCCGAAAATTCGCTGGATCTTTTTCATTTTGAAAACCATCTGCACAGCTGGGCATTTGAGGAGGCAGAGGCCACGCTCCACACCATCTTCTCCAAGCTGAAAAGCAATTTTGTCAATTCCATGCTCCCAGATTTATTATATCTGTTATCGTGTACTGGCCAAAAAGGAGGCGCTGCTCCCGCCAAGCGAATTTATTGCCTCTATTAATGCGGCCTCTGACATCTTTACACTGGAAAATACAGTGCAAAGGCTGATGGACTACACAAAAGAACAATTTGCAGGGACAACTGCTACCCAGAATAAGCTTATTGAAAATGCGATAAAATACATAACAATTCATCTGTCCGACCTATTGTCACTGGAAGCCATCGCGGAGCACCTTCATGTCTCTTCGTCTCATTTGAGCCGGACCTTTAAAAAAATGTACGGAGAATCTATCACAGAGTATATCAATAAAGCGCGCATCGAATGCGCCAAAGAATATTTGTTGAAAACGGATCTTCTTACATACGAAATCTCCACTTTGACAGGATACAATGATGCAGCCTATTTTTCCTCGATTTTCAAAAAGTACACCGGATTCAGCCCTACAGAATACCGGCAGCGAAAAAAGAACAGCTGATTATGAAGTTAAGCGAATAATGAAAATATAAAAAGCATTGACCGCCTGGTCAATGCTTTTTATATTTTCATATACCTTCAAAACTGCATATAAGAAAGATTGTTGTCATCCAATTACCTATCC
>CANSCI010000081.1 GCA_947645355.1 uncultured Dorea sp. | reverse complement strand
ATGATATCCCTGGCGATGTATCTATCGTGGGATTTGACAATGTGTCCTTTGGCGCGATGGTGGAGCCTGCGCTTACGACCATCCATGTGTATAAGCAGGAGATGGGAGAGATGGCAGTCAGGGAGCTTCTGTTTGCTGTTGAGAATAAAAGCCGGATCAATCTGAAGATTCAGGTGTGCACAGAATTTGTGGAGCGGGACAGCGTAAGAGAGATCGAGCGGCTGTAGCAGTACAGAACTGTGGATAATAGAAAAACGGCAGATGATTACTTTTACATAAGTAATCATCTGCCGTTTTTTTGCATTTATTCGACAGATAAACGTTTATGTAAACAAAAAGCGTCAAAATTAGGCAGGGTAAGATAAAATATGAATAAGATATGAACCAGAGATGTATTAATTGTAAAATATGCACAAAAATGCAGGTGTATAATTATGATAATTAAACAAAATATGAATTTTAGATATATTTTAGTATGAAAACGGTTGAAATATTTATATAAACGTTTATAATAAAACAATAAAGAGTTCCAGAGAGAAGTAACTATAAAGAACCACGGAGGTGGTGAAGGTGAAAGCCAGCATTAAACAGATAAGCCAGATCACAGGTTTTTCTCCGGCAACTGTATCGAATGCCCTGAACCGAAAAAGGGGCGTAAACGGCGAGACTTCAGAAAAAATATTCCGTGCGGCAGAGGAGTTGGGATATCAGTTTGAAAAGCCGGGCAGAAGGATTAAGTTTGTTACATACAGGAAGAATGGGCTGATCATTGACGACAGCCAGATCTTCCCGGATATGATTGAAGGGGTGGAGCGCCAGGCAAAGGCGCTGGGATATGAGACCACGTTCAGCCGTCTGAACTATGAAGATACAGAATTCGGGACGAGACTCAGGGAGGTGCTGGAAGATACAGGATGTCTGATGATCCTCCTGGGAACTGAGATGATGGAAGAGGATTATGAGCCTTTTAAGGAATTTAAAGGGAGAATGATCGTGCTGGACGGCTGGTGCGAGGAGATGTGTTTTGACAGTATCCTGATCAACAATACAGATGCTGCATGCAGGGCGGTAGAATACCTGATCGGGAAAGGGCATAAAAAGATCGGATATCTAAAAGGAGACTACAGGATCAAGGCGTTTTGTTATAGAGAATATGGGTATGAAAGAGCGCTTTTAAGGCATGGTCTTAAGGCGGAACCAAAGTATACGGCTACGGTGGGGACGCAGCTTGAAAGTGCGTATGAGGGGATGAAGCGGTACCTGCGGGAGCATGAAGA
This sequence comes from uncultured Dorea sp., assembly GCA_947645355.1. GTDB lineage: Bacteria > Bacillota > Clostridia > Lachnospirales > Lachnospiraceae > Dorea_D. Next base: position 11,142 of record CANSCI010000081.1, on the reverse strand, counting down.
ACTACCTACGGCATATTTTGCAGACAATGACGTCATAGCTTTGGGAGCCGTAAGAGCTATGAATGAATGCGGGATTAAAATACCGGATCAGGTTTCCCTTGTAGGTTTTGACGATATAAAATTCGGCGCGGTGTCAGCGCCGGGACTCACGACGATCCACGTATACAAGCAGGAGATGGGTGAGGTGGCAGTCCGAAGGGCGGTAGACTACATCAAGTACCCCGGACGGAGCGTGAAGATGAAAATCCAGGTGTGCACAGATTTCGTAGAGCGGAACAGTGTACGCAATCTATATACTACAGACTAACTGGTAATCAAAAAAAGGAGGAAGAAAAATGGCAACTATCAAATTAGGTTATGCGCCGACACGCAGAAGTATCTTCAGTGCGCCGGATGCGCTCAAGTACAGAGGGCTGACAGCGGACAGGCTGAGAGAACTGGGGATTGAATTCGTTGATATTGATGATATCAATGACGAAGGGCTTCTGTATGACGACAAAGATGTGAAGAAGATTGCAGCGAAGTTTAAGGCAGAGGGTGTTGACGGATTATTTTTACCGCATTGCAACTTTGGTACAGAATATGTCTGCGCGAGACTTGCAAAGGAACTGGATGTTCCGGTTCTGCTGTGGGGGCCGCTTGACGAGAGGCCGGAAGAGGACGGCGTGAGGCTCCGTGATACACAGTGCGGCTTGTTTGCAACCGGAAAAGTGCTCCGAAGGTTCCAGGTGCCATTTACATATATGACAAACTGCAGACTGAATGACCCTGTGTTCGAGAGGGGATTGAGAGATTTCCTCGCAGTATGCAACGTTGTCAAGACCTTCCGCAATATCAGGATCCTCCAGATCTCCACAAGGCCGTTTGATTTCTGGACAACCATGTGCAACGAAGGGGAACTGCTTGAGAAGTTCAACATCCAGCTTTCACCGATCCCGATGACAGAACTGACTGAAGAGATGAAAGCTGTGAAGGAGGAAGGAAAGAAGCTGGCAGACATGGCTGCTTATATCAATGAGAACATGGATGTCAGGATCAAGGAAAATGAAGTAGAAAATGTAGCGGCTCTTGCAGTGGCAATGGAGCAGCTTGTAGAAAAATACGGATGCCAGGCGGCAGGGATCCAGTGCTGGAACGCATTGCAGACAGAGATCGGCATCATGCCGTGCGCGGCAAATGCGATCCTGAACGAAAAGGGAATCCCGGTGGTATGTGAGACTGATATCCACGGCGCCGTTACGGCGCTTATGGTAGAAGCGGCGGGGATGGGAGAACTCAGAGGCTTCTTTGCAGACTGGACCATCCGGCACCCGGATATTGAGAACGGAGAACTTCTGCAGCACTGCGGCCCATGGCCGATCTCTGTAGCAAAGGAAAAGCCCCGGCTTACTTATCCGCTGGCCTTTGACCATCCTGGCAGCTTAACGGCTGAGGCAAAACACGGTGATGTCACGCTCTGCCGTTTTGACGGGGACAATGGTGAGTATTCACTGCTCCTGGGCAACGCGAAAGGTGTCGACGGTCCGAAGGGGATGGGGACATATCTCTGGGTAGAGGTGGACAACATCAAGCGTCTGGAAGCCAAGATTGTAGAAGGCCCGTACATCCACCACTGCGTAGGCATCCACAAGGATGTAGTACCGGTGCTCTATGAGGCATGTAAATATATCGGCGTGACACCTGACCTGTATGATCCGATCGAGGAAGACGTAAAAGCATATTTAAGAGGAGAATGATTATGGAGAATTTAAAAGCACTGGCTTATGAACTAAGAGAAGATGTGATCGACATTATCATGTCGGGGAAGGCCGGACATATCGGCGGTGACATGAGTGTGATGGAGATCCTGACAGAGCTGTATTTTGACCAGATGAATGTGGGTCCGGCGAATATGGACGATCCTGACCGTGACAAATTCGTTATGAGCAAGGGACATTCGGTGGAGGCATATTATGCCGTACTTGCAAAGAAGGGATTTTTTGACCGCGGGGATCTTGTGGCGAACTTCAGCAAGTTCGGTTCTAAATATATCGGACACCCCAACAACAAGCTTCCGGGGATCGAGATGAACTCCGGCTCCTTGGGCCACGGCCTTCCGGTCTGTGTAGGTATGGCTCTGGCGGGCAAGATGAACGGCCAGGACTACAGAGTCTACACTGTTATGGGTGACGGTGAAGTGGCAGAAGGTTCCGTGTGGGAGGGCGCTATGGCGGCCAGCCACTATAAGCTTGACAACCTGTGTGCGGTGGTAGACAGAAACCGGCTCCAGATCTCCGGAAATACAGAGGATGTGATGGCTCATGATGACCTGCATGAGAGGTTTGGGTCTTTCGGATGGCATGTGATCGATGTGGCAGACGGCAATGACATCGACCAGCTTAAAGAAGCCTTCGAGGAGGCGAAGACGATCAAAGGGAAACCGACCATGGTGATTGCAAACACGGTGAAGGGCAAGGGCTCTTCCGTGATGGAGAATAAGGCAAACTGGCATCATAAAGTTCCGAATGAGGAGGAACTTGCACAGATCCGCAAAGATCTGAAGGAAAGAAAGGAGGCGCTTCGCTAATGGGAAAGATTGCAAATAAACAGGTTATCTGTGACGTACTGGTAGAAGCAGGAAAAAAGGATAAAGATATTGTGGCGCTCTGCAGTGATTCCAGGGGCAGCGCATCTTTCACAGGATTTGCCAATGAACTTCCGGAGCAGTTTGTGGAGACGGGAATTGCAGAGCAGAACCTGGTGAGCATCTCTGCAGGACTTGCAAAATGCGGAAAGAAGCCGTACGCGGCATCTCCGGCGTGCTTCCTGTCCACAAGGAGCTATGAACAGTGCAAGGTTGACGTTGCTTATTCCAATACCAATGTAAAGCTGATCGGTATCTCCGGCGGCGTAAGCTACGGGGCGCTAGGAATGAGTCATCATTCCGCACAGGATATTGCGGCAATGTGTGCAGTGCCGAACATGAGGGTATACCTTCCAAGCGACAGGCTCCAGACAGAGTGCCTGATGAAGGAATTGATTAAGGATGAGAAGCCGGCCTATATCCGTGTGGGAAGAAACGCGGTGGATGACGTGTATGAAGAAGGGAATGTGCCGTTTGAGATGGACCGGGCTACGGTAGTGCGCGAGGGCACGGATGTGGCGATCATTGCGTGCGGCGAGATGGTGAAGCCTTCGGTGGAGGCGGCAGAGCTTCTGAAGGAAAAAGGGATCAGTGCAGCTGTAGTAGATATGTACTGTGTGAAGCCGCTGGATGAGGAGGCAGTCATTAAGGCAGCTTCAGGAGCAAAGGCAGTGATTACTGTGGAGGAGCACGCGCCGTACGGCGGTCTCGGGTCTATGGTAAGCCAGGTGGTAGGGTGCAATTGCCCGAAGAAGGTGCTCAATATTGCGCTGCCGGACGCACCGGTAATCACGGGAACCTCGAAGGAAGTGTTTGACTACTATGGAATGAACGGCGGCGGGATCGCAAAAAAAGCAGAAGAAATACTGGGATGCCTAAGACAGAGTGAACAGTAATAATACCGGCGCAGGGAAGGCATCAGGGAGGTTATCAGGTATTGACAGGGAGATCCTGTTGATATAGAGATTTAATACTTTATAAAACATAAGGAGGAAACGAAAAATGAAAGGTTTCAAAAAAGTATTATCTATGCTTCTCGTAGCTGCAATGATTGCAGCAATGGCAATCGGATGCGGCGCTAAGGAAGAGCCGAAGGAAGAGGAAACAAAGACAGAAGAGAAAGAAGAAGGCGGAGACGAGGAAGTATTAAAGGGCGGCGGCTCTAATATTATCTACATCATTACTCCATCCGTATCAAATCCGGCGTTCAAGGCTGAGGCCGACACAGCTACAGCAAAGGCTGAGGAGCTTGGTTATGAGGTGAAAGCAGTATCTCACGATGATGACCCGACAAAGCAGACGGAGTTATTTGACAGTGCGATTGCCGACAAGGCAGCGGCTATCATCTGTGACAATGCAGGTGCAGACGCAACCGTAGAAGCTGTTAAGAAGGCAAGAGAGGCTGGGATCCCTACATTCCTCATCGACCGTGAGATTAATGCAGAGGGTGTTGCAATTTCCCAGATCGTAGCAAACAACTACCAGGGTGCAAAAGCAATTGCTGAGAAATTCGTTGAGGCAATGGGCGAAAAAGGAAAATATGTTGAGTTATTGGGAAAAGAGTCTGACACAAACGCAGGCGTTCGTTCTCAGGCATTCCACGAAGTAATCGACCAGTATCCGGATATGGAGATGGTAGCTCAGCAGACAGCAAACTGGGAGAAGACAGAGGCATATGACAAGATGGAAGCTATGCTTCAGGCAAACCCGGATATCGAAGGCGTTATCTGCGGCAACGACACAATGTTAGAGGGTGTATGTGCAGCTCTTGACGCAGCAGGAAAGACACTTCCTGTTATCGGTGTTGACGGATCTGACGAGGCAGCAGCCCTGATCAAATCCGGACAGGCTACAGGAACCGCTCTTCAGCAGTTCGCAGTTATTGCAGAGATGGCAGTTGTACAGGCTGACAAATACCTCAAAGAAGGTTCTACAGGCGCAGACGAGAAGCAGTTAGTAGACTGTATCGCAATTACATCCGAGAATGTAGACAAATTATCAGGCTTTGTATTTACAGAGTAATCTATGAATGATAAGTATTAAATGCTGCGGGGAGGCACACAGAGTGCTTCCCCGTATATAACAAAGAGCTTCTTATGTGAGGAAGTATTAAATGATCAGGGAAATAAATATCCGGGGAAGGACGGATATTTAAAAATAAACAGTATGAAGGAGGCAGCTATGAAAAAGCGCATGACAGCTCTCGCACTGGCACTTGCCCTTGTGTCGGCATCGATGCTTACAGGGTGTGTGAAGGTGATCAAGATTGGAGAGGAAGGAAAGTACACCGGGGAAGTAGAGTTCAACGCAGGGGATGATGTGGCAGCGATCTGGGAGGATTCGGCACTCCCGGAATTAAATGAAAATGCTGTTGACCTTACGGAGTTTCTTACGCAGTCCAACGGTGACCTGACCACACTTGCAGATGACTACGGGAAATATTCCATGGGTGATTCCGGTGAATTGAGTTACATCGTAAAAGGGACGGGGACGGTTCAGGAAGTGAACACAGAATCTCAGGCCGGTTATATGGCCGTAAAGCTTGAAGGCTATAACGGGACGGAGAACGTCAGGATTCAGATCGGGCCTGTATATAAGGCGTCTTCTATCCGTGACACCTTAAGCTTTATTAAGTTCGGAGATTATAAAAACCAGGGAGAGTGGGCGGCAGTATCCCAGAGTATTAATGAAATCGTTGCAAAGGATGTTGTAGAGCCGGCAGACCCGTCATCCCTGCAGGGCAAGAACATTTCATTCGTAGGGGCATTTACGGTTTCTTCCGGGAGCTCGGACGTACTCATCACTCCGGCTGTACTGGAAGTAAAGTAAGCGGACTACAGAATTGAGAAGGAGATAATTGGACTATGGGTGAAGCATATAAATGTGCAGAGAATGTATTTCTCCATGCAGAGAAGATAAGTAAGATCTACCCTGGTACGAAAGCCCTTGATCAGGTATCCTTTGACCTTCTGAAGGGGAAGGTCAATGTATTGATCGGTGAGAACGGCGCCGGCAAATCTACGTTGATGAAAATGATTGCCGGGATCGAGCAGCCCAATGAGGGAACGATGTACATCGGAGATCAGGAGGTATATTTTAAGGATACGACAGAGGCGAGAAAGCACGGGATCGGTATTATCCATCAGGAATTAAGCCTCTTTCCGAACTTAAATGTGTACCAGAACATTTACATGAATAAAGAAAAGACAAAGAGCAGGGTTGTCCTGGATGACAAAAAGCATATGGAGGGCGCCAGGAAGGTGCTGGAGCGGCTGGAGCACCCGCTGGATCTGAATGCCAAGGTAGGAGAACTCCGTGTGGGGCAGCAGCAGATGATCGAGATCGCGCGCAACCTAGTGGAGGATGACCTTAAGGTGCTCATCATGGATGAACCTACGTCCTCTCTGAGCCAGCAGGAGGTTCAGGTTCTCTTTAAGATTATGAGGGAGCTTACCGCCGGGGGGATCTCAATCGTCTATATTTCCCACAGGCTGGAGGAGATCATGGAGATCGGAGATCACGTCACCATCTTGAGGGACGGCAAATATGTTGCGGATGCAGAGGTTAAAGATATTGATGTACCGTGGATCGTACATCAGATGACGGGAGGCGCGAAATCTTATCCAAAGAGAGACCGGGAGGTGGACTGGAGCAAGGTTGAAAATGTCCTGGAGGTTAAGGATCTGTGCCTGCCGAAGCAGGGCGGCGGTTATCTGGTGGACCATCTGGATTTTGAACTGAAAAAAGGCGAGGTTCTCGGCATTTACGGATTGATGGGCGCCGGGCGCAGCGAAGTATTTGAATGCCTGATGGGGCTGCATCCGGAGCACACCGGCGAGGTAAAATTAAATGGCGAGGCGTTAAAGATTAAGTCCATTTCCGAGCAGATCGACAAGGGTTTTGCCCTGATCCCTGAGGACCGGCAGGCCCAGGGGCTGGTTCAGACTCTTGATATTGAGAAGAACTGCTCCCTGTCGGCATTAAAGAGATATACGAAGGGTATATTCCTTGACAAAAAGTTAGAGGGTGAGAAGGTAGACGGGCAGATTAAGGATATCCACATTAAGGTGGCGGATAAGAAGCTGCCGATTCTCTCCTTATCAGGCGGCAACCAGCAGAAGGTAGTTATCGGGAAAGGTATCCTGACGGAGCCTAAGATCCTGCTGATGGATGAGCCGAGCCGCGGTATTGATATCGGGGCTAAGACAGAGGTCTTTGATATCATTAATCAGTATGCGGAGGCAGGGCTTTCTATCATAGTGATTTCTTCGGAGCTTCAGGAGATCGTAGCGATCGCAGACCGTGTCATCGTATTGTCCAATGGCCTGAAGACCGGCGAGTTCAACGGCGACGAGATCGAGCAGGATACATTGGTACTGGCTTCCTATAAGGGCCATCATACAGAGAAAAAGGAGAGTTGAATTATGGCAGCGAATCAGAAATCAGGAAATAATAATAAATTAATGATGACCATTTTAAAAGGTCGTACATTTATTGTATTGGTTATTCTGCTTATTTTCTTCAGTATCACAGCAGATAACTTCTTAAGTGCGGGGGCGCTCCTTACAGTTGCCAAGCACGTAGCCCTCTACGGGATTCTTGCTATCGGGATGACGTATGTTATCATTACCGGCGGTATTGACCTTTCTGTGGGCTCTGTGGCAGGTCTTGCGGGAATGATCGCAGGCGGCCTGATCCAGGAAGGTCTTACGCTGAAGGTATTCGGAGTGACCATCTACTGCAGTGTTCCGCTTATTGTGCTGATCACCGTTCTTCTGGGGGCGCTTATGGGTATGATCAACGGGATTGTTATAACGAAGTTTAACGTGGCTCCGTTCATTGCCACACTGGGTACGATGTACATATGGCGCGGGTTTGCCAATATCCGTTCCAACGGCGCTACATTTTCAGAACTTGCAGGAAAGGAAGGGCTTGGAAATACAGGGTTTGAGGTGTTCGGGCGCAACCTTGGGGGAACTTCTATCCCGTGCGGTGTTCTGATCCTCGCCATTATCGCTGTGATTGCAGGCCTGATATTGAAGAAGACTCCGTTTGGCTGGCATGTACTGTCTATCGGAGGCAATGAGAAGGCTTCTAAATTGTCCGGTATTAAGGTTGACAGGGTGAAGATCTGGGTATATGCTTTTTCTGGGTTCTGTTCTGCGGTGGTAGGTATTATCGCTACTTCCCAGCTGGTATCTGCGACGCCGAAGACGGGAGAGTCCTGGGAAATGAACGCTATTGCAGCGTCTGTACTGGGCGGAACGTCTATGGCAGGCGGTGTGGGAACCATCGGCGGGACGATCGTAGGTGCGTTCGTCATCGGTGTGATCAATGACGGTATGACCATGTGCGGTGTCACAGAGTTCTGGCAGAAGATCATCAGAGGTCTCGTGATCATTATTGCTGTCATTATCGACCAGGTACAGAGGAATCTTCAGGCGAAGATGGCGCTTCAGGCACGCAACGAAAATAAATAATCAAAGGTGAGGACATGAAAAAAAGAGGAATTATCAATGCCCGGCTGGCTGGTCTGATCGCAGGGCTCGGACATAAAGATGAGTTTATGATCGCAGACGGCGGCATGCCGATCCCCAAGGGGGTAGAGATTGTTGATCTTGCCCTTTGCGGAGGCGTTCCGACCTTCCGACAAACAATGGACGCTGTGCTTGACGAGGCGGAAGTCGAGTTCTATACGGTGGCGGAAGAGATTGTGGAGAAGAATGAAGTTCTTCTTTCCTATATCCGTGAAAAGCTTCCGGATGTGGAATCCGAGATGGTCAGCCACGTAGAACTGAAAGAGAGAACAAAAAACATTAAATTTGCGGTTCGTACGGGAGAGTTTACTCCTTATCCGAACATTATCTTAAGGGCGGGAGTTGCATTCCCCGCATAAGAGGAAATCGAGAGGAATAATATATGAAAGTATTGAATTTTGGATCATTAAACCTGGATTATGTATATTCCGTCGACCATATGGTGACGCCGGGGGAAACCCTGGCGTCTTGTGGTATGACTACGTTCTGCGGCGGGAAAGGACTGAACCAGTCCATCGCGCTGGCCAAAGCCGGCGTTCCTGTGTATCATGCGGGGATGATCGGCGAGGAGGGCGGCGTTCTCCTTGATGCGTGCAGGGAAGGCGGCGTAAAAACAGATTTTATTAAAAGTATACCCGGGAAGTCCGGCCATACCATTATCCAGGTGGACAAGAACGGACAGAACTGTATTCTGCTCTTCGGCGGGGCAAACCGCAGTATTACGAAGGAGTATGTGGACGAGGTGCTTTCACATTTTGTGAAAGGGGATATTCTGCTCCTTCAAAATGAGGTGAACCTGCTGGATTATATCATAGACAGAGCATATGAGGCCGGGATGATGATTATCCTGAACCCGTCCCCGTACGACAGCGCGCTGGATGCATGTGATTTCAGCAAGATCTCTATGTTCCTGCTTAACGAGGTGGAGGGCAGCCAGGTTACCGGCGAGAAAGAAACAGATGCGATTCTTGAGAAATTAAAAGAGATCTATCCGGAAGCGAAGGTGGTGCTGACCCTCGGAGGAGACGGCTCCGTGTATCAGTACAAGGAGGAGCAGTACCGGCAGGGGATCTATCCGGTGAAAGCGGTGGATACGACTGCGGCCGGCGATACATTTACCGGGTATTTTATTTCGTCCGTGCTTGAAGGACTGCCGGTTCCGGAGGGGCTTAAGTTGGCGGCGAAAGCGTCCGCCATCGCGGTGTCAAGGCAGGGGGCGACGGCTTCGATCCCGCTGAGGGAGGAAGTATTGAAAGCAGAATTATAGTTTGTACACGGAGAATAAGAGGATTCTAATTATGGCAGAAAAATATATTGTCAGTATTGACCAGAGTACGCAGGGGACGAAAGCGCTTTTGTTTGATGAGAGCGGAAGCCTGATCGGGCGTACGGATAAACCCCATAAGCAGATGATTAATGAGAAAGGGTGGGTTTCCCATGATCCCTCGGAGATCTACGCCAACGTAATCGACGTTGTGACAAGGCTGACGGAAGATATTGACCGGGACAAAATAGTTGGGGTGGGAGTCAGCAACCAGCGGGAGACTTCCCTTGCCTGGGATAAGGCGACGGGCGAGCCTCTCGGGAATGCTATCGTATGGCAGTGTTCCCGCGCGGTAGATATCTGTGAGCGCCCGGAGATAAAAAATGAGGCGGAGAACATCCGCAGGAAGACGGGGATGAATCTGTCGCCGTACTTTCCGGCGTCTAAGATTGCGTGGATCCTGGAAAATGTAGAGGGAGCCGCAGAGAAGGCAGAGAGAGGCGAGATTTGCCACGGAACCATCGACACCTGGGTCGTATATAAGCTGACAGGCGGCAGGTCCTATAAGACGGATTACTCCAATGCCTCCCGCACGCAGCTTTTTAATATATTTGAATTGAAATGGGATGAGGAGATCTGCAGGCTGTTTGGAATTGACCCGAAGAACATGGCACAGGTCTGTGATTCTGACGCGTACTATGGGGAGACGGATTTTGACGGACTGCTCAAGCGTCCGGTTCCGATCCACGGGGTGCTTGGTGATTCCCACGGCTCTCTGTTTGGGCAGGGATGCCGCAAACCGGGTATGACAAAAGCCACTTACGGTACAGGGTCTTCAATTATGATGAATATCGGAGAGCAGCCGGTGCTCAGCACTCATGGGGTGGTGACCTCCCTTGCATGGAGTATGGGCGGAAAAGTAAATTATGTGCTGGAGGGGAATCTGAATTATACGGGGGCCGTGATTACATGGCTCAAAGACGACTTGAAGCTGATAGAATCTCCGGGAGAGACAGGGCTTCTGGCAGAGCAGGCGGTAAAAGATGACAGCCTGTATCTGGTTCCCGCATTTTCCGGTCTGGGGGCGCCGTACTGGGATAGCCGGGCGACGGCGGCCATTGTGGGCATGACGAGAACTACCGGAAAGGCCGAGGTAGTGAGGGCCGGTGTGGAGTGTATCGCTTACCAGATCACGGACATTGTGAAAGCGATGAGCGAGGACGCCAAAGTAAAGGTGGACGAACTTCGGGTGGACGGCGGACCGACGAAAAACACGTACCTCATGCAGTTCCAGAGCGATATCGCGGAGGCAGCCGTACAGGTACCGGATTCCGAGGAACTGTCCGGGATCGGACCGGCTTACGCCGCAGGGCTTGCGCTGGGCGTGTGGGACGAGAGTGTGTTTGGCCGGCTGAAGCGCGTGAAATATGAGCCGGAGATGGCCGGCGAGGTCAGAGAGAAGAAGTATGAGGGCTGGAAAGCGGCAGTGGGCAGGATATTGACAAAATAATAACAGGGGACGTAGTAAAGTTTAACTTTACTACGTCCCCTGTTATTATTTTATAGATACAATCAATAAATCGGCTTGTATATTATAAAAAACTATTGGAAAGCTGGCAATAAGGAGAGTATATTGTAAAAGTGTAAATAAATAAAGATTTATTACAGACTGTAGACAAAGTTGGTGCTGGGATTCATTCCCAGCACCATTTCTCATT